>NZ_JAUHUI010000050.1:0-36634 GCF_030418155.1 Pseudomonas sp. 2,4-D
CGAAAGGGCCGGGCCTGCTGGCCAATCTCCACCCGCCGTTCACTGTTGACGCCGCCACCGTATTCGCGGGTAAACCCACTCTTACGCTGGATAGCGGCGCGTTCCTGTGCAGGTGCGGTCCCGCGTGGAAGGACCGGTACAGGATGAATACAAATGACTGCCCGGTCCCGGATGACTACGACAGCCTCCAAGGTGTAGCCTTGGCCGATACCCGCTTTCGTTGTGACTGACAGGAGCTTCCCATGCAGCATTACGTAACGCCCGACCTGTGTGACGCCTACCCGGACCTGGTGCAAGTGCTGGAACCGATGTTCAGCAATTTCGGTGGCCGCGATTCGTTCGGTGGCCAGATCGTTACCATCAAGTGTTTCGAGGACAATTCGCTGGTCAAGGAGCAGGTCGAACTCGACGGCAAGGGCAAAGTGCTGGTGGTCGATGGCGGGGGGTCGCTGCGCCGTGCGCTGCTCGGCGACATGCTCGCCGAAAAAGCCGCAAAAAACGGTTGGGAAGGCTTGGTGATCTACGGCTGCGTGCGTGATGTCGACGTGCTGATCCAGACCGACGTTGGCGTGCAGGCCCTGGCCAGCCACCCAATGAAGACTGACAAGCGCGGTATCGGCGATCTCAACGTGGTGGTCACCTTCGCCGGGGTCACCTTCCGCCCGGGTGAGTATGTATATGCCGACAACAATGGCGTGCTGGTCTCGCCAAGCCCGCTGAAAATGCCGGAGTAATGCGCCGCACGCGCTGATGGAGCTTTGATGTTCGAGGAAGACAACGCGCAGTGGGGGCTGGTGCATGCCCTGGTGCTCGATGGCAAAGGTGGCGCGCGCTCGATTGCCCGTACCGAACTGGACGACCTGCAGTTGCAACCGGAGCAGAGCCTGTGGCTGCACTGGGACCGCAGCCATCCGCAAACCCGTTCCTGGCTGCTGCACGACAGCGGCCTGAGCGAGTTCGCCTGCGAGCTGCTGCTGGAAGAAAACACCCGGCCGCGCCTGCTGCCCATGGCGGACGAACAGCTGTTGCTGTTCCTGCGGGGGGTCAACCTCAACCCGGGTGCCGAGCCCGAAGACATGGTTTCGGTACGCATCTTCGCCGAGGCGCAGCGGGTTATCTCGCTGCGCCTGCGGCCGTTGCGCGCCAGCGATGAAATTCTCCAGTTGCTGGAACAGGGCAGGGGACCGAAATCGGCCTCGGAACTGTTGTTGTTGATGGGTGAGTTGCTGACCGAAAAGGTCCAGGGCCTGGTCAGCGACCTGGCCGAGCTCGTCGACCTGGAGGAAGAAAAGGTCGAATCCGACGAGCGGTACACCCCGGAGCAGGGCAGCCTGCAGCAGATCCGCCGCCGTGCCGCTGGCTTGCGCCGCTTTCTCGCCCCGCAACGGGAAATCTACGCGCAGTTGTCGCGCAGCAGATGGAGCTGGTTCGCCAATGCCGACGCCGATTACTGGAATGAACTCAACAACAGCCTGATCCGCTACCTCGAAGAGCTGGAACTGGCCCGCGAACGCGCTGCGCTGGTACTGGAAAGCGAGGACCGGCGGCGTAGCGAGCGGATGAACCGCACCATGTACCGCTTTGGCATCATCACCTGCATCTTCCTGCCCATGAGCTTCGTCACCGGGCTGCTGGGCATCAATGTCGGCGGCATCCCCGGGGCGGAAAACCCTTTGGGCTTCCTGTCCGCCTGCATCGTCGTGCTGGGGTTGGCCGTGGGGCAGTGGTGGCTGTTCCGGCGGTTGCGGTGGGTATAGTTGTGCAATTTGAAACCTTCGTGCCAACAGGATGTGTGACCCGTCGCCCGGCCATCTCGTCTCTTGCTGACACTGCGCGAGGTGCCCATGCACGATCCGTTTGAAGAATCCCTGCGCGACCTGCTCAAGGCGTCACCCTCCGGCAATGACCGGGACGACCGGGACGACGCCGCTTGCCTGGGTCGCGTGCTGAAAACCGCCAACCGCCAGGTTGGCGCGGGTGATCTGTTCAGCCTGCTTGGCCGCTGGAGCCAGGCGCTGCTGATTGCCGTGAACAATGGCTCGGCGCATGTTGCGCCGGTGCGTCGACACTCTTCCCGCAACGCTGCCACCGGCAGCAAAGCAGATAAGGCCGATTGAATATGGAACTCGATCTCTGGACCCAGAGCCTGGTCACCGCGATGACTGCCCTTTGGACCAAGGTAGCGAACTTCATCCCCAACCTGTTCGGCGCGCTGGTCGTGGTGCTGCTCGGTTTCGTGGTGGCCAAGCTGCTCGACACGCTGCTGTCCAAATTGTTGGCCAAATTTGGCCTGGACCGCCTGATGGCCGGCACCGGCCTCACCAAAATGCTCGGTCGCGGCGGTATCCAGGTGCCGATCTCGACCCTGATCGGCAAGATCGTCTATTGGTTCGTGCTGCTCATCTTCCTGGTCTCGGCCGCCGAATCGTTGGGCCTTGAGCGGGTTTCGGCAACCCTCGACATGCTTGCCCTGTACTTGCCCAAGGTGTTCGGCGCGGCCCTGGTGCTGCTGGCCGGCGTGCTGCTGGCGCAGGTGGCCAACGGCCTGGTGCGTGGCGCTGCCGAAGGTATCGGCCTGGAATACTCGGCGGGTCTGGGGCGTATTACCCAAGGCCTTGTGATCATCATCAGCATCTCGGTGGCCATCAGCCAGCTTGAAGTGAAAACCGACCTGCTGAACCACGTCATCGTTATCGGGCTGATTACCGTTGGTCTGGCCGTTGCCTTGGCCATGGGCCTTGGCAGTCGCGAAATTGCCGGGCAGATCCTTGCCGGCATCTACGTGCGCGAGCTGTACCAAGTGGGCCAGCAGGTGCGGATTGGAGAGGTCGAAGGGCATATCGAGGAGATCGGTACGGTGAAGACGACGCTGCTGACCGATGATGGCGAAATGGTGTCGCTGGCTAACCGCGAGCTGCTTGAACAGCGCGTCAATAGCCGCTAACCGCACAAAAGCTGTTAATGTATGCCGCCGCGAAATTCGACCCACGGGGTCGCGCGGCGACATTGACCTGACTGTCGGCCAGATCCGTTTTGAATAAAGTTCATTCGCCGCCCATGCGCTATGACCCCCGCGAGCTCACAGACGAAGAGTTGGTGGCGCGTTCGCATGAGGAGCTGTACCACGTTACCCGCGCCTATGAAGAGCTCATGCGGCGCTACCAACGGACCCTGTTCAACGTCTGTGCGCGTTATCTGGGGAACGACCGTGACGCGGACGATGTCTGTCAGGAAGTGATGCTGAAAGTGCTGTACGGGCTGAAAAACTTCGAGGGTAAGTCGAAGTTCAAGACCTGGCTCTACAGCATCACCTACAACGAGTGCATTACCCAGTACCGCAAGGAGCGCCGCAAACGTCGGTTGATGGATGCCTTGAGTCTGGACCCTGTTGAAGAGGCGTCCGAAGACAAGGCTCCAAAGCCGGAAGAAAAAGGCGGGCTGGACAAGTGGCTGGTGCATGTGAACCCGATTGACCGGGAAATTCTGGTGCTGCGATTTGTCGCAGAGCTGGAGTTCCAGGAAATTGCCGACATCATGCACATGGGCCTGAGCGCGACGAAAATGCGTTACAAGCGCGCGCTAGACAAGCTTCGGGAGAAATTTGCCGGCCTTGATGAAACTTAGTGGCGTGCAAATATCTCTAACGAACCGGCGAGTTCTGCTAGACTCGCCGTCGAGTTGTCCCTCTTGTTTGTGGTGGGACTGCTTAACTATCACCAGATGGGGATTTAACGGATGAAATTGAAAAACACCTTGGGCTTGGCCATTGGTTCGCTTGTAGCCGCCACTTCGATTGGCGCTATGGCACAAGGTCAAGGCGCCGTCGAGACTGAAATCTTCTACAAGAAAGAATTCTTCGACAGCCAGCGCGACTTCAAGAACGACGGCAACCTGTTCGGCGGCTCGATCGGTTACTTCCTGACCGACGACGTTGAGCTGCGTCTGGGCTACGACGAAGTACACAACGCTCGTGGCGAAGACGGCAAGAACATCAAGGGCTCGAACACCGCCCTGGACGCCGTTTACCACTTCAACAACCCGTACGACGCCATCCGTCCGTACGTTTCCGCTGGTTTCTCGCACCAGTCGCTGGGCCAGACCGGCCGTGGCGGTCGTGACCACTCCACCTTCGCCAACGTTGGCGCTGGCGCCAAGTGGTACATCACCGACATGTTCTATGCCCGTGCCGGCGTAGAAGCTCAGTACAACATCGACCAGGGTGACACCGAGTGGGCCCCGAGCGTTGGTGTTGGCCTGAACTTCGGCGGTAGCCCGAAGCAAGCTGAAGCTGCTCCTGCTCCAGTTGCTGAAGTCTGCTCCGACTCCGACAACGACGGCGTGTGCGACAACGTCGACAAGTGCCCAGACACCCCGGCCAACGTTACCGTTGACGCCGACGGCTGCCCGGCTGTTGCCGAAGTCGTTCGCGTTGAGCTGGACGTCAAGTTCGACTTCGACAAGTCGGTCGTCAAGCCTAACAGCTACGGCGACATCAAAAACCTGGCTGACTTCATGAAGCAGTACCCACAAACCACCACCGTGGTTGAAGGTCACACTGACTCCGTGGGTCCAGACGCTTACAACCAGAAGCTGTCCGAGCGTCGTGCCAACGCTGTCAAGCAAGTGCTGACCCAGCAGTACGGCGTAGAATCCAGCCGTGTTGACTCGGTTGGCTACGGCGAAACCCGTCCGGTTGCTGACAACGCCACCGAAGAAGGCCGTGCTGTCAACCGTCGCGTTGAAGCTCAGGTAGAAGCCCAGGCCAAGTAATTGGTTTGAAGCTTCATGAAAAACCCGGCCTCGGCCGGGTTTTTCTTTGCCTGGGTTTTAACCGGCCCTGAAGGCCGCTCCTGCGGTCAGCCTGCGATTGCGATCCGCCCCACAGCCTGCTGCTCCCCAACCACCTCCCCAATCACCAGGATTGCCGGGCTACGCAAACCAAACGCCCGCGCAGCTTCCACCATTCCCTGCACATCGCTTCTGCACTCCCGCTGCTGCGGCAACGAGGCATTTTCGATCATCGCCACCGGCATTTCCGGCGCCATGCCCCCCGCCAGCAATCCTTGGCGCACTTGTTCCAGCCGCGCCACTCCCATGTAGACCACCAGCGTTGTCCCGCCCTGAGCCAAGGCCGCCCAGTTCAGCTCGCTATCGTCCTGGGTGTGCGCCGTCACCAGCGTCACCCCTCGGCTCACGCCCCGTGAAGTCAGGGGGATCCCGCATTGGGTGGCCCCGGCCAGGCCGGCGGTGATGCCATTGATCACCTCCACTTCGATGCCATGCCCTTGCAACCACAGCGCCTCTTCACCGCCACGGCCGAAAATGCAAGGGTCGCCGCCCTTGAGCCGCACCACGCAACGGCCCTGTTGCGCGTGGCGCAGCATCAGGCGCTGAATGAACGCTTGCGGTGTAGAGCGGCAGCCGCCGCGCTTGCCCACGGTCATTACCCGGGCCTGCGGGCAATGCTCGAGCACTGCCGGGTTGACGAGGTCGTCGACCATGACCACGGCGGCTTGCTGCAACGCACGCACTGCCTTGAGGGTGAGCAGTTCAGGGTCACCAGGGCCGGCACCGACCAGCCATACTTTTGCATTCATCAGCGTTTCCTCATCGGCAAGGCGCGTTCAGCCCTTGAGCAGGGTGAACAGCAGTATCAGATTGATCAGCAACGACAACAGGGCCAGGGTGCGCCACACCTTCAGCGGCTCGCGCTCCAGCAGCGGCCGGGGGCGACTGGGCAGTTCCTGGCGGTCGCCACGCTCGAGCAGCAGCAACCAGTGTTCGGCGGTTTCGAAGCGCTGCGTCGGGTCGCTCGCCACAGCCTGCAGCAGGTTGTGCTGCAGCCATTCCGGCAGGTCGGGTCGGTAGCGCGCGGCGTTGACCGGCTGGCCGAAGCGCGGGCGCTGGAAAGCCTCTACCTCGCCGTACGGGTAGTGTCCGGTCAGCAGGTGGTACAGGGTCACGCCCACTGCATACAAGTCCTGACGCGGGCTGGGCGGGTGGCCTTCGAATGCTTCCGGGGCGATGTACGAGGGCGTGCCCGGCAGCTCGTGCAGCGGGTATTCGGACAGGCCTGGGCAATAAGCCAGGCCGAAGTCCAGCAGGCGCAGCTGGCCATCACGGCCCAGGTGCAGGTTGTCTGGCTTGATGTCGCGGTGCAGCAAGTTGCGCCGATGCAGCACACCGACTGCCTGCAGCAGTTGCCGGGCGACTTCCAGCCATTGCGGCAGGGGCAGCGGGCCTTGTTCGGCCAGCAACGCCGCCAGGTTCTGGCCGGGATATTCGCGCATTACGTAGTACAGGTGCTGGCGCTGACTGGCGGCGTGTAGCTCGGGGAAGTGCCGGCCGGCGATGCGGCGCAGAAACCACTCTTCCAGCAACAGCCCTTGCGCCGCCCCCGGTTCCTGTTCACGTGCAGTGGGCAGGGTCTTGAGCAGCCAAGGCTGGTTCTGGCTATCGCGCACTTTGTACAGCAAGGACTGGCGGCTGTGCGCATGCAATGTTTCGACCTGCCAGCCGTCGATCACCTGGCCTTCGCGCAGCGCGCCGGGCACTGGCCATTGTTGCAGTTGCGCCAGGGTATCGCCCAGGTTGGCCGTGCCCAGTTGCTCGACTTGTACCAGCAAGGCGCTGGCGTTGTCTTTGCTGCCGTTGAGGTGGGCACTGGCCACCAGGGTGTCGGCGGCCAGTTGCAGGTCAGTTTGCTCGCGCAGCACGGCCTGGATGTGCTGTTCGCCCAGGCTGGCCCAGACCCCGTCGCTAAGCAGCAGAAAACATTCGCCCGGTTGCAGCTCGCCTTCCAGGTAGTCCACCAGCAGGTGCTGGTCCAGGCCCAGTGCCCGTTTCAGTACATGCTGCATGCCCGGTTGGTCCCATACATGGTCTTCGCTCAGGCATTGCAGGTTCCCCTCGTGCCAGCGGTACACCCGGCAGTCGCCTACATGGGCCAAGGTAAAGCGCCGGCCGCGCAACACCAGCGCGCTAAGCGTGGTCAGCAACGGCTGGCCGCTGCCCTGGGCGCGCAACCAGCGGTTTTGCGCCAGCAGCAGGCGGTCGAGGGCCTGGGCCACGCTCCAGGTGGCCGGGGTGGCGTAGTAATCCAGGGCCAGTGCCTGCAGGCTGGCGCGCGCCGCCAGGCCGCCGTCGGCACATTGGCTGACGCCGTCGGCCAAGGCGAACAGGTAGCCTTTGCTGGCGGCCAGTTCTGGTGCCGGCGTCACCAGGCGCAGGGCGTCCTGGTTTTCCGCGCGCGGCCCGGTGGCGCTGGCCTGGGCAAAGCTCAGTAGCAGGCTCATCGGCGTGCCTCAGACCCGCGCTGCAGTGACTGCAGCCGAGCCCCAGGTGGTGCGCCAGCGCTGTTTCACCCCGTGCAGGCCGAACCAGGCCAGCAGGCCCAGGCTGGCGAACAGCCACAGCCCCAGTTGGTAATCGCCAGTGTGCTGTTTGATGGTGCCAAGCCCGGCCGCCAGCAGGAAGCCGCCGATGCCCCCGGCCATGCCGATCAGGCCGGTCATTACCCCGATCTCTTGGCGGAAGCGTTGTGGCACCAGTTGGAACACTGCGCCATTGCCGGCACCCAGGCCGAGCATGGCGCTGACGAACAGCGCCAGTGCGGCTGCGGCAGAGGGCAGGTTGAAGCCGACTGCGGCAATGCAGATGGCGGCGACGCCGTACATGCCCAGCAGGGTGCGGATGCCGCCAAAACGGTCAGCCAGGGCGCCGCCGAGCGGGCGCATCAGGCTGCCGGCGAACACGCAAGCGGCGGTGTAGTAGCCGGCGGTGACCGGGCTCAGGCCGTACTGGTCACTGAAGTAGCCGGGCAGGGCACTGGCCAGGCCGATGAAGCCGCCGAAGGTAACGCTGTAGAAAAACATGAACCACCAGCTGTCACGGTCGCCCAGTGCCTTGAGGTAGTCGGCCATGGCTTTCGGCTTGGGCCGTTGCGGGGCATTGCGCGCCAACAGGGCGAACACCACCAGCGCCAGTGACAGCGGGATCAGCGCAAAGCCGAACACATTGTTCCAGCCAAAGCCCGCTGCCAGTGCCGGTGCCAGCAAGGCCGCGAACACCGTGCCGGAGTTGCCGGCGCCGGCGATGCCCATGGCCTTGCCTTGGTGCTGTGGCGGGTACCACTGTGAGGCCAGCGGCAGCGAGACGGCGAAGGACGCACCGGCAAAGCCCAGGAAAACACCTAGCAGCAGGGCCTGTTCATAGCTGTGAACGCCAAGGTACCAGGCTGCGGCGAGGGCGACGATGACCACCACCTGGCCGATCAGGCCAGCCGTCTTGGGCGACAGGCGGTCGACCAGAACGCCCATGGCGAAGCGCAGAATCGCCCCGGCCAGGATCGGCGTGGCCACCATCAGGCCCCGTTGTTGTGCGCTCAGTTGCAGGTCGGCAGCAATCTGCACCGCCAACGGGCCCAGCAGGTACCAGACCATGAAGCTGAGGTCGAAGTACAGAAACGCGGCGAACAGCGTGGGCACATGCCCGGATTTCCAGAAGCTGGCACTCATCGAACACCTCACTCGGTAGTACAACGGAACGAAAAAGACGCCGCTACCCGCTCCATGGGTGTGGAGGGGAGAGCGACGTCTTTGTCGGGATTCAAGTGGGGTAACCGCCGTTGGCTACCGGTGAAATTTGTTGAGCAAGAGATGGGCCAACTTCTGGTGGGGCTGGCTTGAGATTTTCAGCGCATCAGCCGAGCATCTCATGCATGGCAATGATCTGTTCGGCCACCTGGATCAGCTTCTGCTGCCGGCTCATGGCCTGGCGACGCATCAGGGTATAGGCCTGCTCTTCGTTGCAATCCTTCATCTTCATCAGCAAACCCTTGGCCTGCTCGATGCGCTTGCGTTCGGCCAATTGCTGGTCGCGCGCCAGCAACTGCGCCTTCAGTGCCTGGTCGCTTTCGAAGCGGGCCATGGCCACGTCCAGGATCGGCTGCAGCCGCGCAGCATGGATGCCTTCGACGATATAGGCACTGACCCCTGCCTGGATCGCCTGGCGCATCATCCCGGGGTCGTGCTCGTCCGTGAACAACACGATGGGCCGCGGCTGGTCACGGCTGACCAGCACTACCTGTTCCATCACATCGCGGTCTGGCGAGTCGGTATCGATCAGCACCACGTCCGGGCGCACCGTTTCGACGCAGGCGGGCAGGTCGATGGTCAGGTCTGGGGCTTCGATGATCTCGAAGCCGGCCTCACTCAACGCCGCCCTGAGGCGACCGAGCTTGCTCTGGGTGTCGTCGATCAGCAGGATGCGCAACATGTTCGTCCCCCTCACGCGCCGACACGGGCATCGGGCAGGTCGCCCAAGGCATGCAAGCTGAAACTGCGGGCATAGCCGAAGGGGTCGCTGCCGTCCCAGCGGGAGCCATCGATCAGCAGGCTGCTGCGCATCGGTTGGCCTGGGCAAGCGATGCCCAGGCTCTGTGCGGCCTCGC
Source organism: Pseudomonas sp. 2,4-D (assembly GCF_030418155.1). Taxonomy (NCBI): domain Bacteria; kingdom Pseudomonadati; phylum Pseudomonadota; class Gammaproteobacteria; order Pseudomonadales; family Pseudomonadaceae; genus Pseudomonas; species Pseudomonas sp. 2,4-D. The sequence continues at coordinate 9,452 of NZ_JAUHUI010000050.1, forward strand.
TGTACAACTGCAGTTGCTGGACATGCCGGGCCACGCCGAGGTAGTCGGGGTCTTCGCGCAGCAGGCCCCAGCGGCGGAACTGGGTCATGAACCACATACCGTCGGACAGGTAGGGCAGGTTGGCCCGGCCTTGGTCGAACAGGCGCAGGGCGTGTGGGTCTTGCCACTGGTTGCCCAGGCCATCCTCATAATGGCCGAGCAGGCGGGGGGCTATGCTGTCCAGCGGGGTGTCCAGGTAGGCGCTTGCGCTGAGCAGTTGCGCGGTGCTGCGGCGGTTTTCCGGGCTTTGCTCGATGAACCGGCTGGCGGTGAGGATCGCCTTGATCAGCGCACGGGCGCTGTTGGGGTATTGCTCGGCAAAGACGCGGGCGCAGGCCAGGACCTTTTCCGGGTGATCCGGCCAGATCGACTGGCTGGTGGCCAGGGTGAAGCCTTGGCCTTTGGCCACGGCGTCGGCGGCCCAGGGCTCGCCGACGCAGAAACCGTCAATGCGCCCGGCCTGGAGGTGTGCAGCCATCTGCGCCGGTGGCACCACTACGCTGTCGACGTCGCGCAGCGGGTGAATGCCCTGGCTGGCCAGCCAGTAATACAGCCACATGGCGTGGGTGCCGGTGGGGAAGGTCTGGGCGAACGTCAGGCGTGCGCCATGCTGGTGCACCAGACGCGCCAGTGCCTCAGGGTTGGTCACGCCCTTGCGCTGCAAGGCAGGGGACAGGTTGATAGCCTGGGCATTCTGGTTCAGCCCCATTAGCACGGCCATGTCGCTGGCAGGTACGCCGCCAATGCCCAGGTGCACGGCGTAGACCAGGCCATACAGGCAATGCGCGGCGTCCAGTTCGCCGCTGACCAGCTTGTCGCGCAGCCCGGCCCACGAGCCCTGGCGCTGGAGGTTGAGGGTAAGGCCGTGCTGCTGGGCAAAGCCCTGGGTGGCGGCGACCACGACCGAGGCGCAGTCGGTCAGGGCCATGTAGCCGATGTTCAGGCTGGTTTTTTCCGGCGCGTCGCTGCCGTTGACCCAGGCCAGGGGCGTTGCTCGGGGTACAGTGTTCACAAGAGTCCTCGCCCTTACTGATAAGGCTGTGGGCTGAACGGGTGCAACCGATGTGCCAAGCGCTCCACGATTTGCTGTCCTGTCAGCCCCGCGCTGGCTATAATCGCCCCCTCACTCACCCTGAGCCTTGCCCGCCCATGTATACCCTGGCCCGCCAGCTGCTGTTCAAGCTTTCCCCGGAAACTTCCCACGACCTGTCCCTGGACCTGATCGGCGCCGGTGGCCGTTTGGGCCTCAACGGCATGCTGTGCAAGCAACCGGCGTCATTGCCGGTTTCGGTCATGGGCTTGAACTTCGCCAACCCGGTGGGGCTGGCAGCTGGCCTGGACAAGAACGGCGCGGCCATCGACGGCTTCGCCCAGCTGGGCTTCGGTTTTGTCGAAATCGGCACTGTCACCCCGCGTCCGCAGCCTGGCAACCCCAAGCCCCGGTTGTTCCGCCTGCCGGAAGCCACGGCCATCATCAACCGCATGGGCTTCAACAACCTGGGCGTTGATCACCTGCTCGAGCGCGTACGCGCCTCGCGCTACAAGGGGGTGCTGGGCATCAACATCGGCAAGAACTTCGATACCCCGGTCGAACGTGCCGTCGATGACTACCTGATCTGCCTGGACAAGGTCTACACCGCCGCCAGCTACATCACGGTCAACGTCAGCTCGCCCAATACCCCGGGCCTGCGCAGCCTGCAGTTCGGCGACTCGCTCAAGCAGTTGCTCGACGCCCTGGCCGAGCGCCGCGAACAACTGGCCGGTGCACATGGCAAGCGCGTGCCCCTGGCAATCAAGATCGCGCCGGACATGAGCGACGAAGAAACGGCGCTGGTGGCCGCCGCGCTGATGGAGTCGGGCATGGATGCGGTGATCGCCACCAACACCACGCTGGGCCGTGAAGGTGTCGAAGCATTGCCGTACGGTGGCGAGGCGGGCGGCCTGTCGGGCGCACCGGTGCTGGAGAAGAGCACCCATATCGTCAAGGTGCTGGCAGGTGAGCTGGGCGGCAAGTTGCCGATCATTGCCGCTGGGGGCATCACCGAAGGCCGTCATGCTGCCGAGAAGATCGCAGCCGGGGCGAGCCTGGTGCAGATCTACTCGGGCTTCATTTACAAAGGGCCGGCGCTGATTCGCGAAGCGGTGGATGCTATCGCGGCAATGCCGCGGTAACCTCACCAGCCCGCCCCTGCAGGGGGAGTGTTGGTACAGCTGATGAGGTTTGCCAAGGCATAAAAAGGGCCCCTTCAAGGGGCCCCTGGGCCTTAGCCCGCCGCCCGGATGGGGCGTGCATGGTAAATCGAATTCAGTGTCCTCGTTCAGCCAACGGCGTGATTTTCGTTGAGTCTATGGATGCCAGCGGTGCCAGTCATTCCGTCCCAGTTATCACCGCGACCTTCACGCCAGCCGTTGATCCAGGCTTGGCGAACAGAAGGAAGATTGAAGGGGCAAAGTTCGCGGGATTTGCCGGTGACCCCGTATTGGTAGCCACGTGAATATGCTCTTTCCAACGGATCACGCTTAAGTCTTCTCATAGGGTGTTGCCCTCACTTGTTGACTGTAATGTCCCGTCGGCCTCTCCGAGGCCGGGCAGAGTCGTTCTGCCGGTTTGCGCTCGCTGCCGGCGTGGCGAGCTGAAAGTGCCGCCTCGTTGCGAAGCGGCCTGAGACCAGTTCTATCGAATGCGAGTCACGGTGTGAATGATCGATTTGTCATAAGCACGTAACCTTTCCAAGGGTGAGGGGATAAGTAAATAAATGCGACTCAACCTTATTTGGTGTTTAGCCCTGCAATGATCGGGGTTTGCCGTTCTTTGACGTCATTTCGCCAGCGTTGTTTGCGGATGACAGAAATAATTTGAAATGCGACGAAGGGTCACATTGGCCCGCAGATCGCCAGAATTACGCGTACTGCCTGATGATCTAAGCTGTCTTTGCCACTGGGCCAGGCACGGATCGGTCAGGCGGCCCGGCTTTTCTGCAGCGCGTTGTGTGCCGCAGAAAGCCACCCGCACGCCTGCTGGAAAGGTGTACGGGCAAACATCGCGGGGCGATGCGTCGCCCCGTCAGTCAAATAGCCCAAGGCGCTGGAATACTCATGTCGGACCGTTTCGAACTTTACCTCACCTGTCCCAAAGGCCTTGAAAGCCTGCTCGCCGAAGAGGCCAGGGGCCTCGGCCTTGACGAGGTGCGCGAGCACACCTCGGCCATTCGCGGCGCCGCCGACATGGAAACTGCTTACCGCCTGTGTGTCTGGTCACGTCTGGCCAACCGCGTATTGCTGGTGCTCAAGCGCTTCTCGATGAAGAACGCCGACGACCTTTACGACGGTGTGCACGCGGTCGACTGGGCTGACCACCTGGCAGCCGACGGCACCCTGGCTGTGGAGTTCAGCGGCCATGGCTCTGGCATCGACAATACCCACTTCGGTGCGCTGAAGGTCAAGGATGCGATCGTCGACAAGCTGCGTAACCGCGAAGGCCTGCGCCCGTCCGTGGAAAAGATCGACCCTGACGTGCGCGTGCACCTGCGCCTGGACCGCGGCGAGGCCATTCTGTCCCTCGACCTGTCCGGGCACAGCCTGCACCAGCGTGGCTACCGCCTGCAGCAAGGCGCCGCGCCGCTGAAGGAAAACCTGGCGGCGGCGGTGCTGATCCGTGCTGGCTGGCCGCGTATCGCGGCCGAAGGTGGTGCGCTGGCCGACCCGATGTGCGGTGTGGGTACCTTCCTGGTCGAGGCAGCGATGATCGCCGCCGATATTGCCCCCAACCTCAAGCGCGAACGCTGGGGCTTCAGTGCCTGGCTCGGCCATGTGCCGGCGTTGTGGCGCAAGGTGCATGACGAAGCGCAGGCGCGCGCGCAGGCCGGCCTGGCCAAGCCACCGCTGTGGATCCGTGGCTACGAGGCTGACCCGCGGCTGATCCAGCCGGGCCGCAACAACGTCGAGCGTGCCGGCCTTGGCGACTGGGTGAAGATCTACCAGGGCGAAGTCAGCACCTTCGAGCCACGCCCGGACCAGAACCAGAAAGGCCTGGTCATCAGCAACCCGCCCTACGGTGAGCGTCTGGGTGACGAAGCCAGCCTGCTGTACCTCTATCAGAATCTGGGCGAGCGCCTGCGCCAGGCCTGCATGGGCTGGGAAGCAGCGGTATTCACTGGTGCGCCGCAACTGGGCAAGCGCATGGGCATTCGTAGCCACAAGCAGTACGCGTTCTGGAACGGCGCATTGCCATGCAAGCTGCTGCTGTTCAAGGTGCAGCCTGACCAGTTCGTCACCGGTGAACGCCGCGAAGCGCAGCCTGAAGGCACCGAAGCCCGCCAGCAGGTGCCGCAGGCCAGCGAGCCCGCGCGGCTATCGGAAGGGGCGCAGATGTTTGCCAACCGCCTGCAGAAGAACCTCAAGCAACTGGGCAAGTGGGCCCGTCGCGAGCAGATCGACTGCTACCGCCTGTACGATGCCGACATGCCTGAATATGCCCTGGCGGTCGACCTGTACCAGGACTGGGTACACGTGCAGGAATACGCCGCACCACGTTCGGTCGACCCGGACAAGGCTCAGGCCCGTCTGCTCGATGCACTGGCTGCCATCCCGCAGGCGCTGGGCATTTCGCCGCAGCGTGTAGTGCTCAAGCGTCGCGAGCGGCAGAGCGGCACGCGCCAGTACGAACGCCAGGCTACCGAGGGCCGCTTCCAGGAGGTGAACGAAGGAGGCGTCAAGCTGCTGGTCAACCTCACCGACTACCTGGATACCGGGCTGTTCCTCGACCACCGCCCGATGCGTATGCGCATCCAGCGTGAGGCTGCCGGCAAGCGCTTCCTCAACCTGTTCTGCTACACTGCCACGGCCACCGTGCACGCGGCCAAGGGCGGTGCGCGCAGCACCACCAGCGTCGACCTGTCGAAAACCTACCTGGACTGGGCACGGCGTAACCTGGCGCTCAATGGCTATTCCGAGCGCAACCGCCTGGAGCAGAGCGATGTAATGGCCTGGCTGGAAGGTAACCGTGACAGCTACGACCTGATCTTCATCGACCCGCCAACCTTCTCCAACTCCAAGCGTATGGAAGGCGTATTCGACGTGCAGCGTGACCATGTGCAGCTGTTGGACCTGGCCATGGCCCGTCTGGCGCCGGGGGGCGTGCTGTATTTCTCCAACAACTTCCGCAAGTTCCAGCTGGACGAGCACCTGATGGCGCGTTACGTGGTGGAAGAAATCAGCGCCCAGACCCTGGACCCGGACTTCGCCCGTAACAACCGTATCCATCGCGCCTGGCGTTTGCAGCTTCGTTGAGGCGACGAGGTACATTGCACGGATAATGGCCAATAGCTATAACTGAGGGCAGGGCAAGATAATCCGCAGGACGCTGACGTGACGAGATGGGTGTATGTCAAAGTGTGGCGTGCGTGCGCGGTTGCTTGGCTTGTGCACAGAGAGGGCGTCCGCGTGGGCGATGGCGCTGATTGCACTGGTGGCGGGCGGCTTGTTGACCGCTGCCTTGGCATTTGCCGCGCACACCTTCTATAAACAGCAGCTGCGCCAGCGCTTCGAGCTGCTGGCCAGCGAGCGCGCCAGCCGTATTGCCGAGCGCTTTGACGAACAGCAGCAGCGCCTGGATGGGCTGCGGCGGTTCTTCAGTTTTTCCAGCGAGATCACCCCGCGCGAATTCGACGGCTATGCCCGACCACTGCTGCAACGCACCTTGGCCTATGCCTGGGCGCCGCGCGTCGAGGCTGCGCAACGCGCCGAATTCGAGCGCCTGGCCAGTGCCCATACCGGCCCAGGCTATGTGATCCGTGACCAGGACGCGCAAGGCCAATGGCGCCCGGCTTCGCAGCGCGACCATTACTTCCCGGTGCTCTATACCCAATCGAGCGAACGGCCCGGGTTGCCTTATGGCCTGGACCTCGCTGGTCAAAGCGGGCCCCAGGCGGCCCTGGCGCGGGCGCTGGCGCCGGGCAGCATGGCGGTGTCCGAGCCATTGGCCCTGTTCGATACCCAATCGGCAGGGCGCGGCCTGCTGATGGTAGCGCCGGTATTTTCCGATGCCGACCCCCGCGGTGCGGCAGTGGGCTATGTGATGGCGTTGCTGAGCATGCGCGAGCTGGTCAGCGACGGTCGACCGGTAGCGGTTGATGACAACCTGGTCGTGCGCATCACGGACCCGTCCGGGTTACAAGGCCCCGTCGTGATGTTCGATTCGCAAAATCCGGTCGCGCCCTTGGCCCTGGCCAGCAATCAGTTGTTGCGCCTGGCCGATCACCATTTCCAGCTGAGCATTCAGCCAAGCCAGGCGTTCGCGCAGGCGAACCGCTCCTCGGCGGTGATGGCGGTCGGTTTGTTGGGCGGACTGTTGAGCCTGTTGCTCAGCGTGCTGCTCTACAGCCTGTTCAGCCAGCGTCAGCGCGCCCTGGCCCTGGTCGCTCAGCGTACTGCCGAGTTGCAGGTCAGCGAGCAGTCGTTGCGTGGCACCCACAACCAACTGCGCAGTGTGCTGGATGCCGCGACCCAGGTGGCGATCATCGCCACCAACCTCAAGGGGGTGGTCAGCACGTTCAACGCCGGTGCCGAACGCATGCTCGGTTACGCGGCCAGCGAAGCGATCGGCCGCTTGCGCCTTGAAGACCTGGTACTGCCGGAGGAGCTGAACCTGCGTGCCCAGGCCTTGAGCTTGCGTTTTGGCCGCGCCATTCCTGGCGGCCAGGCGATGTTCGCTGAAACGGTGCAGGAGCACGGGGCCGAGCCTGGCGAGTGGACCTTGCTACGGGCCGATGGCAGCCAGCTGGTCGCCAACATGCTGGTGACTGCCATGCTCGACGAACAGGGGTTGTGGGTTGGCTACCTGGCCATCTGCATTGACGTGACCGAGCGGCGCCGGGTGCATGAGGCGTTGGCAGCGCGTGACCGGTTGCTGGAAAAGCTCAGCGCCGAGGTGCCGGGCGGTATCTACCAATATCGCCTGGATGCCAACGGCCATTCGTGTTTTCCATACGCCAGCATGGGCCTGTATGACATTTATGAGATCGACCTGATGCAGTTGCGTGAGGATGCCTCGGCGGTGTTCGAGCGTATCCACCCCGATGACCTGGAACGCGTGCGCCGCTCGGTGCGCTATTCGGCCGAACACTTGTCACCCTGGCGCGAGGAGTATCGAGTCTGCCTGCCACGGGCCGGAATGCGCTGGGTGCGTGGCGAGGCGACCCCGGAAGTGGGCGAGCAGGGCTGCACCCTGTGGCATGGCTACCTGACTGACATCTCCGACCTGAAGGGCGTGGAGGAAGAGTTGCGGGCGCTGTCGGTCACCGACTCGCTGACCGGTATCCATAACCGTCGCTATTTTCAGGAGCGGCTCAAGATCGAACTGGAAAGGGCCCAGCGCGATGGCTTGCCGCTGGCGGTGATCATGCTCGACATCGATCACTTCAAGCGCATCAACGACCGCTTCGGCCATGCTGTCGGCGACCGGGTGCTGCGTAGCCTCTGCCAGCGCATCGCTCAGCGTTTGCGCCGTACCGATGTGTTCTGCCGCTTGGGCGGGGAAGAGTTCATGGTGCTTTGCCCGGGCAGCGATGCCGATCAGGCCCGGCTGCTGGCGCTGGAGTTATGGCAAGGGGTGCGCAATGTACCGGTGGAAGGCGTGGGCCAGGTGACTGCAAGCTTCGGTGTGGCGGGCTGGCGGTCGGGCGAAGGCGCCGATGCCTTGCTGTTGCGCGCCGACGCCGGCGTGTATGCGGCCAAACAGGCCGGGCGGGACCGGGTGGAGGGGGAGCTGGTATAAAACCGTGCGCGCGGTCGGCGTGGGGGCCGCTTTGCGGCCCTTTCGGGACGCAAAGCCGCTCCTGCATCGACTGCGCAATCGGGCCCGGCTGAGTGGCAGCTGGCGTCAGTTGGCCGCTGTACTGCCAGCCAGCTTCGGCTGGCGATACAGGTCAAGCAACACCTGATCCAGCACCTGCGAGGCACCCCACGGTTTCGGGTCGTTGAGAATTGCCGCTACCGCCCAGGTATGGCCGTTGCTGTCGCGGCTGAAGCCGGCAATCGCCCGCACAGTGTTCAGTGTGCCGGTCTTGATGTGCCCTTCACCGGTCATCGCGGTGCGCTTGAGACGTTTGCGCATTGTGCCGTCCATGCCCACCAGCGGCATCGAGCTCATGAACTCGGCAGCGTAAGGGCTCTTCCAGGCGGCTTTCAGCATCTCGGCCATTTCCCGGGTACTGACCCGTTCGGCACGCGACAGGCCAGAGCCGTTTTCCATCACCAGATGCGGCGCGGTGATGCCCTTTTTCGCCAGCCATTGGCGTACCACGCGCTGGGCAGCACGGGCGTCGTCGCCATCGGCATCGGTGCGGAACTGCGCGCCAAGGCTCAGGAACAGCTGCTGGGCCATGGTGTTGTTGCTGTACTTGTTGATGTCGCGGATCACTTCCACCAGGTCTGGCGAGAAGGCTCGGGCCAGCAGGCGAGCACTCTTGGGCACATTCTCGATGCGGTCGCCACCCTGGATGTTGCCACCCAGTTCGTTCCAGATTGCGCGCACGGCACCGGCGGCGTAGGTGGGATGGTCGAGCAGTGACAGGTAGGTTTGCGAGTTGCAGCCGTCACCCAGTTGGCCGCTGACCGTTACACTGATGCCGTCGGCTTGGGGCACCGGGTTGTAGCGCACATCACCGGTGCATTTCTTCGAGGCTACCGGCTTGATCTGGTTGTCGATACGGATACTGGCAATCGGCGGCTCGACTGCGACGGTGACCTTGCCACCATCATTGCGCGCCACGAAGCGCAGGGCCTTGAGGTTGACCAGCAGCGAGTCGGGCTTGACCAGGAACGGCTTGTTTTCATCACCGCCGTCGTCGTTGAACTGCGGCAGGTTGGGTTGCACGAAGTGGCTGCGGTCCAGCACCAGGTCACCGGTGACGGTGCGCACGCCATTGGCGCGCAGGTCACGCATCAGCAGCCACAGCTTTTCCATGTTCAGTTTGGGGTCACCGCCACCTTTAAGGTAGAGGTTACCGTTAAGCACGCCGTTGCTCAGGGTGCCGTCGGTGTAGAACTCGGTTTTCCACTGGAAGGTCGGGCCGAGCAGTTCGAGGGCGGCGTAGGTGGTGACGAGTTTCATGGTCGACGCCGGGTTCACCGACACATCGGCATTGAACACGGTCGGGGTGCCGGGGCCGTCCAGCGGCAGCATCACCAGCGACAGTGCTGTGTCCTGCAGTTTGTTGGCCTTGAGCGCCTGCTGCACTTTGGCAGGCAGGGTGGTATTGACGGCGGCGTGGCTGGGCAAGGCAAGTGGCAACAGCAGGCCGGCAAGTATGAAGGGACGAAGCGTTTTGATCATAGCGAGTGAATACCCTGCGGCGAGGGAAAAGGGCTTTGGGGCTGTAAGAGATGATGGCCCCACGACGTAAACAGTACGCATTATGCCCCAAGCGCAGCCGCGATGCGTCACGTTCGACGGAAAAGCATCGCCAATAAAAAGGCCACCCGAATGGGGTGGCCTTTTCAGCAATCAACCTTTCAGCCCGAAGCTGACAAGTATCACTCAGCCTTGTTGATAGGCTTTTCCGGGTACCAGGCATCCAGCAGCGGGCTGACTTCGATCTTGGTCAGTTCGCTGCGGCCTTTGAGCCAGGCTTCAACGGCAGCGCGCTGTTCTTCGCTGACCGAGCCGCGTTTGACCGAGCACACCAGGCCGAAATCGTCACCGCCTACATAATCCAGGCCGTTGGCGTCCATGGCTTCTTCCAGGAACGCGTCGAGGAAAGCATCGATTGCCTGGTCATCCAGATCTTCCTTGAATTCCAGGTTCAGCTCGAAGCCCAATTCCTGAAACTCGTCGACACACAGCTTCTTGCGCAGACGACGGGAGCGGTTTGTGGCCATGAAACAATCCTCTTAGGTAATAACGCCGCGCAGTCTACCAGTTAACACGTGTGGTTGCCTGCCTGAGTATTCGTGCTTGTGGCCAATTCCTTGGCCAGGGCACGTTCCACTCGGCACATATGCCGTGCCAGTGCCTGGCGCCGAAGGCGCACCTGGGCAATGGGCAAGTCGCTGGCCTCGAGGGCTTCACAGGCCGCCATCAGGTCAGGGGCTTCCAGCATGCGTGCGGCGCTGAGCACCTTGTGGGCCTGCTCGGCAATGGCGCCGCTGTCGTGTTGCGGGTGAAGCGCCATCAGGCTGGCCAGGTCGGCCTGAAGGCTCTGATGCAAGGTTTCCAGGAAGCGCTGACGGTCAACCGGGTCAGGCCCGACCACGGCGGCCAGGCCGTCCAGCTGGTACAGCTTGCGTCGGGGGCATTGCTGGCGGCGCGGGCGAATGCCAGCCAGGCGCTGGCTGAGGGTGCTCAGGCTGATGGGCTTGAGCAGGCAGTCGTCCATGCCGGCGGTCAGGCACTTGCGGCGTACTTCCGGCTGTGCGTTGGCGGTGTAGCCGAGGATGGTGCAGGGTGGTCGCTTGCCCTGGCGTTCTTCGGCGCGCACGGCAGTCGCCAGCTGGTAACCGTTCATGTGCGGCATGTTGCAGTCGAGTACCAGCACATCGAAGTCGCCTTCCCGCCAGGTCGCCAGGCCTTCCTGCCCATCGCGGGCGCTGGCGTGCTCCAGGCCCAGGTAGCCAAGTTGTTGCGCCATCAGTTGCAGGTTGGCCGGGTGATCATCGATGACCAGCACGTTCAGCCGTGGGTCGGGCACGTCGAGCTGCTCGGGCAGCGGTTTCGGCTGCTCTGCGCCATCCACCCGTTGCAGCGGCATCTTCAGGCGCACCTGGGTACCGACATCCTCCAGGCTCTTCATGGACAGGCTGCCGCCCATCATTTCGCACAGGTTGCGGCAGATGGCCAGGCCCAGCCCGGTACCTGCGCGGGCGCCCTGGCTGTGCGGGTTGGCCTGGATGAACGGGTTGAACAGGCGCTGCAGGTCGTCGGGGTGGATGCCGATGCCACTGTCGCGCACCTCCAGCTCCAGTACGGCTGGTGTGCTGGTGCCGTCATCCAGCAGCCTGACGCAGATGCGCACCTGACCGTGCTCGGTGAACTTGATGGCATTGCTCACCAGGTTGGACAGCACCTGCTTGAAGCGCAGCGGGTCAAGCAGGACATGGCAGCGTGCGGCCGGGGCGATCTGCACCTCCAGGGCCAGCCCTTTCTGCCGCGCCTGGCCATCGAAAATGCGCGCCACCGATTCGACCAGCGCCGCCAGGTCGACCACCTCCGGGGCCAGGGACAAGTGCCCGGACTCGATGCGCACGATGTCGAGAATGTCACCGATCAGGCCCAGCAGGTCTTTGGCCGAATGGTGTGCCAGTTCCAGCGCGCTGCGGTCCACCCGGCCCTGGTCGGCGCGCTTGACCGCCAGTTCCAGCATGCCGATGACGGCATTCATCGGGGTGCGGATTTCGTGGCTGATGGTCGCCAGGAACGTGCTCTTGGCCCGGTTGGCATCGTCGGCCTGCTGCTTGGCCTGGCGCAGCTCAAGGACCAGTTGGCGGCGTTCGCTGATGTCGATCCAGCCGCCGATGATCCCCTGCACCTCACCCAGGGAGTCACGGTACGGCAGGATCCAGTGGTAGATGGTCAGGTCCCGGTCCTTGATCCGTAATGGACGGTCCTTGATCAGTGGTGAACCCGCCGCCATGACTTTCTGGTAATCCGCCTGGATCTGCCGAGCCTGCTCGGAATCGGCAAACAGGCTGTCCTTGAGTTTTTTGCCGATCACCTGATCGGAGCGGGCCTGCACGGCTTCAAGGTAGCTGTAGTTGCAACTTTTCAGGCAACCCTCGCGGTCGCGCACATACATGGGGTGGGGCGTACCGTTGAGCAGGGCGCGCATGAATGCCAACTGGTCGTTCAGCGCGCGTTCGGCGCGCTGGCGCTGGCGAATCTGCAGGCGCAGGCGGGCATTCCAGAGCAGGGCCAGCAACAAAAGCACGGCCGTGGCCAGCACCACCTGCAGGGCAAGGCGGCTGTAGCCTTTGGTGTTGTCATCCTCATGCCTGCCAAAGCCGCGCCAACGGTTGTTGATTACCCCCAGCTCCTCGGGTGAGATACTCAGCAAAGCCTTGTCGAGGATAGACAACAGCGCCGGTGACGGGGCAGTGGTGGCCATGGCGAAGTTGGCGGGTTCGCTGCCGACCGAGGTGCGGATGACCAGTTCGGGGTTGCTGGCCAAGGCGTGGTTGGCGTCGATCAGGGTGGTGATCACCGCATCTACAGCCCCGCTGTTGAGCAACGCCATGGAGTAGAACGCGCTTTCGGTCTCGACCCAGCTTATCTTTGGATAATCCCGGGACAGCATGGCGTTCATGGTGCTGTAGCGGGTAATGGCGATGCGATGCCCCTGCAACTGCTCCAGTGAACTCAATGTGTTGTTGTCCTTGTGGTTGACCAGCACATAAGCGCTTTCGAGGTAGGGGCGGCTGATTTGCAGGTCGTCCCCTGCTTTGCCGGCGCTGGCCAGTGCGGCGATGACATCGGCCCGGCCATCCTTGAGGCGGGCGACCATGTCGGCAATGCCACTGGCGCGCTGCACTTCGAAACGCAACCCGGTGCGCAGGCGAATGAGGTCCAGCAGGTCGGCGGTGATGCCTCGGAAATGCCCCGAATCATCGAAGTAGGACAGTGGTGCAGCCGCGTCATCGGCTGCCACGCGCATCACGGGGTGCTTCTCCAGCCACTGCTGCTCGGCCGCGCTCAATTGCAGTTGGCGATCGCTCAGCAACAGGTCGCTGCCGGCGCTCCAGCGTTTGAAGATACTGGAGCGAATGGCCGGGCTTTGCCTGTCCAGGATGGTGTTCACCAGGTCCAGCAGCACGGTATCTTGCTGACGCAAGGCAAAACCGAAGCCGATGGCCTCGTGTTTGCCGAAGTTGGCCATGCGCAGGCGGGGCAGATGACCACGGTTGAGCTGGTAGTGCGTGGAGATGGTATCGCCGATGAACACGTCGGCCTGCCCGAACGCGACAGCATTCAGTGCCTGGCTGGAAGAACCGAAGGCCAGCAGCTCGGCCTTGGGGTAGGCGGTGAGTACTTCCTGTCTGGGCAAATAGTGGTAGAGCATGCCCAGGCGCATGCCGGCAAGGTCCGTGTCCAGTGCCCGGTTTTCGTCTTCACGGGTTACCAGTACAGGTTGGTCGACGGCATAGGGGCGCGACAGTGCCAGGCCGTCACTGGCCGCTTCGTAGCCATTGGCGCTGCCCAGCAGGTCGATATCACCGTGCCTGAGCGCCTCCACCGCCGCCTGCCGGCTGGAGAAACGCAGCACCCTCACTGGCAACTGCAAGGCCTTGCCGATCAGGTTTGCGTACTCGGCGGTCAGGCCCTGGTAGTCGTTGCCGCCACCGGTGATGTCAAACGGCGGATAGTCGGGTGCCGATGTGCCCAGCACCAGTTCCTGCCGGCCTTCGAGCCATTGCCGTTGTTCGGGCGTGAGCACGGGCTGGACGGGGTGGGCCGATGAGCGCGCCAGTAACGTAAAGGACGCGGCTTCGCGATGGCCAGCCTGTGTCGCGCCGCTGAGCAGCAGCAGGACGAGCAGCAGGCGATTGATAGCTCGGGCCATGACCACGTTCAGACCAGCGCGTTGCGCTTGGCCATCTCGATCAGATCGACCAGCGTATTGACTTGCAGTTTGTGCATGAGACGCTTCTTGTAGGTACTGACAGTCTTGCTGCTGAGGAACATGCCTTTGGCAATTTCCTTGTTGCTGCGGCCTTGGGCGAAAAGTTGAAGCACCATCAGTTCGCGGTCATTTACCTGGCGGAAAAGTTGCAGGTCACTGTCGGTCGTCTGGTTGTTTTTTATTGCCTGGCTGGGGAAGTAGTTATAACCAGCCAGTACGGCCTTGATAGCACTGAGCAGTTCACTCAAGTCTTCCTGCTTGCAGACATAACCTGCTGCGCCCGAGTGCATGCAACGTACGGCAAACAATGCCGGGGACTGTGCAGTCAATACCAGAACCTTCAAGGGCAGGGCCATGCTCTGAAAACGGGCCAGCACCTCCAGGCCGTCTAGCTTGGGGATGCTGATGTCGAGGATGACCAGGTCGGGGTTGCTCTCGCGGATCATCTGCATGGCGTCTACGCCGTTGTCCGACTCGCCGACAATCTTGTAATTCTGGTTTTCCAGCAGCATACGGACGGCCAGGCGAATCACCGGATGGTCGTCAACGATAAATATGGAGTGCATGTTCAACTTCCCTGCGGTCGATTGAGGGTGACAGTGGGCACCTTATCGCAGTTGGAAGTCCTCAGGCGTGCGAGGAGTGGCTGTTAGGCCTATATGGGAAACGGCTTACAAGATAAAACAAAATGGGCTACGGAATAGGTGTGCTTAACTCGCTGTCAAAGCGATTTTGGTAACTTTTCATTAGTTTTTATTCATGCCGTTTAGTGTGGCCCCCGTTGGTGTAGGAAGTTTCCTGCAAGCGTGGTGCAGCGCCTGGCCGAACCTGCGCTGCACCGACGCGTTTCAGGTCGGGCTGGAACGCCCGGTCATCTCCCGGGCCATTTCGCTGGCATAGCTGTCGGTCATGCCGGCGATGAAGTCGATCATGCGCAGGAAGGCGCTGTGCAACGAGGCATGCGGGTCTGGCGCATTGTTGCCGATCAGGTCCAGCACCCTGCGACTCTTGAACGATGGCGTACGTCCACCGTGCTGCTCGAGGGCCGCACCGCAGAACGTGTTCAGCAGAATCTCCAGGGTGGTGTAGGCGCCGATTTCGTGCAGGGTCTTGCGCTTGTCCTGGAAGATCTTGTTGCGTGCCATGTCCTTGGCTTGCAGTACGCAGCGTTTGGCTGGGCCATGCATGTGTTCCACCAGGTCGCCCGGCAGTTGCCCGGCCAGCAACGCCTGCTGCTGCTCGACGAATGCGTGGGCGGCGGCGTTGGTCAGGTGTTCGATGGCCTTGCCGCGCAGGATGGCCAGTTTGCGCCGACGAGAATCGCGTGGACCGAGCTGGCGGTAGGTTTCTGGCAGGTCTTCGCCGACCAGGTCGAGCAACAGTGCCTCGACTTCTGCGTATTGCAGCAGCTCCATTTCCAGGCCGTCTTCCAGGTCGATCAGCGCGTAGCAGATGTCATCGGCAGCCTCCATTAGATACACCAGCGGATGGCGCGCCCAGCGCTGGTGTTCCAGCTGCGGCAGGCCGAGTTTGCGGGCGATCTGTTCGAGCAGGGGCAGTTCGCTCTGATAGCTGCCGAACTTGTGCTTCTTGTAGCCCAGGGCGTCGGCGTGGCGGGCGCTCCACGGGTACTTGAGGTAGGTGCCGAGGGTGGCATAGGTCAGCCGGGTCCCCCCATCGAACTGGTGGTATTCCAGTTGGGTGAGCACACGAAAGCCCTGGGCATTGCCTTCGAAGTTGAGAAAGTCGGCCCGTTCGTCATCGCTCATGTCGTCCAGCCAGCCACGCCCGGCCGCCTGCTGGAACCAGTGGCGAATGGCGTCTTCGCCGGAGTGGCCGAATGGCGGGTTGCCGATGTCGTGGGCCAGGCAGGCAGACTGCACGATCATCCCCAGGTCACTGGGGGCGCACCAGTCCGGCAGGTTGTCGCGCAGGGTCTCGCCGACGCGCATCCCCAACGAGCGGCCGACGCAGCTGACTTCCAGCGAATGAGTCAGGCGCGTATGGATATGGTCGTTGCTCGACACCGGGTGCACCTGGGTCTTGCGGCCGAGGCGGCGGAAGGCACCGGAGAAAATGATGCGGTCATGGTCTTTGTGGAAGGGGCTGCGCCCGAGTTCATCGGCGCTGTACAGGGCTTTGCCCAGCCGTTCGCGGGTAAGCAAGGTGTGCCAGTCCAAGGCGCGGTCTCCTGTCGTTCGAAGGCAGCAGCATACCCTGCAGGAAGCGCATTGTGCTGCGAAGAAGAGGCCGGCCCCAGGATGCATTCGTATCGATGGAACGGGCCTCTTCGCAGCACAAGGCTGCTTCTGCCGGGGCGAACCCTGGTCAGGGGCGGCGGCTGCCCTGCAGGTAGAGGCGTACCAGCGGCAGCAGGGTGCTGCCCAACCGTACCAGGCGCGTCAGGTTGCCGCTGCGTACGCCCTTGCCGGTGAGAAAGCCCAGCGCCACCACGGCACCGATGCCCCATAGTGGCGCATGCTTGATACCCAGGCCTTCATGTAGCGAGGTGCCCATACCGCGCACGCGGCGCAGCGGTTCAAGCAACTGACCGGACTCATGACGGATTTCCTGGCGGTGCATTTCCATGCGCAGGCGCAGCAGCGCCTTGCGCAGTTCGCGCGGGTTACGCGTGTTTGGCAGTTCTGGCAGGCTCATGGCAACAGGCGCTCCCTGTCCTTGGCAAGTTCGTCGAGGGTGGCGCCGAAGGGCGATGATTCGTCGAACACCGCCGCCTTCAGGCGCACGCCGCAGTACAGTGCAGCAATGCCATAGAACACGCACAGGCCAATGATACCGGCCAGTCGATAGCTGTCCCACAGCAGCACCAGCAGCAGCCCGGACAGCGCGGTCAACAGCAGCAGGGCGAACACCAGCGCCAGGCCGGCGAACAGCAGCAGGCTCAAGGTACGGCCTTTCTGCTCCTGCAACTCGATACCGAACAGTTCGATGTGACTGTGCAGCAGCCCCAGCATGGCCGCGCCCAGGCGCTTGCCCGAAGCGCCAGCGCCGTTGGCGTCATTCTCCATGGGTTCCCCTTAGCGCCGGTTGGCCAGCAGACCGATCAACAGGCCGACGCCGGCTGCGATGCCGATTGCGCGCCACGGGTTTTCCTGCACGTACTGCTCGGCGCTGCCAAGCGCTGCCTGACCGCGTTCACGTACCGAGTCCTGGGTCAGTTGCAGGGTTTCGCGGGCCTGGGCCAGGCGCTCGTGAATCTGCTCGCGCAATTCGTCGGCCTGGTCGCCGGCCAGGTTGGCGGTGTCGGCCAGCAGCTTCTCGGTGTCTCGCACCAAGGCCTGGAAGTCAGCCATCAATATCTCTTGTGCATTCTTTGCCGATTTGCTGGCCATGGGTCTCTCCCTGTCGATGAGTGTTGGTAGTTCGAGTGACAGCACGCATGGAAGGTTCAAGTGCGGCTGCTGGTACGGGCCTTGCTAAGTTTTTGCCACGTTGCGGAGCGCCCCTGACAGGTTTTGCGCCAATTCAGAGCGCCCGCGCAGCGGATACCGATAAACCTTAACCCAATCCACGACAAACCCAAGAAAAAACCACGCAGGCTTCACCCCGCTCACCTGAACAGGGTAGTGGCTGGCACCGATTCGGTGCAGGGATGCAGGTTCTTGAACTGTCCTGGTGCCTTTTTCAGCAGGTCTGCCTATTTCATGGAAAACATGCACAGCGCTATGGACTCTCTGGTCCACGGTTCCAACACCCTGTTCATTCTCATGGGCGCCATTCTGGTGCTGGCCATGCATGCCGGCTTCGCGTTCCTTGAAGTGGGCACGGTGCGCCACAAGAACCAGGTCAACGCCTTGTCGAAGATCCTCAGCGACTTCGCCATCTCGGCGCTGGTCTACTTCTTTATAGGCTACTGGATCGCCTATGGGGTCAACTTCTTCCAGCCGGCGACAACGCTGGCTGTCGACCATGGCTATGCGCTGGTCAAGTGCTTCTTCCTGCTGACCTTCGCGGCGGCGATTCCGGCGATCATCTCCGGGGGCATTGCCGAGCGGGCGCGGTTCGTGCCGCAGTTGTGTGCTACGGCGTTGATCGTGGCGTTCGTCTATCCGTTCTTCGAGGGGGTGGTGTGGAACGGCAACCTGGGCGTGCAGGCCTGGCTGCAGGCACGCTTCGGCGCACCGTTCCACGACTTTGCCGGGTCTGTGGTGGTACACGCCATGGGGGGCTGGCTGGCGCTGGCCGCGGTAATGCTGCTGGGGGCGCGCCGTGGGCGTTACCGCGATGGGCGATTGGTGGCGTTTGCGCCGTCGAGCATTCCCTTTCTGGCGTTGGGTTCGTGGATCCTCATCATCGGCTGGTTCGGCTTCAACGTCATGAGTGCGCAGACTTTGCAGGGCGCCAGCGGCCTGGTGGCGATCAACTCGTTGATGGCCATGGTGGGTGGCACCCTTTCAGCGTTGCTGGCCGGGCGCAACGACCCGGGCTTCCTGCATAACGGCCCGCTGGCCGGGCTGGTGGCGATTTGCGCAGGTTCCGATCTGATGCACCCGGTGGGTGCGCTCGCCACCGGCCTGGTGGCGGGGGCTCTGTTTGTCTGGACCTTCACCGCTGCGCAAAATCGCTGGAAAATCGACGACGTCCTGGGTGTGTGGCCGTTGCATGGTCTGTGTGGCGTGTGGGGTGGCATTGCCTGTGGCGTGTTCGGCCAGGTGGCGTTGGGTGGCTTGGGGGGTGTCAGCCTGGTCAGCCAACTGCTGGGCAGCCTGATGGGCGTGCTGGTGGCCTTGGCCGGTGGCTTTGCCGTGTACGGAGCCATTCGTGCGTTGCATGGCCTGCGCTTGAGCCATGAGCAGGAGTTCCAGGGGGCGGACCTGTCGCTGCACCGGATCGGTGCTACCAGCCAGGATTGAGCCTGGTCAGGTGCAGGGTGGGCGTGGCGCGCCTAGAATAGGCTTCTGTGTATGCCAACCCGGGACCTGCCACATGCTGCCTGAATGTCAACTGTTCGGCACCCTCGGCTGCCACCTCTGCGAAGTGGCCGAGGCTGTGTTGATGCCTCTCGTCGATCATGGCCTGCTGGTAGAGCTGGTCGACATCGCCGAGAGCGAGCCTTTGTTCGAGCGTTATGGCCTGATCATTCCGGTGCTGCGGCGCTGTGACAACGGCGCCGAGTTGCACTGGCCGTTCGATACCGAACAAGTGGTGGCCTTTCTTGGGCAATGATGGCTGCAGAGGAGTTGCAACCCTGCTCCATGATCTGTGAAGCGAGCTGATGATCCGGTGGAGGCGCACCGTCGCCGGTAACCTTCTCCATCATCGGAATAGCTCGCCATGTTGATCACTCCACATTTCACCCTCGATGAAATGACCGTTTCCCAGCTCGCCGCCCGCGACGGGTTCGATAATGCACCGCCCCTCGAAGCCAGGGCCAACCTGCAATTACTGTGTGGTGCGCTGGAACAGGTACGTGCATTGTTCGACGCGCCCATCATCATCAGCAGTGGGTATCGCAGTGAAAGGGTCAATCGGTTGATCGGTGGCGCCTCCGATAGCCAGCACGTGCAAGGGCTGGCGGCGGACTTCACGGTGATCGAGGTCAGCCCGCGCGAGACCGTCCGGCGAATCAGCGAAAGTGCGGTGCCCTTCGATCAGCTTATCCTGGAGTTCGACAAATGGGTGCATCTGTCGGTGACGCGCGGCACGCCGCGTAGGCAGGTGCTGACCGTGCGCAAAGGCAGCGGCTACCTGGCGGGGCTGCAATGAAGCGCATTGACGGCAGCAAGGGGATGTTCGTATGCTGTATATAAATACAGTATCGAGGTGAAGCCATGCTCAATGTCGAGCAACTCAAGTACAGCGTCAACCGCATGCCCGTGGACCGGGTGGCTGACGCCGTTCTGGAACTGCGCCTCGAAGGCCTGGTGACCGGCGACTGCACGCCGTTCGGCAAAGTCCACTTCAATACCTGCTTCGCCGAGATCGAGGCTTTGTTCCAGCGGGCCGGTTACCACCGAGGGCTGGATGTGGTGGGCTATGAGGGGTTGCTCTATGCACTCTACGACCCTGGCCGCTGGGAGCCGGTGCAAGTACTGCGCTGGCTGAAGGATCGCTGCGAGGCGATGGCCCAGGCTGGTTGAGGGGGCGGGCTTGGGCGATAATGCGCGGCCATGAACGTCTCGAGTCCAGCCATGACCACGCCTTTCGACCCCGCCCGCCAGCAAGCCAGTACGGTGTGCCTGCCACCTGGTAACTGGGTGACTGTGCTCGATTGCTTGTGTGATCATTTCAAGGCCATCGACCGCGCCCAGTGGCTTGACCGCTTCGCCCGTGGCCGGGTGCTGGATGCCGAGGGGCAGGCAGTTGCCGCCGACCTGCCTTACAAGCGTGGCATGCGTTTGCATTATTTCCGCGAAGTGCCGAACGAACGGCCGATCCCGGTGCAGGAGGTGGTGCTGCATGTGGACGAGCACCTGGTGGTGGCCGATAAACCGCATTTCCTGCCGGTGACGCCGACCGGTGAATACGTCGAGCAGACCTTGTTGCGCCGCCTGATCCGGCGCCTGGACAACCCGCACCTGGTGCCGTTGCACCGCATTGACCGGCACACCGCCGGGCTTGTGCTGTTTTCCGCCAACCCGCACAGCCGCAGCGCCTACCAGCGGCTGTTCCCCGAGCGGCGTATCGACAAGCGTTACCAAGCCATTGCCGCTGCCATGCCACAGCATGCCTTTCCGCTGGTGCACAAAAGCCGCCTGGTGCATGGCGAGCCATTTTTCCGCATGCATGAAGTGGAGGGGGAGGCCAACAGTGAAACCCTGGCCGAGGTGCTGGAGAAGAACGGTGAGCGATGGCGCTATGGGCTGTCGCCAGTGACCGGCAAGACCCATCAGTTGCGTGTGCACATGGCGGCTTTGGGGGCAGGGATCAGCAATGACCCGTTCTATCCGCAATTGCTCAACGAAGAGGATGACTACCAGCGGCCGCTGAAACTGTTGGCGCAGAGCCTGCGTTTCGAGGACCCGCTGAGTGGCGAAGAGCGCTACTTCGAGAGCCGCTTGCGGTTGGACTGGTAACACCGCAAGCGAACTTACCCGGGAAAGGGCCGGGCCTGCTGGCCAATCTCCACCCGCCGTTCACCGTCGCCGCCGCTACCGTATTCGCGGGTAAACCCGCTCCTACGCGTAGGTGATTCGGCACATTCCGTTGTAGGAGCGGGCTTGCCCGCGAACACCGGCGGAGCCGGTGCCCTCCACCGCGGTGGAGGGCCAAGTCGCGAGCTTCAGCGGTTGAAGCGCTCTACCAGCGAATACTGGCTGCCCGCCGTGCTGGTCAGTTCTTCGCTCAGCAGTGCCGAGTGCTGCGCCTGTTCCGCGGTCTGGTCGGCCAGTTCGGCAATGGTGCTGATGTTGCGGCTGATCTCGTCAGCCACTGCGGTCTGCTCCTCGGTTGCAGCTGCAATCTGGGTGGCCATGTCGGTGATATTGGCCACCGCTTCGCTGATGCCTACCAGCGCCTCGTCGGCCTGCATTACCCGATCGACGCCTTCCTGTGCCTGGCGGTGGCCGGTTTCCATGGTCAGCACTGCGTTGCTGGCGGTCTGTTGCAGTTTGGCGATCAGGCCGTGGATCTGCCCGGTGGATTCGGCGGTGCGCTGGGCCAACTGACGCACTTCATCAGCCACCACTGCAAAGCCACGGCCCATTTCACCTGCGCGCGCCGCTTCAATGGCTGCGTTAAGCGCCAGCAGGTTGGTCTGGTCGGCGATGCCCTTGATCACGTCGACCACGCCACCAATCTCGTCGCTGTCTTTGGCCAGTTGCGTAACCGTCTGGCCGGTCTCGCCCACTGCCGCCGACAGGCGCTCGATGGCCTCGCGGGTTTCTCCGGCAATCTGCCGGCCCTGGCTGGTCAGCCGGTTGGCTTCCTGGGTGGCATCGGCGGTGCGCTGTACATGGTTGGCCACTTCCTGAGTGGTGGCGGCCATCTGGTTTACTGCGGCGGCGACTTGCTCGGTCTCCACCCGCTGGCGCTCCAGCCCAGAAGAGCTCTTGTGCGCCAAGGCATCGGACTGGCGTGCCTGGTCGCTCAGGTGTTCGGCACTGTCTTGTAGCCGCGTCAGGCAGGTTTTCATGCGTGCGTCCTGGCTGAGCATGGCCATTTCCAGGCGCGCCTGCACGCCACGGCTGTCGGTGTACATCTGCGCGATCAGTGGGTCGGAAGTGGTTTGCTCGGCCAGGCGCAGCAGGCGCTTGAGGCCGCGCTGCTGCCAGCTCAGGCCGAGCAGGCCCAGTGGTACCGAAAGCCCTGCGGCCAAGGCAAAGCCCCAGGAATGACCCAGCCAGTTGCCGATCAGGAAGCCCACCTGGCTGATCAAGATGAACGGTAGCCAGTCCTGCAGCACTGGCAGCCACTTGTCGCGGCGCGGTACCGGCGGCTTGCCCTGGTTGATGCGCTGGTACAGGGCCTCGGCGCGGCGGATCTGCTCGGCGGTGGGCTTGACCCGCACCGACTCGAAGCCGACAACCTGGTTGTTATCGAAGATGGGGGTGACATAGGCGTTGACCCAGTAATGGTCGCCGGACTTGCAGCGGTTCTTGACGATACCCATCCACGGCTGGCCCTGCTTGAGGGTTTGCCACATATGGGCAAACACGGCAGGCGGTACGTCGGGGTGGCGCACCAGGTTGTGCGGTGCGCCAGTCAGCTCCTCGCGGGTGAATCCACTGATTTCGATAAAGGCATCGTTGCAGTAGGTGACCACACCCTTGGCGTTGGTAGTGGAGATCAACCGCTGCTGGGCAGGGAAAGTCCGTTCTCTCTGGGTAATCGGCTGGTTGTTACGCATGGGTGATAGTCCGCAGGGCTTTCGACAGGTATCGGCAAGCCGCTGGTTTTATTGAATGGATATTTGATTCATTGATTGCAGAGATTGAGCGCCGCCCCCGCGGCGCTCGGTTTCAAGAACGGAACGAATCTTCGGCCAGACTCAACCGGCGATCATCTGGCGCAACACATAATGCAGAATCCCCCCCGCCTTGAAGTATTCCACCTCGTTCAGGGTATCAATGCGGCATAGCACCTCGATCTGTTCCTGTTGGCCATCCTCGCGGGTGATGCGCAATGGCAGGCTCATGCCGGGGTGGATATGTGCGCCGTCCAGCCCCAGTACATCGATCTGCTCCTTGCCGGTCAGCCCCAGCTGTTTGCGGTTGTGCCCAGCCTTGAATTGCAGCGGCAACACGCCCATGCCCACCAGGTTGGAGCGGTGAATACGCTCGAAGCTTTCTGCCAGCACGGCCTTGACCCCCAGCAGGTTGGTACCCTTGGCTGCCCAGTCGCGGCTCGAGCCGGTGCCGTACTCCTGGCCGGCAATCACCAGCAGCGGGGTGCCTTCCTGCTGGTAACGCATGGCCGCGTCGTAGATCGACAGCTTCTCGCCAGTGGGCACATGCAAGGTGTTGCCGCCTTCTTCGCCTGCCAGCATTTCGTTGCGGATACGGATGTTGGCGAAGGTGCCGCGCATCATCACTTCGTGGTTGCCACGCCGCGAACCGTAGGAGTTGAAGTCGCGTGGCTCCACACCCTGTTCCCGCAGGTAGCGCCCGGCCGGGCTGTCGGTCTTGATGTTGCCGGCGGGGGAAATGTGGTCGGTGGTCACTGAGTCGCCCAGCAGCGCCAGCACCCGTGCGCCGTGAATATTGGCAATTTGTGGCGGCGGCCCGCCGATGCCGTCGAAGAACGGTGGGTGCTGGATGTAGGTGGAGTCAGCCTGCCACACGTAAGTGGCGGCCTGTGGCACCTCGATTGCCTGCCATTGCGCATCACCGGCAAACACTTCGGCGTACTCCTTGTGGAACATCGCCGTATCGACCTTGGCCACGGCCTCGGCAATTTCCTTTTGGCTCGGCCAGATATCCCGCAGGTAGACCGGTTGGCCGTCCTTGTCTGACCCCAGCGGGTCGCGCGTCAGGTCCAGGCGCACGCTACCGGCCAAGGCGTAGGCCACCACCAGTGGGGGCGAGGCCAGCCAGTTGGTCTTGACCAGTGGGTGCACGCGGCCCTCGAAGTTGCGGTTGCCCGATAGCACCGAGGCCACGGTGAGGTCGGCGCTGCCAATGGCTTTTTCGATCGCCTCGTCCAGCGGGCCGGAGTTGCCGATGCAGGTGGTGCAGCCATAACCGACCAGATCGAAGCCAAGCTGGTCGAGGTAAGGCGTGAGCCCGGCTGCCTTGAAGTAGTCAGTGACCACCTTGGAGCCCGGCGCCAGCGAGCTCTTGACCCAAGGTTTGCGTTGCAGGCCTTTTTCCAGGGCTTTTTTCGCCACCAGCCCGGCAGCCATCATCACGCTGGGGTTGGACGTGTTGGTACATGATGTGATCGCGGCAATCACCACGGCGCCATCGCGCAGGGTGTGGGTCTGGCCCTGATGGCTGTAGTCGATCTCGCCGGCCTGATCGGCGTTGCCCACCGCCACGCCGCCGCCACCTTCGTTTTCCAGGCGGCCAACCTCTTTGGCCAGCGGTTTGGGCTGCAGCTCGATGAAGTGGTCGAAGGCCTGGCTGACCTGGCCCAGTGCTACGCGGTCCTGCGGCCTTTTGGGCCCGGCCAGGCTGGCTTCGACCTCGTCCATGTTCAGTGCCAGCGTGTCGCTGAATGACGGCTCCTGGCCGGGCAGGCGCCACATGCCCTGCGCCTTGCAGTACTGCTCGACCAGCCTTACGGTCGCTTCGGGGCGGCCCGAAAGGCGCAGATAGTCCAGGGTGACCTGGTCGACCGGGAAGAAGCCACAGGTGGCGCCATATTCCGGTGCCATGTTGGCGATGGTCGCGCGGTCTGCCAGGGGCAGCTCGGCCAGGCCGTCGCCGTAGAATTCGACGAACTTGCCCACCACGCCTTTCTTGCGCAGCATCTGCGTCACGGTCAGCACCAGATCAGTGGCAGTGATGCCCTCTCGCAGCTTGCCGGTCAGCTTGAAGCCGATCACTTCGGGGATCAGCATCGATACCGGCTGGCCGAGCATGGCCGCTTCCGCTTCGATGCCGCCGACACCCCAGCCGAGGACGCCCAGACCGTTGATCATAGTGGTGTGCGAGTCTGTGCCCACCAAGGTATCGGGGAAGGCATAGGTGCGGCCATCAGCCTCACGGGTCCATACCGTGCGGCCCAGGTATTCCAGGTTGACCTGGTGGCAAATGCCGGTGCCCGGCGGGACCACGCGGAAGTTGTCGAATGCGCTCTGGCCCCAACGCAGAAAGGCATAGCGCTCACCATTGCGTTGCATCTCGATGTCGACGTTTTCGGCGAAGGCTTGCGGCGTGCCGTAGCGGTCGACCATTACCGAGTGGTCGATCACCAGGTCGACCGGTGACAGCGGGTTGATCCGTTGCGGGTCGCCACCAGCCTTGGCCATGGCGGCGCGCATGGCCGCCAGGTCGACCACGGCGGGCACGCCGGTGAAGTCCTGCATCAACACCCGCGCCGGGCGGTACTGGATCTCGCGGTCGGAGCGCCGTTCGCCAAGCCATTGGGCAATGGCGCGTAAGTCCTCTCCGGTGACGGTCGCGCCATCCTCCCAGCGCAGCAGATTTTCCAGCAGCACTTTCAGCGACATGGGCAGGCGCTGCAGGTCACCCAGCTGGCGGGCGGCCTCGGTGAGGCTGAAGTAGTGGTAGGTCTTGTCGCCGACCTTGAGGGGCTTGAGGGTGTTCAGGCTATCGAGCGAGGGCATTGCCAACTCCTTCTGCACCGGTGCCCGGCAAATATTCACGGTTTGCCTGCAGCACCGCTCTGTATCGGTCCGCACGGCACGGACCTGGCTGAATGGTCAGGTTAGACCGGTTTACGCTACCTGACCTTTTTCTGGACCGGCGGGGCGTGTCGCAGGTTCCGAACTTCCTTTATCATCGCCGCCCTGCCGGCGCCTGTGGTGCGCCAGCCGTAGTGGAGTGAGAGATGAATACCCTGTTCATGCATTGCCGGCCCGGTTTCGAGGGCGAGGTTTGCGCCGAAATCAGCGAACATGCCGCCCGCCTGGGTGTTGCCGGCTATGCCAAAGGCAAGCCGCAAAGTGCCAGTGCCGAGTTTGTCTGTAGCGAGGAGGGCGGTGCCGAGCGCTTGATGGGGGAACTGCGTTTCAACCAGCTGATTTTCCCGCGGCAGTGGGCACGTGGCGGTTACGTCGAACTGCCGGAAAGTGACCGCATCAGTGTGTTGCTGGCGCAGTTGGCTGATTTCCCGGTGTTCGGCAGCCTTTGGCTAGAGGTGCTGGACAGCAACGAAGGCAAGGAATTGTCCACCTTCTGCCGAAAGTTCGAAGTGCCGTTGCGCAAGGCCCTGGAGAAGGCCGGCCGCTTGGTAGACGACCCTGGTCGCCCACGCTTGCTGCTGACCTTCATCAGCGGCCGCCGGGTATTTGTCGGCGTTGCATCGGCCAGCAACAGCGCCTTGTGGCCCATGGGCATCCCGCGCCTGAAGTTCCCTCGCGAGGCACCTAGCCGTTCGACACTCAAGCTGGAAGAGGCCTGGCACCAGTTCATTCCGCGTGAGCAGTGGGAGCAGCGCCTGGGTGATGACATGACCGGCGTCGACCTGGGAGCCTCGCCGGGTGGCTGGACCTACCAGCTGGTGCGCCGCGGCATGCTGGTGACAGCCATCGACAACGGGCCGATGGCCGAAAGCCTGATGGACACCGGCCTGGTCCAGCACTTGATGGCCGATGGGTTTACCTGGCAGCCGAAGCAGCCGGTAGACTGGATGGTGTGCGATATCGTCGAGAAGCCGGCGCGTACCACCTCGCTGATTGAAACCTGGCTGGGTGAGGGGCTGTGCCGCGAGGCGGTGGTCAACCTGAAGTTGCCGATGAAGCAGCGTTATGCCGAAGTACGGCGCCTGCTCGACCGTATGGAGGCAACATTCAAGGCACGCAAGATCAGGGTGTCGATTGCCTGCAAGCAGCTGTACCACGACCGTGAAGAAGTAACCTGCCACCTGCGGCGGCTCGACTTGAAGCCACGCTGAGGCCAGCACGTCGTTCTGCTTCTGCTTCTGCTTCTGCTTCTGCTTCTGCTTCTGCTTCTGCTTCTGCTTCTGCTTTTGCTGTTGCTTCTAAGCGCGCGATAGTTCAGGCGACGCAGATTGCGACTTCAGGAGGCCGAGTGCAGGGCTTGCGAAGGGAGGTGACGGGCATGGATGCCCGTCAAGCGCTGGGCCCCAGGATGGGGCCTGCAGCGCGGTCCTCCCGGGAGCAAGCCCGGAGCGAGGGGACCCCGGAGCGCAGCGCAGGGGCCGGATGATGGGAGCCGACGGTTTTTGGTTCCTTTTTGCCACGACAAAAAGGGACCCGCCGTAAGGGCGGAAAGGTGACTATGCGCCACCGTCGCAAATGAATACCTACTTGATGTGGATGCTCACATCCAAGAAGCAAGAAGCAAGAAGCAAGAAGCAAATTCGTCTGTTTTGACTCAGCGAACCGTCCGTTTGCGATGGCGACTCTGACTCACCTTTTCGCCCTTACGGCGAGTCACTTTTTGTCAAACGCGACAAAAAGTAACCAAAAAACGCTGCGCTC
>NZ_JAUHUI010000051.1:0-36146 GCF_030418155.1 Pseudomonas sp. 2,4-D
GGAGCGGGTTTACCCGCGAACACCGGCAGAGCCGGTGCCATCCACCGCGGTGGTTTCTTCGCGGGCATGCCCGCTCCTACAGGTAGAACGCAGGCCGGCCAGCCGCGCCCGGTAGCTCCCTGGGCTCTGCCCGGTCCATTTCTTGAACGCCCGGTGGAACGCACTCGGTTCCTGAAACCCCGCCTGCTCGGCAATTTCGGCAATGCTCAACGCGCCGTCGCGCAGCCGTTCGAAGGCCATGGCCCGGCGCACTTCATCCTTGATTTGCTGGTACGAACGCCCCTCCCGCTCCAACTGTCGGCGAAAGGTACTGGCACTGATCCCTTGTTGCTGCGCCAGTGCGGCCAATGTCGGCCACTGTCCATAGCGCAATGCCCGCAGGTGCCGATACACCTCAGCCACCAGCCCGTTCTGATTGCGAAAGCGGATCACCAGCCCCTGAGGTGCACTGCGCAGAAAGGTCTTCAGGGCTGCCCGGTCCTGCACCACCGGCAGGCGCAGGTAGGCGCTGTCGAACTCCACCTCGGTGCGTCCGCTGCCCAGGCGCAGGTCCGGCCCCCACAGCAGCAAGTCGTCCTCCTGGGCCGGGCGCGACACCGCGAGCTCCGTGCGGTCGATGGCAATCCGCCGCCCGGCCAGCCAGCACAGCATGCCGATCATCAGCACCAGGTAGGTTTCTTCGGCATAGACCCGGGTCAAGGGATCGGCAATGTTCGACTGCACGCTGATCAACGCCCGGCCGCCACGTATCGTCAGGCTGCCACGCAGGTCACGCAGGAACAGGCCGAAGCCCCCCAT
This sequence comes from Pseudomonas sp. 2,4-D, assembly GCF_030418155.1. Taxonomy (NCBI): domain Bacteria; kingdom Pseudomonadati; phylum Pseudomonadota; class Gammaproteobacteria; order Pseudomonadales; family Pseudomonadaceae; genus Pseudomonas; species Pseudomonas sp. 2,4-D. The sequence goes on from NZ_JAUHUI010000051.1 coordinate 799, forward strand.
GCACTGGCGCAAGGCCTTTTCAAGGTTCGGCTCGAGGATCAAACCCCGGCAGATCAGGGCAAAACTGCCCAGCGGCATGCCGTGGCTGTCGAGGCCAAAGAACTCATCGTCCAGGCGCTGGATCAACGCCAGCCACAGCTGGGCGAACGCCTTGGCCGGCACTCGCGCCTGAGGCTGATCGAGCAGCTGCGGGGCGATGCCCACCGCACGCAGCTGGGCATCACGCTCGGCGGGGGTGTCGCGCAGGGCGTGGAGCATGGCGTTGAGGAAGTACACGGCGACTGAATCGCTTTCGCGCATGGCGGTTTTCGCTGTCTATGCTGAGTGGCAAAAAGTGCCAGGTTGTTTGAACAGATTCGGCATAGGCTGCAACAGAGCCTTTGCCTAGACTCGAACCCACTTCGGGGCCGCCAACCATTCTCGCAGAGCCTGGCCCGGTCCCGCCACGCCTTCGCAATCGGAGCCCTTATGAGCAGCGCAGAAATCTACGTCGTCAGTGCCGTCCGTTCAGCCATTGGTGGCTTTGGCGGTTCCCTCAAGGACCTGCCGCTGGCCGACCTGGCCAGCGCCGTGACCCGCGCCGCCATCGAGCGTTCGGGCCTGGCCGCCGAGCAAGTCGGCCACCTGGTGATGGGCACGGTAATCCCCACCGAACCGCGTGACGCCTACCTGGCACGGGTTGCGGCAATGAACGCTGGCATCCCCAAGGAAACACCGGCATTCAACGTCAACCGCCTGTGCGGGTCTGGCCTGCAGGCTATTGTCTCTGCGGCCCAGGGCCTGTTGCTGGGCGACACCGATGTGGCCGTCGCGGCCGGCGCCGAATCCATGAGCCGTGGCCCTTACCTGCTGCCACAGGCGCGCTGGGGTGCACGCATGGGTGACCTGCAAGGCATCGACTATACCGTCGGCGTGCTGCAGGACCCGTTCCAGCACTTCCACATGGGCATCACTGCCGAGAACGTTTCGGCCAAGCACGGCATTACCCGCGAAATGCAGGACGAACTGGCCCTGACCAGCCAGCGCCGCGCCGCTCGTGCGATTGCCGAGGGCCGCTTCGCCAGCCAGATCGTTGCGCTGGAACTGAAAACCCGCAAGGGCAGCGTGCAGTTCAGTGTCGACGAGCATGTGCGTGCTGATGTGACCGCCGAACAACTGGCCGGCATGAAGCCGGTGTTCAAGAAAGACGGCACCGTCACCGCCGGCAACGCCAGCGGTATCAACGATGGCGCCGCCGGCCTGGTGTTGGCCACCGGTGACGCGGTGCGCCGCCTGGGCCTTAAGCCACTGGCACGCCTGGTGGGCTATGCCCACGCCGGGGTGGAACCCGAACTGATGGGCCTTGGGCCGATCCCGGCCACCCGCAAAGTGCTGGAAAAAACCGGCCTGAACCTGCAAGACCTGGATGTGATCGAGTCCAACGAAGCCTTCGCTGCCCAGGCCTGCGCCGTCGCCCGCGAGCTGGGCTTCGACCCGGAAAAGGTCAACCCCAACGGTTCGGGCATCTCACTGGGCCACCCGGTGGGTGCCACCGGTGCGATCATTGCCACCAAGGCCATCCATGAACTGCAGCGTATCCAGGGTCGCTACGCCCTGGCCACGATGTGTATCGGCGGTGGCCAAGGCATCGCCGTCGTGTTCGAGCGCGTCTGAGGGAGGCTGACACATGAGTATTGAACAGATCGCCGTGATCGGCGCGGGCACCATGGGCAACGGCATTGCCCAGGTGTACGCCATTGCCGGCTACCAGGTGCTGCTGGTGGATGTTTCCGACGCTGCGCTCGAGCGCGGCGTGGCCACCTTGAGCAAGAACCTCGAGCGCCAGGTCAGCAAAGGCACCCTCGACGCCGACAAGGCCGCAGCCGCCAAAGCACGCATTCGCACCAGTACCGACTACACCCAGCTCAGCGCTGCACACCTGGTGATCGAAGCGGCGACCGAGAACCTGCAGCTCAAGCAGCGCATCCTGCAGCAGGTGGCAGCCAACGTTGCCGCCGACTGCCTGATCGCCACCAACACCTCGTCGCTGTCGGTGACCCAACTGGCCGCCAGCATCGAGCACCCCGAGCGCTTCATTGGTGTGCACTTCTTCAACCCGGTACCGATGATGGCGCTGGTGGAGATCATTCGTGGCCTGCAGACCAGCGACCACACCTACGCCCAAGCGCTGGTGGTGACCGAAAAAATCGGCAAGACCCCGATCACCGCCGGCAACCGCCCGGGCTTCGTGGTCAACCGCATCCTGGTGCCAATGATCAACGAGGCGATCTTCGTGCGCCAGGAAGGCCTGGCCAGTGCCGAGGACATCGACACCGGCATGCGCCTGGGCTGCAACCAGCCGATCGGCCCGCTGGCCTTGGCTGACCTGATCGGTCTGGACACCCTGCTGGCGATCATGGAGGCCTTCCATGAAGGCTTCAACGACAGCAAGTACCGCCCTGCTCCACTGCTCAAGGAAATGGTCGCGGCCGGCTGGCTGGGGCGCAAGAGCGGTCGCGGTTTCTTCACCTACTGAGGACCAAGCGCCATGCCCCCGGTCAATGCCGCAATGCGCTGTGCCAACTTTGAGGAGCGACGTGACCGGGCCATGGCATTGTTTGCCGAAAAGGGCTTTGGCCAGGTCAGCATGCGCGAGCTGGCGGCCCATGTGGGGCTGACCGCCGGCTCGCTGTACCATCACTTTCCCAGCAAGCAGGACCTGCTGTACGACTTGATCGAAGAGTTGTACGAAGAGCTGCAGGCCACCCTGGACCAGGCCCGCCGGGCCATGGCCCGTGGGGCATCGGCGTTGAGCTGCCTGATTGCTGCGCACTGGCAGCTGCATGCCGAGCGGCCTCTGCAGTTCCGGCTGGCCGAACGGGATTTGTGTTGTTTGAGTGAGGCGCAACAGGCGCACCTGGCGTCGTTGCGCAAGCGCTATGAGGCAGGTTTGTTGCGCCTGATCGCACCGCAAGCGAAACTGCCGAGGCAAGCGTTGGACGCCACAGCGCATGTACTGGCGACGCTTCTCAACCAGTTGCCGGGATTGCTCAAAGCAATGCCTGAAGAGCAGGGGTTGGAGCTGATGGAAAACTTGCTGGTCGGGGGGATTGAGCGGACGCTGCGATAGCCTGCAACGGTCTTTTCGCGGGTTTGCCCCGCGAAAAGACCGGATGCCTCAGCGCAACAGCGACTGGATCTGCTCGTGCAAGGTGTCCAGGTCAAACGGCTTGGCCAGGATAGGGGCCTTGCGGGTGATCGGGCTGCCAGATTCGAGAATCTCCGCCGGGTAGCCGCTGATGAAAATCACCTTCAGGTCGGGCCGCAACTTCACCGCAGGCTCGGCAATGTCCACGCCCGAGATCCCCCCCGGCAAACGGAAGTCTGTCACCATCAGGTCCAGGTGCGGTTTGCTGGCCAGGATGGCAAACGCCTGCTCGCCATCTTCGGCCACCAGGACGTGGTACCCCTCACCCGCCAGGTAATCGCGCAAAATCATGCGAATCGCCGGTTCATCCTCGACGACCAGAACCACATCTTGTGCATCTTCACTCATGTTAACGCCTTGAAATACTTACAGTTGGCCATCAGACCCCAGGCTTACACAGAGGTTGCCCGCGCCTGGTCGTTTTGTTCTTTGAATGTTGCCAGCGGCAATTGCAGGGTGAATGTGGCACCCTTGCCCTCCTCGCTTTCAACCTGTATCCGACCACCGTGCGCCTGGACGATCTGCTCGGAGATGTACAGCCCCAAGCCCAGACCTCCGCTGGCCTGCTGGGCCGCGACCCGCTCGAACTGCTGGAAGATCCGCTGCTGGTTGGCGGCGCTGATACCGATGCCGTGATCCTGCACCTGCACCCAGGCCATGCCGCCCTGCTCGAACACTCGTACCTGCACCGGATTGCGCTCGCCGTAACGCATTGCATTGGACAACAGGTTGGCCACTACTTGTTCAATCCGGAATTCGTCCCACTCCCCCTTCAGCGCTTCGCAACGCTGCAATTCGATGTGTGTTTCCAGGGCCATGGCCTGTGCCGTGAAGTTTTCCACCAGCCCACGCACCAGTTGGCCCAGGTCAAACAGTTTGGGCCGCAGCGACAGTTTACCGGTACGGATGCGCGAAACATCGAGCATGTCCTCTACCAACCGGATCAGGCTGTTGATCTGCCGTTCGTCGCGCTCGACCATGGCCTGCAGCTTGTCGACACTGAACGCGTCCAGGTTGCCCCGTGCCAGGTGCATCTTGCGCAACTGGGTTTCCAGGATCAGGCCATTGAGCGGCGTACGCACCTCGTGGGAGACGATCGACATGAAGTCGTCACGCATGCGCACGGCGTGCTCCAGCTCACACCGTGCCACCTGCAGCTGGCTGAGCAGCAGCTCCTGTTCCTGGCGGCTCTGCTCAAGGGCCTCTAGTTGCCGGCCAAGCACCTTGCGTTGGCGGAACAGGTCGACGAACACCGAGACCTTGCTTTTTACCGCCAGGGTGTCGAGCGGCTTGTGTAGAAAGTCCACGGCCCCGCTCTCGTAGCCCTTGAAGGCATAATTCATCTCGCGTCCCGCCGCACTGACGAAGACGATCGGGATGTGCTTGGTCTTGTCGGTACCGCGCATCAGCTCGGCCAGTTCGAAACCGTTCATGCCCGGCATCTGCACATCGAGAATGGCCAGTGCGAACTCGTGCTCAAGCAGCAACGACAAGGCTGCCTCGGCAGACTGTGCCTGGTGCACCTCACGGTCCTCGCCCTGGATCAGGGCATCGAGCGCCAGCAGGTTTTCCGGCAAGTCGTCGACAATCAGCAGTTTGGCGGTGGTGTGGCTTAGCATGCGCTGTATTCCAGGGTCGCGAGCAACTGCCCGATACCGCTCAGAGTAAGGATATGGTCGGGCTGGTGCTGGGCCAGGGCGGCCTCCGGCATCAGGGCAACCTGTGCGTCACGAGGGTCCTGGACGATCGTGCGCCCCCCATTGTTCTTGATGTAGGCAAGGCCCCTGGCGCCGTCTTCGTTGGCCCCGGTGAGCAGCACACCCAGCAGGCCATCGCCATAGGCATCGGCCGCCGAGATGAACAGGAAATCGATCGCCGGGCGCGAGAAGTGCACGGGTTCTTCCTGGCTCAGCGACAGCGTCAGGTCGCGCTCCACCGACAAGTGGTAACCCGGCCCCGCCACATAGATCTGCCCGCTGCTGATGCTCTCCTTGTCACGTGCCTCACATACCGGCCGATGCAGCCGCCGCTGCAGCACGCCAGCCAGTTGGCTGTGGCGGTCGTCCGGCAGGTGCAGCACGCAGAGCACCGGTATGGCGAACGCCGATGGCAGCGTGCCGAGCACCTGGAACAATGCCGCCACGCCTCCCGCCGAGGCGCCGATCACCACTGCGCGTACGCCGCTCATGATTTACGGAAGATCCGTTGGGGCTTGACCAGCGGCTCGAAACGATCGCTGTAGGCCGAAAAGTCCACCGATTCCTTGCTACCCAGCACCAGGAAACCGCGGTGGCAGAGCGACTCATGGAACAGGCCCAGCGCCCGATCCTGCAGGTCCTTGTTGAAGTAGATCAGCACATTGCGGCACGACACCAGTTGGGTCTCGGAGAACACGCTGTCGGTGGCCAGGCTGTGGTCGGCGAAGGTCACATTGTCGCGCAGGCTGCTGTCCATGATGGCGTTGCCATAGGCGGCGGTGTAGTACTCGGCGAAGTCACGCCGGCCACCGGCCAGGCGGTAGTTTTCCTCGTACTCGCGCATGCTCTGCATCGAGTAGATGCCCTGCTTGGCCCTGTCCAGCGAATGCGGGTTGATGTCGGTGGCGTAGATGATGGTGCGTTCAAGCAGCCCTTCCTCACGCAACAGGATGGCCATGGAATACACCTCCTCCCCCGTGCTGCAGCCCGCGATCCAGACTTTGATCGACGGCCAGGTGCGCAGCAGCGGCACCACTTCGTTGCGCACGGCAAGGAAGTGGTCAGGGTCACGGAACATCTCGCTGACCGGGATCGTCAGGTATTGCAGCAGTTGCATGAACATGCCCGGGTCGTGCAGCACGCGCTCCTGCAACGCAGACACCGTCAGGCAATCGAACTGACGCAGCGCGTGGAGAATCCGGCGCTTGATCGAAGCGCCGGAATAATTGCGGAAATCGTAGCTGTACTTGAGGTAGATCGCCTCGATCAGCAGTCGGATCTCAATGTCGGTGTTGCGTTCGCTAGTCAAATTCGCTCCAGTTGCGGCAGCCAGACACGGATCAACGAGAACAGGCGGTCCAGGTCGATCGGCTTGGCCAGGTAATCATTGGCACCGGCTTGCAGGCAACGCTGCTGGTCATCCTTCATGGCCTTGGCGGTCACGGCGATGATCGGCAGTTTGCGCCAGCGCGGTTGCTGACGGATCAGGCGGGTGGCCTCGAAGCCGTCCATCTCCGGCATCATCACGTCCATCAGCACCAGGTCGATATCGTCGTGCTGCTCCAGGCGCTCGATGGCTTCGCGCCCGTTGCGGCCGATTTCGACAATGGCACCCTTGTGCTCCAGGGCACTGGTCAGGGCGAAGATATTACGCACATCGTCGTCCACCAGCAGTACCTTGCGGCCCTCGAACACCTTGTCGCGGCTGCGCGCGGTCTTGAGCATGCGCTGACGCTCGTTGGACAGTTGCGATTCGACCTTGTGCAGGAACAGCGTCACCTCGTCGAGCAGGCGCTCCGGCGAACGTGCGCCCTTGATGATGATCGAGCGCGAGTACTTGAGCAGGTCGGCTTCTTCCTCGCGTGTGAGGTTGCGGCCGGTATACACGATCACCGGCGGGAAGGCGCGGATATCCTCGGCGGTCATGCGTTTGAGCAGCTCGTTGCCGAGCATGTCTGGCAGCTTGAGGTCGATGATCATGCAGTCGTAGATGTTCTGGCGCAACAGCGCCAGTGCATCCTGCGCCATGGCGACGGCCGTGATCTCGACATCGTCGTCGCCGATCAGCCGGGCGATGCTCTCGCGCTGCAGGTCGTCGTCTTCCACCAGCAGGATGTGCTTGAGCTTTTGCGTGAGCTTGGCCTCCAGGCGAGCGAACACCTCCTTGAGCTCCTCGCGGCTGGTGGGTTTGACCGCATACCCCACCGCCCCCATGTGCATGGCAGCCTCGACGCGGTCTTCCACCGAAATGATGTGCACCGGGATATGGCGGGTGCTGGCCTGCTCCTTGAGGCGCTGCAGGACGGTCAGGCCCGAGTGGTCGGGCAGGCGCATGTCCAGCAGGATCGCATCCGGAATGTACTGGGCCGCCAGCTCGAAGCCTTCGTCGGCGCCATGGGCCACCAGGCAGCTATAGCCCAGCTCATGGGCCAGGTCGAAGAGGATGCGGGCAAAGTTGGGCTCGTCTTCGATCACCAGAATGCATCGGGTATCGAAAGGGGCCCGCTCGCGGTCGTCGGCAAAGGCCGGCGCCGGGCGCATGACAGTGGCGGCCAGCGGCACTTGCGGTGCAGGCGGCAACGCATCGACGGCCGGGCGCAGGCTTTGCGGCTCGATGTCTTCGGCCTCGGCGGCATAGCGCTCCGGCAGAATCAGGCTGAACACGCTGCCTTGCCCGGGGCTGCTGTCGACATTGATCTGGCCACCGAGCAAATGCGCCAGGTCACGGGAGATCGACAGACCCAGGCCAGTGCCACCATAACGGCGATTGCTGGTGCCATCGACCTGGTGGAAGGCGCCGAAGATCGCCTGCTGTTGATCGGCCGCAATGCCGATGCCGGTGTCACGGACTGCGAACACGATACCGCTGCCAGCCTGGAAGCTGACGTTCATGCTGACCTGGCCACGCTCGGTGAACTTGATGGCGTTGGACAGCAGGTTCTTGAGGATCTGCTCCAGGCGCTGACGGTCGGTGAACAGCGTGACCGGTACCTGCGGCTCGACCTTGACCTCGAAGGCCAGGCCCTTGTGACCGGCAAGCGGCTGGAACATGCCGCGCAAGCCCTCGACCAGGCGCTCGACCTGGGTGGTTTCGGGCCGTACTTCGAGCTTGCCGGCCTCGACCTTGGCGATATCGAGAATGTCGTTGATAAGGTTGAGCAGATCGTTACCGGCCGAGTAGATGGATTCGGCGAACTTGACCTGCTCCTCACTGAGGTTGCCTTCACCGTTCTCAGCCAACAACTTGGCCAGGATCAGCGAGCTGTTGAGCGGCGTGCGCAGCTCATGGGACATGTTGGCGAGGAATTCGGACTTGTACTTGCTGGATCGCTGCAGGTCGTCGGCACGGGCCTGCAGCTCCAGCTGCGCCTGGCTCAGCTCATCGTTCTTGCGGTCCAGCGCATCGGTGCGTTCCGACAACTGCTCGTTGGTCTGCTCGAGTTCGGCCTGTTGGGTTTCCAGATGGGCTTGAGACTCCTTGAGCACCCGTGACTGCTCTTCGAGCTCTTCGTTGGCAGTCTTGAGTTCTTCCTGCTGCACCTGCAGCTCTTCATTGAGTTGCTGGGTTTCAGCCAGCACTTCCTGCAAGCGCTGACGATAACGGGCACTCTCGATCGACATGCCCAGGTTGCCGCCGACCCGCTCCAGCAGCTCTTCATCCCGTTCTTGCAAGGGGCGCAGGAAACCCAGCTCGATCACCCCGTTGATCTGCCCGTCTTCGGTCGCCGGCATCAGCAATGCACTGCGCGGCAAGCCACTGCCCAGGCCGGAACTGAGGCGATAGAAATCTTCGGGCAGTTCCTCCAGGCGCAGCAAGCGGCCTTCGCGGACCGCCTGGGCCAACAGGCCATGGTGATCCGACTCGATCTGCTCGCGGGCCTGCTCTTCGGTACTCAGGCCATAACAGGCCACGCGCACCAGCCGGCCATGCTCGTCGCGCACGTACACGGCGCCCACCACGCTGCCCAGATAAGAGGCAAAGAAGCGCAGGATGTTCTCGCCAAGCATGGGCAAGGTCAGCTGCCCGAGCACCTGCTGCGTCAGCTGGGTCTGGCCGGTGCGCAACCAGGCCTGGTGCTCCAGGCGCTGCGCCGAGCGTTGCTGGGCTTGCAGGTTTTCAGCGTAGTTGGCCGAAAGTGCCAGCAGGTCACGACGGCCCAGGTAGGCCAGCAATGCACTGAGGCCGACAATGAACAGCACGAAAGCCGAAATCGCCGTCACAGTGACGGCACTGACTTTTTCGTTACGGGCCATGCGCAGTTGTTGTTCGGTAATGATCAGGTCATCGAACTCCTTGCGGATTTCATCGGTGATGCGCTTGCCCCGGCCATTGCCGATCGAGGCCTGGTAATCGCCCTGGCTGCGGCGCAGGCTGATCATCTCGTTACCGAAGTCGTTCCAGGCCTGCTGCAAGGCCATCAGCCGGTCAATACGGTCAACCTGCTGCGGGTTGTCCTCGACCATGCTGCGCAGGCTTTGCAGGCTGCCGAGAATGCGTGGCTTGGCCACCTCGTAAGGGTCAAGGAAGCGCTCGTCGCCCGTGATCAGGAAACCGCGCATGCCCGTTTCCATGTCGATCGACAGCTTGACCGTTTCGTTGGCATTGCCGATCACCCGGTCGGTGTGCTCGACCCACTGCATGGCCGAAAGCAGGTAGTTGATCACCGCGACGAAGGCCACTGCCCCCAGCAGGCCAACCCCCAGGGGGAGGCCGATGTTACGGCTCAACAGCTTGCGAAAGCTTCGTTGGTCCATAGTGGCTGCTTGAATCATGAGAAGACGCCCGAGCTAGAAAAGTCCATTGAAAAGAGTGGCCGATCAGTCGTTATTGTTATCTGCCACTGCGCTGTCCTGATAAGCGAGTCTAACCAGCTTTGACAGGTCTGGCAGGGCATTTAGCCAGTATTTGAAGGTTGCTTTCGGCAATCGTTCCATCTATTTGCATGGAGCGGTATCCTCGGGAACTTCTGATGCCGCGCGGTGCACAGATTAAAGACACTCATTTGTACAGGATTTGAACCATGCACCTTCTGGTAGTCGAAGACGACGACATCGTACGTATGCTGATGGTCGAAGTGCTCGACGACTTGGGCTACAAGGTCATCGAGGCAGAAGACGCCACAGCCGCCCTGCGTGTACTTGAAAACCCCAGCCAGGCGCTGGCACTGATGATGACCGATGTGGGCCTGCCGGACATGCGAGGTGAGGTGCTGGCGGGTAAAGCGCGCGAACTGCGGCCGTTATTACCGGTGCTGTTCGCCAGCGGCTACGCCGACAGTTTCAATGTGCCGGAGGGCATGCACCTGATCGGCAAGCCGTTCAGCATCGACCAGTTGCGGGACACGGTGGTGGGTATTCTGGGTACCCCTTGAGCACGGCGTCGCCTGTTTCGCTCGTAGGCGCGGGCTTGCCCGCGAAGAGGCAGGCACATGCAACCCACCTCACAGCTCTCTGCGCAGCAGATAGGTATCCATGATCCACCCCTTGCGCGCCCGCTCCCGCTCGCGCACTTCCAGTATCTGCACCTTCACCGCCTGCAGCGGCCCGGCAATCAGCACTTCATCCTCGGTCCCCAGGTACGCGCCCCAGTAGATGGTCAACGCCGGGTCATCGAGCCCGGCAAAGGCGCACTGCCCGTCGAGCATCACCACCACATTGTCCACAGGCCCCTGCTCGGCCAGGCGTCGCCCCGGCAGCACGGTCAGGGGCTCGCCGATGCGGTTGAGCGGCACCTGGTGCCGCGCCGCCAGCGCCTGCACACTGCTGATGCCAGGGATGACCTGCAAGCGCAGCGTCACGCCCTGTTCGCGGACCAGGTCGAGTATGCGCAGGGTGCTGTCGTAGAGGGTGGGCTCGCCCCACAGCAGGAAGGCACCTGTTTCACCGTCGCCAATTTCCTCCTCGATCAGGCGCGCATACAGCGCAGCACGCTGCCGGTGCCAGTTCTGCACCGCGCCCAGGTAGTCTTGCGCCTGCGCATCGCGCAACGGGTCGACCACCGGCACCAGGCGATAACCACCTTCGGGGCGATAGCGCTGCAGAATGGCCTTGCGCAGGCGCACCAGTTCATCTTTGTCGTCGCCCTTGTCGAGCACGAAGAACACGCTGGCACTGCGCAGCGCATCGACCGCTTCATAGGTGACCTGGCGCGGGTCACCCGCGCCGATGCCGATCAACAACAGGTCTTTCATTGCCCTGCCCTTTGCGGGAACCCGCCACCATTGTCAGGCGGCTACCGGTATTTGGCAAAGCAGCCGCTTAGAAGATCGAGAAGTTGTAGCTGACAATGACCCGCGTCTCATCCATGTCACGCGCCCACCTTTCATAGTTACTGCGGTAAGTGGAATTACGCAGACGTACGCTGACATCCTTGAAGGTGCCACTTTGCACCTGGTATTTGAACTCGGTGTCGCGTTCCCACTCCTTGCCTTCGGCACTGCTGCCCGGCACCTTGATATTGTCGCCGTTGATATAACGGGTGAAGAAGGTCAGGCCGGGTACACCCAGCGCCTTGAAGTCGTAGTCATAGCGAACTTGCCAGGAGCGCTCCTGTGCAGCGGCGAAATCATTGACCTGGGCGTAGTTGACCAAGTACGGGTTGCTACCATCCAGGTACGGCATGGCACTGTTGCCATACATGCGCTGCCAGCCGGCGCTGAGCTTGTGGCCACCGAGGCTGTAGCCAAGCATGCCGCTGAAGGCGCGATGGTCGATTTCACCCGCATGGGCATTGCCGATGTCATCACTCTTGATCAGGCGCACGTCAGCCGACAGGCTGCCCACCGGCAGCGGCTGGCTGGCCACCAGGCCGAGGAAGTGCTGACGGTAGATATTCTCCAGTTTGGCCACTTGGTACTGGGCGCTGAAACGCTCGTTGAAACGGTAGTCGACACCGGCCAGGTCGAAGTGGTCGGCTTCGGTATCGCAGGCATAACGCTTGTTCTTGCAGTGCACGCGGATGTCCTGGCGATCGGTGGAATCCCGAGCGGTGTATTTGTCCAGGCGAGCCAGGGTGAACTTCAGGTCGTGCAGTTCTTCAGAGGTGAGCATGGCACCCTGGAACAGGGTCGGCAGCAGACGGCCATCGTTGTACTTGAGCAACGGGACATCCGGCATCATCGAACCGTACTTGAGCACGGTATTGGACACCTTGATCTTGGCCGCCAGGCCCATCTTCGCATACTGGTCGGCCGAGTGCCGGGGGTCGTGGCCAGACGAGGGCAGCAATCCACTGTTGCTGTCGGCCGGGCTGGAATCCAGTTTGAAGCCGAACATGCCCAGCGCATCCACACCAACACCTACCGGACCTTGCGTATAACCCGATTGCACATTGAGGATAAAGCCTTGCGCCCACTCTTCGCGCTTGGATGCGCCCTGGCTGGAACTGCTGTAACCGTCCCGGAAGTCGCGGTTGAAATAGACATTGCGTGCTTCGACCTTTGCACTGCCGTCTTCAAGAAACCCGGCAGCCTGGACGTTGACACCGGCACACAACAGAAACAGGCCGGTAACACGGCGCCCAGGGGCGAGGGGGAAAGGGGAAAACATGCGAGGAAACATCCAGAATGAAGACGATTTAACAACCTGTGGCACGTGTTGGCCACGGTACTGCGGCAGGTCCGAACATGAGTCAGCCATCATCTGAAAAGATCGCGCAAAGGCTCTGGCGCGGGCCATTGGACCATGGTCTAGGCCCCCTGTCGTGCAACCGCAGAAAAACCGGCAAATACCGCGCGCAAAACTAGGAAAGTTCCCGCCTTACTTGCAAAAAGTTAGCAGTTTACCCAGTAGCGATGAATGACTACACTCGATATCAGCGAACAGTGGAACCCAACTGCGTGGCCGGCGTTTTTACGCGTCTTCAATGTTCGTCACGCCCTGCCACGACCGACGTACAGGAGTGATTACAGTGTCCAGACTTGCAGAGTTTCGTGCTGCCGAAAAAGCGCTCCAGGAACAGATGGCACAACTGGAAGCGTTGAAAAAGGATGCCGGCCTCAAACGCGAAATCGAATTCGAGCAGAAACTAGTCGGCCTGATGAAAAGCTATGACAAGAGCCTGCGCGATATCATCGCCATCCTCGACCCGAAGGCTGTGGCCCGCGCTTCCAGCACATCGCCCAAGCAACAACGTCGCCCGCGGGTGGTCAAGGTCTATCAGAACCCGCACACCGGCGAGCGAATCGAGACCAAAGGCGGCAACCACCGCGGCCTCAAGGCCTGGAAAGAACAGTATGGGGCCGCCACGGTAGAAAGCTGGGTACGCTGATGAAATGCCCACACAGGCTTCACACTTTTTTCACAAGGGCTGGCTCAGTATCGAAACAGCTAAAGGACTAGCGACCCCATCACGCGCCCGCACATGCGGGCCTCTAATTTCAGCGCCCTGCCTTCGCAGGGCGCTTTCATTTGCGCAATCGGCGCACTGCCGTATCATGGCCAGCCTGTCTGTTTTGCCGGCGCCCTGTGCCCGGCCCCGTCTCAGGAGTTCCCATGAGCCTGCACGATCTGCAAACCCTGCCTGGCGTCACCGCGCAACCTGACGCCGCCACCGCCCAGTTCGTCTTCAACCACACCATGCTGCGGGTCAAGGACATCGAGAAGTCGCTGGACTTCTACACCCGCGTGCTGGGCTTCCGCCTGGTGGACAAGCGTGACTTCCCTGAAGCCGCTTTCAGCCTGTACTTCCTGGCCCTGGTCGACCCTGCCCAGATCCCCGCTGACGACACCGCCCGCCACCAGTGGATGAAGGCGATCCCCGGCGTGCTGGAGCTGACCCACAACCATGGCACCGAAAACGATGCCGAGTTCGCCTACCACAATGGCAACACCGACCCACGCGGTTTTGGCCACATCTGCATTTCGGTACCCGATGTCCGCGCCGCTTGCGCGCGTTTCGAGGAACTGGAAGTGCCGTTCCAGAAACGCCTGCAGGACGGCCGCATGAACCATCTGGCCTTCGTCAAGGACCCGGACGGTTACTGGATCGAAGTGATCCAGCCAACCGAGCTCGAAGGCTAAGTGCTCGTCGCGGCGCGCTCGTCAGGCCGGGAACTCCCGGCCTCTTGCTGTGGTATATGAAGGTAACTGCTTCACAAACCACAGCGAGGTAAGGACGATGCAATCTCTTCACTGTGAATACCGCGAGCACACCATCACCGCCAGCGTAATGCCCCATCCCGACTCCCCCCTGCCCTATGCCGCCGGCTGCCTGATCACGGCACCGGACGGGCACACCAGCAAGCGTATGTCGATGCCAATGCAGTTCTTCTCCGACCTTGAGAATGCACAGCGTGTGTCGCTGGCCCATGGCCGGGCACTGGTCGACAAACAGCTGGATAACGGGCACGACGTGTTCTGATCCGGGTTTCACCTGTACACCCTTCGCGGCTGATGCCGCGAAGGGGGTAGGCGTCATCAGGTCGCCCGCGCGTATGCCACCGCCGCATCCACCTGCTCCTGCGACGGCCTGACCCCGGTGTACAACACGAACTGTTCCAGCGCCTGCAGCGCAATGACCTCCAGCCCAGTGATCACCGGCTTGCCCAACGCCTGAGCCCGGCGAATCAACGGCGTCTGCGCCGGCATCGCCACTACATCGAACACCCGCTCCGCCGCCGAGATGGCGTTCTCGGGAAACGCCAGCTCTTCTGCCTCCTGCCCGCCTGCCATACCGATCGGCGTCACGTTCACCAGCATCGGCGGGCAGAGGTCACCTGGCTCAGGCACCCAGCGATAACCACAGACATCCGCCAACTGACGCCCGGCCTGCTCGTTGCGTGCAACGATGATGCCTTCGGCAAACCCGGCATCGCGCAAGGCGCTGGCCACGGCCTTGGCCATGCCACCGCTGCCTCGCAGGGCAAAGGCCGTGCCCGGATCGACCTGATGCTGCACCAGCAATTGGCGCACGGCCAGGTAATCGGTGTTGTAAGCCTTCAGGTGCCCATTGCAATTGACAAGGGTATTGACCGACTCGATGGCCGCCGCCGAGGGATCGATTTCGTCGACCAAGGCCATGCAGGCCTCCTTGTACGGCATCGACACCCCGCAGCCGCGAATACCCAAGGCGCGGATCCCTGCCACGGCCGCCGGCAGGTCATCGGTGCGCATGGCCTTATAGTAGAAGTCCAGGCCCAACTGCTGGTACAGGTGGTTGTGAAAGCGCACGCCGAAGGTGCCAGGGCGACCGGCCAGAGAGATGCAAAGCACGGTGTCCCGGCTGGGAGTTGTCGGCATAAGAGGCTCCTTGGTCATGACTGAAACGTTTATTCAGCGTAACAGAGTCAGCCACTGGTCGTCCCTTACACAACCTTTACCGTTCCCCTGTGCTCAGCTGACAGACACCGGAGTCATAGTAACAGGGCCCCGGACGTGGGGTTTTCCTGCGGGGTTGTTTTATGAACCGTCTCATTCCCGGAATCGTCCTGCTGGTCGGTGCCCTGGCCATCAGCGGGCCTGCAGCAGCTCACGGTGGCTATGGCAGCCATGGGCACGGGGGTTGGTATGGGCCGGGGCCCCTGCTGGGTGCGGCAGTGGCCGGCGCGGTGGTTGGGGCGACGGTTTATGGCGGCCATGACCGTACTGTGTATGTTGAGCGCCAGCCGGTCTACTACGCCCCGCCGGTGTACGTACAACCGCCTCCACAGCCGGTGTACTACCAGCCCTACTACGCGCCTCCTCCGCCGCCACCGGGCTACCGCACCTATTATGGGCCGCCACCGGTGTATTACGGGCCACCGCGCTGGTAATGGTTGACAGGACCAATGATCACTATCGAGGAAGTTGATTTCAAACATATCCGGCTGCTGCGTATGGTAGAGCCATGTTTTAAAGGAGGTCCCAATGGCCACTATCCAGATCATGTCCGTTGTCGGTAGCGCCGTTCCCGCCTCACTGCGTGAGCAGGGCCTGCTGGCGTGCTGGTACCTGGTTCGCAACGGCGAAGCCGTGAGCGGCCCGATGCCGACCCGCGCCTCAGCCCAGGCACTGGTCGAACAGTTGCAACCAGGCACCTTGGTTGCCTGAACCAAATTTGTTGTGCGTTGCTCCCTGCGCCCTTGTCGCCCGCCAATTTGGCGGGCTTTTTTTTCTTCACGGTTTGACCGGGCTGCCACCTCATGTTTGGCCGCTACTGCCCAGCTTACTGGTCAGCACCATGACCTTGCCTTGCAGCCGGCCTACGGTCATCACCAGCTCGTTTCGCTCCTTGGTGAGCAGATCAGCTTTTGCCTGCGCCTCCCTTCGCGCATCCCGTTCGATGTCCAGCAGCTCTGTCAGGTGGCGGATGACGGCAATTTCTGCAGTGTCCATTGCGCGGTCGACTGCATCCCTCGACAACCATTTGCGCAGCCACAAAAACGCACCCAGCAATACAGTCCCCGTACCGCCCAGCCAAGTGACGGTGCCCGGGCCGAGGTCGGTCGGATCCATGTGAACCTCATTACAGATGATGATGTGATCAGCCCTGGAGAAAAATGTCTCGCTAGCTTTCCTTGTTCGTGCGCTTAATTTAGCCTACAGCTAACAACACGACAAGAGCAGATTTAGCCATGCGCACATTTAGCAGCAAGCTAAACACTGGCATGCTTCACCCCATGGACATCTACCAAATTCGCAAGCACAACCTGGTGAAACTGATCGGCAGCCAGAGAAAGGGGACCTGCGCAGAGCGCTGGGGGATGGCGCCTGCACACCTGAGCCAGATCCTTTCCGACAAGACTGTAAAAAATCTGGGCGATGACGTGGCCCGTCGCATCGAGGGCATCGAAGGCTTGCCACGGGGCTGGTTCGACGCGCTGTCGCCAGGCGAACACATGCAAGCGGCTGTCGAGCCAGGTGACAACAAGCTCTCTGCAGCCGACCTGGTCAGACAGATGCTTGCCCGAAGCGGCAAAGGCATCTCCGAAGAGACCCGGCAAAGGCTGCTGGCAGCGGCGCAAGAGCCTGCAGATGCCACGCTGCTGGAAGCCGAGCCGCTTCGCCCCGGCCTGGTCGGTGACGAAGTGTGGATCGCCCACTATGACGTACGGGCAGCCATGGGCGGTGGCCAGATCCCCCACGACTACCCCGAGATGTTCAAGGACGTTCGCGTCAGCCCCAGTCACCTGCGCGAACTGGGCGTGACGTTCAGCGAGCACCATCACCTGAAGATGGTGACCGGCTGGGGCCAGTCGATGGAGCCGACCATCAGGCACCGCGACCCGCTGATCGTCGACGTCAGCATCCGCGAATTCGTCGGCGATGGCATCTACTTCTTTTCCTGGGGCGATCACATCTACATCAAGCGGCTACAGATCGCGGACGAGGACCACTTCGAGATGATCTCCGACAACTCGCGGCACAAAGACCGTATGATTCGTCGGGAAGAGACCTACATACAGGCCAGGGTCCTGCTGGTGTGGAATGCCCACCTTGTATAAACCGAAGCCCGCCCTGACCGGCGGGCTTTTGCTGAAGCTCAGAACGGTGCAGCCTCCTCGACCTGCGCCTCGCAGTCGCGTTCGACGATAAAATCATCACGCTCTTCCACGCTACTGCGCGCCCATCGCACCGTCACGCTAGCGTCATCATTGAACGTCAGCTGCAACTCGGGCATTTCCAGCAGCTGGCCCATCACCTCCTCCCATTCCGCTTCACCGTCGGTATCCAGACGATGCACCACTACCCAGCGCTGCGTCTGTGCGAGCGGGTGGTTGATCATTGACGATACCCGCAGACTAAGCCGCTCTATTCCGGTCATCTCCTGGCGCTGTTGGGGTTCCGACTTCATGTGGCTTGCCATATTCTCATCCTGATAGCTGTATATTCGTACAGCACTCAGCGAAAGCTTAGCTCACTGCCAAATCCTGCGTAAAGCCCCCCATTGCGGAAAAATTTCGCCAGTAGGTAATTTCCCGTGGAGCGAAAATAATTTAGCCATAAGCTATTGACCGCTATTTAGCTTGAGGCTAACTTTGTGTTCAGCCGTCGCTTGTACGGCTGCTATGCCACTCAAACCTTTTCGCCAGGAGTTCCCCCATGGCCGTAGATATCAGCCACCTCACCATCGCCACGCCGGTAGCCGTCTCCTCAACCAACCCCGTTGCTCTGGAGCTGAACGGTGCTGAAGCGATTGCCCGCTTTCCCAGCATCGTGACGGTGCTCAGCGATGGCTCGATCCAGTTCTCAGCCCCAACCAAAGGTGCTTCGAGCAAAAGCACCCACAGGACACGCTGCGAATGGACAGAAACGCAAGACTGGACGCTGGCCAGCGCCCAGGATCACTGGAATCGCCAGACAATGACGCTGACCAAGGTCAACTCGGCGCAGAAGGTGGTCATCGCCCAGATGCACGTACGCGGGGACGACGGCCCGCCGGTAAAGGTGTTCTGGAACAAGGGCAACATCACCCTGGGGTTTCGGCGCACCTTCAACCAGACCGACCCGGTGAATTCCCCAATCCTGAAGGGGGTGCCACTGGGTGCGACCTTCCACATCAGCATTCACACCACGTCTGAAGGTGTGGTAACCGTGACGGCCGAATGCAACGGGGTATCCGCTTCGTCGGGCGATTTGCAGCTCGACAGTACCTGGGCTTCACGCCTGTTCGAGTTCCACGGCGGGGTCTACAACCAGGTCGACTACACCGACGCAACGCCCGCCGAGGATGGCTCGATCTGCATCATCAGCGAACTCTCGCTCATCCATCGCTGAACGCGAAGGCCGGCAGGGCATCCCGATGCCCTGCCCTGATATCGAAAGCCCTGATGCTGTTGCAGGTATGCAAAAACCCAACACGGGGTCCATCCCATCCCTATCTGATGGGTGAAGAATGGGTACAGGATTAAATATCGTTCACTTTGCGCCCTTTAGGCATAAGGCATTCGACAGTAATTCAGCCATACTCCAGAATGCATCGGTTTTTAGGGGGAAAACCCTTGCACAGCCAACGACATACCAACTTTTAGTGAGCCTCAACGTGAAAACTTCCCTGTCCATCCTCAGCCTGCTGCTGTTGCTCACAGGTACCGCGACCCTTCCGTCGACTGCTGCTGCACAACCCCCGGCCCAGGTTCAACGTGACCCATCCAAACTGCATCTGGCTTCAGGCAGCGCTCTGCTGATCGACCTGAACAGCAACAAGGAGCTGTATTCGAGCCATGCCGACCGCGTGGTGCCGATCGCTTCGGTAACCAAACTGATGACGGCGATGGTGGTGCTGGATGCCAAGCTGCCCATGGATGAAATGCTCACCATGACCATTGCCAACAACCCGGAAATGAAAGGCGTGTACTCGCGCGTGCGCCTGGGCAGCCAGTTGGACCGTCGCGAAACCCTGCTGATTACCTTGATGTCGTCGGAAAACCGTGCGGCCAATAGCTTGGCCAACGCCTATCCCGGCGGTTATCCGGCGTTCATCAAGGCAATGAATGCCAAAGCCCGCAGCCTGGGAATGGCCCATACCCGCTATGTTGAGCCGACCGGCCTGTCGACGCAGAACGTATCCACTGCCCGCGACCTGGCCAAGCTGCTGATGGCCTCGCGCAAGTACCCCATGCTGAGCGAGCTGTCGACCACCCGCGAAAAGACCGTCGCCTTCCGCAAGCCCAACTACACGCTGGGTTTCCGTAACACCGACCACCTGGTGAACAAAAGCAACTGGGATATCAAGCTGACCAAGACCGGCTTCACCAACGAGGCCGGGCACTGCCTGGTACTGCTGACCCGCATGGATAACCGCCCGGTGGCCATGGTCATTCTCGATGCCTTCGGCAAGTACACCCACTTCGCCGATGCCAGCCGCATGCGTCAATGGCTGGAAACCGGTACCGCCAAGCCGGCACCGGCGGTGGCCATGCAGTACAAGGCCGACCGGCAGAACAAGGGGCGGTTGGCGGCCGAATGACCGCCATATCCTGGAACGAGCGGGCTTGTTCGCGAAACAGACAACGCGGCGGATAGCACGGGCTTCGCCCGTGTTCGCGGGTGAACCCGCTCCTACAACGGCCTGTGCCCAATCACCAATGTGTGTCCACCCTCGATAGGTGTAGGAGCGGGTTTACCCGCGAATACGGTAGCGGCGGCAACGCTGAACGGCGGGTGAAATTGGCCAGCAGGCCCGGCCCTTTCGCGGGTGAACCCGCTCCTACACGACGGCCTGCGCCCAATCACCCCTGTATGTCCACCCCCGCGCCTACAGGCGACTGCGCAGGCTTTCAAATTTTGAGCAAGACCGCTGTCAGGCCGTAGCGCTGACCATGCCTCCCGCACTGCTGCCGCCCTCTTGCTGCAACAGCTCCAGCAACTGCGCCGTGGCCGCCATGATCTGCCCGTTGAGGGTGGCAATGCTCGCCTGCTTGGCACCTATCGCTGCCGCCTTGGCAGTCTCGTCCATCTTGCTATTCTGCAATGCCACCAACTGTTTCTGCTCTTCTGCCAGCTGCTTCTGCAGATCCTTGATCAATTGACGCAGCTCGCTCACAGCCCCCGATTCGCCACTGCCTTCAGTGTCGGTGGATTGCGCCTGGCTACCCGCCGACACCTTCATGCTGTCACTGCTGATGCTCAACGGCCCCACCGCCTCACCGGCCTGTTTCGCCTGTTCACGCTCGGTTGCTGCATTCGCGCTCAGCGTCTGTGCTGAAACACCATTGATCATCAAGTTGCTTGCCGTGATGCCGCTCATGTCGATTCCCTGCCTGAAGGATTGGTCCTTGCCGTAACCAACACATCGGCCGCCTCACGCTGTTCTTTAGCCCGCTTAAATTCCCCCTCGGCTGGCTCGTTCCAACTCATGTACTTGCGCAGGAGCCGGAGCCCCGGCGGGCGTCCATATTCGACCATTCAGGGAATCGCAGCCATGAGCCAGTCCTCACAGCAGGAAACCATCAAAGACATGATCGGCGTGGGCTTCGGCCCCTCCAACCTGGCCTTGGCCATCGCCCTGGAAGAGCTCGCCGAATCCCGGGGCCATGCGCTCGACGCACTGTTCATCGACAAGCAGCAAGACTACCACTGGCACGGCGAGACCTTGGCTACCCAGAGCGAGTTGCAGATCTCGTTCCTCAAGGACCTGGTGTCGCTGCGCACCCCGACCAGCCCGTACAGCTTCGTCAACTACCTGCACCAGAAGCAGCGCCTGGCCGACTTCATCAACCTCGGCACCTTCTACCCCTGCCGCCTGGAGTACAACGACTACCTGCGCTGGGCCGCCGAGCATTTCACCTCTCAGGCGGTGTATGGGCAGGAAGTGTTGCGCATCGAACCGCACCTGCATGCAGGCCGGGTCCAACACCTGTGCGTGATCTCGCGTGACAGACAAGGCCGCGAATACAGCCGCCCCACCCGCTCGGTGGTGGTGGGCAGCGGTGGCACACCGAAAATTCCGGAAAACTTCGGCGCCTTCAAGGACGACCCGAGGGTCTTCCACCACTCGCAGTACCTGAGCAGCCTGACCAAACTGCCGTGCACGGCTGGCAAACCCATGCGCATTGCCGTGATCGGCTCAGGCCAGAGCGCCGCCGAGGCGTTCATCGACCTCAACGACAGCTATCCGTCAGTCAAGGTCGACATGATTCTGCGCGGCTCGGCTCTCAAGCCCGCCGACGACAGCCCCTTCGTCAATGAGATCTTCTCGCCCGACTACACCGACCTGGTCTACAACGAACCGGCCGACCAGCGCAGCAAACTGCTAGGCGAATACCACAACACCAACTACTCGGTGGTCGACCTCAACCTGATCGAGCGCATCTACGGCATCCTCTACCGGCAGAAGGTTGCCCATCAGCACCGCCACAACGTGCTGTGCCGGCGCCAGGTGGAAGCTGTGGTGGCCACCCGCGAAGGCCTGGAACTGACCCTGCGCGACCTCGCCACCGGCCAGCAGCAAACCCACCGCTACGATGCCGTTATCCTCGCCACCGGCTACGAGCGCCGCTCGCACCGTGAATTGCTGGCGCCGCTGGCCGATTACCTGGAGGACTTCAGCGTCGACCGCAACTACCGCGTACTGGCCAGCCCCGACCTGCAAGCCTCGGTGTACCTGCAGGGCTTCTGCGAAAACAGCCACGGCCTGAGTGACACCCTGCTTTCGGTCCTGCCAACCCGCGCTGCGGAAATTGGCCGAGCGCTGTACCAGGATCTGGAGCAGCTGCACGAAAAACCCCAAGCAGCAGTGGCGCTAACCCGCGCCTGACCCCTCTGCAACCCGCCATCAAGGCCGGACTGATGCCTCGTGCGCAGTCCGGTTTTTGCGCTTTGAAACATTTGGTTTCATTTTAACCTGCAGGTTTTCAATTCTCATTCGTCCTTATCAGTACAGCACTCTTTGGTTGGCACACGCTCGACCACCAATAGCAGAAGACCGTCTGATGGCCAAATCACCGAAAAAATCCAAATCCAGGCTGTGGTTCCTGGTCCACAGCTGGCTCGCCTTGCCGATCTGGTTCTTTGTCCTGATCGTCTGTTTCACCGGCATGCTCGCCGTGGTCAGTCAGGAAATCGTCTGGCTCGCCGATCCGGCCGTGCGCGCCAACAAGCCAGACGCGAACACCGAGCGCATGAGCTTTCAGCAGGTACTGGAGGCCTTGAACAAGGCCGAGCCGGACATGGTGGTGGAGCGCCTGAGCCAGCCGGATGGTTCGCACTTCGCGGTAAAAGCTAATGTAACCCTGCCTGATGGCACCAGCCCGACGCTGTATGTAAACCCCTACACCGGAACCATTCAGGGCAAGACCCCAGACTTCAACTTCGAAGCCTTCACCCGCGCCCTGCACGGCTGGTGGCTAGTGCCGTTCACCAACGGTTTCAGCTGGGGCTGGTACCTGGTATCGCTGCTCGGCCTGCCGATGCTGGCCTCGCTGGTCACCGGCCTGGTGGTTTACAAGAAGTTCTGGAAAGGCTTTTTCAAACCCGTGCGTACCGGCCATGGTTCGCGAATCTTCTGGGGTGACCTGCACCGTCTGTCCGGGGTGTGGTCAATATGGTTCATTGCGGTCATTTCCATCACCGGCACCTGGTTCCTGATCCAGGCGATCCTGTTCGACAACCACATCACCATTTCCAGCCGACCCATCGTGCCGGTGATCGCCCGTGAGGAGGTACCGCAAACGCCAGATGGCAGCCCCGCCTCGCGCATCGACCTGGACGAAGCGGCGCGCCTTGCCGGCCTGGCGATCCCGGGGCTGGAAGTGACCTCCATCTCGCTCCCCGCCACTGCCTACAGCCACGTCACGCTGTCTGGCCCGGGCTGGTACCCGTTGATGTTCCAGAGTGCTTCGGTGAATCCGTACACACGCAATGTCGACAGCCAGTTCCTGATCAGCGACCGTTCGGCCCTGGAGTTCGTCACCGAGTCCATGCGCCCGCTGCACACCGGCGACTTTGGCGGTTTGCCGATCAAGCTGGTGTGGTTCTTCTTCGGCCTGATCCTCACCCTGATGGTGCTTAGCGGCCTGCTGATCTGGACCAAACGCACCGCCCAGGCCACCGCCGCGGCCCTCAAGCGCAGCGAGCGCGCTCCACGTGCGGCACACAGTGAAACCACCGTGGAGATCCACTCATGAGCCAGGCCCTGCCCGCCAGCCCGCTGAAGCAGCTTTGGCTGAAGTGGCGTTTTCACCTGAACATCCTGCTGATACTGATCCCGCTGGGCTTCATGCCCAAGTACTTCGCCGACGCCAGGCTGTTCCGCGGCGAGGCGGGCCTTGGCGCCAACGTGATCAGTGACATCCAGGTCGGCCCCTACAGCCTCGACCTAGCCGAACTGCGTGACGAGGCGCCACGCGCCGACGGCCCGGCCGGCTACTTCAAATCGTTCAATGCAGCGTTGTGCAAGGCCTGCATAAAGGACGTCAAGGCCGCCTACCTGCGCATCGGCAAGCCACGCAGCCTGCGCGCCGCCGGCACCATCTTCTTCGGTGCACCGTACAACATGGGCACCTCGTTGCCGATCCCGCCGCGCACCAAACCCGATGCGCACATCTGGATCACCCTGGAAGGCTGGGACGGCAGCATGCACCAGGCGTCGATCCCCCTGGCCAAGGCATCGCCAGCCACCGTTGCATGGCTCGAGAAACAAGGAGGCAACAAATGAAACACCTGATGCGCACCCTGACGCTGCCCTTCCTGGTACTGGCCGCCAGCCCGGCGCTGGCGCACAACCCGATGTGCGAATGCGAGGAACTGGCCAACGGCCAGGTCAAGTGCACCGGCGGTTTCTCGGACGGCAGCGGTGCCCCCGGGGTGACCCTGGACGTGATCGGTTATGACGAACAGGTGTTGGTCGGCGGCAAGCTTGGCGACGACTCGACGCTGACCTTCAAGCGCCCGGACGGTGAATTCTATGTGCTGTTCGATGCCGGCCCCGGGCACGTGGTGGAAGTGGACTACGCCGATATCGCCCAACCATGAGCCGCGCCCAAGTCATTCGCCCGGCCGGTGCCGGGCACGAAACCCTGTACGTGCTGCTGGCAAGCCTGCTGATCGTGGTACTCGCCGCCAGCGTGGTGCTGCTGCGCGGTGAGCGCGAGGACGAACAGGCCATCGCCAGCTACCAGATCGACGCCCGCCGCGACCTCACCGCCGCCGAACAAGGCCTGTACACCGACCTGCGGGTAGCCTTCGACGAGATCCAGCTACTGCGCGAAGAAAACGCCGTCACACCCAGCGTAAAGGCCCTGGCCGAAGAAGGCCTGCCGCCATTCGTGGTCGATGCCGGCAGCCAGAGCCGTGGCGCCCACCAATGGTCATGGCTGGAACCCGGCGCCTACCTGGGTCGCAGCCAGGCCCCGGAAGTTGCCGGCAGCCTGCTGCTGATCCTGCCACCCGACAGCACAGGCCAAGCCGATGTCTGGCTGCGCCGCGACAGCGCCGCCGTTATCCCGGACGACCTCGGCCAGGCCGCCCTGATCGCCGCTGGCTGGCAGCAGGTGGTCAGCCACTACGACGCCGGTGTTACCCGCGAACACCGTCACTGAACCCAAGGACCCGCCCATGTTTCGCTCCGCCCTCGCCCTGCTCCTGACCCTTGCCCTGCCGGCACTGGCCCTGGCCGATAACAGCAAGCCGCTGCGAATCGGCATCACCCTGCACCCCTACTACAGCTACGTGAGCAATATTGTCGGCGACAAGGCCGAGGTGGTTCCCCTGATTCCGGCGGGCTTCAACCCGCACGCCTACGAGCCGCGGGCCGAGGACATCAAGCGCATCGGCACACTGGACGTGGTGGTGCTCAACGGTGTTGGCCATGACGATTTCGCAGACCGCATGATCGCCACCAGCGAAAAACCCGACATCGCCACAATCGAAGCCAATCAGAACGTGCCGCTGCTGGCGGCCACCGGCATTGCCGCGCGCGGTGCCGGCAAGGTGGTCAACCCGCACACCTTTCTGTCGATCAGCACCACCATCGCCCAGGTGAACAACATCGCCCGTGAACTGGGCAAACTCGACCCGGACAACGCCAAGTTGTACACGCAAAACGCCCGTGCCTACGCCAAACGCCTGCGCGCCCTGCGTGCCGAGGCCCTGGCCAAGGTCACCGAAGCCCCTGGCGCAACGTTCCGGGTCGCTACCATCCATGCCGCCTATGACTACCTGGTGCGCGATTTCGGCCTGGAGGTGACCGCTGTCGTCGAGCCGGCCCATGGCATCGAGCCCAGCCCGGCGCAGCTGAAAAAGACCATCGACCAGCTCAAGGCGCTGGACGTGCGGGTGATCTTCTCGGAAATGGACTTCCCGTCTGCCTATGTCGAAACCATTCAGCGTGAGTCCGGTGTGCGCCTGTATCCGTTGACGCATATCTCCTACGGCGAGTACACCAAGGACAAGTACGAGGTGGAAATGAAGCGCAACCTCGACACGGTGGTCCGCGCCATTCAGGAGAACCGCGCATGACCGCTGCCGCCAAGCTGGCGACAGCCTGCGGGCCGCGCATCGAGTTCACTGGCATCGACCTGACCCTGGGGCGCACGCGTATCCTCGAACAGGTCAGTTTCAGCGTGGCAGCAGGCAGCGTGCACGCCATCGTCGGCCCCAACGGCGGTGGCAAGAGCTCGTTGATCAAAACCCTGCTCGGGCAGATGCCACACCAGGGCCAGCTGACCTTGCATTGGCCAGGTGAGCACGAAGTGATTGGTTACGTGCCGCAGGCACTGGAGTTCGACCGCGGCCTGCCCATGACCGTGGACGATTTCATGGCCGCCATGTGCCAGCGCCGCCCGGCCTTCCTCGGCCTGTCGCGGCGCGTGAAGCCGGCCATTGATGCAGCCCTGGTAAAGGTTGGCATGCTCGACAAGCGCACGCGGCGCATGGGGGCACTGTCCGGCGGTGAGCGCCAGCGCGTGCTGCTGGCCCAGGGCCTGATCCCCGAGCCGCAGTTGCTGGTGCTTGACGAACCGATGTCGGCCCTCGATGAAGCCGGAATCCAGGTGTTCGAACAGTTATTGCAGGGCTGGCGCCAGGCCGGCACTACCGTTCTGTGGATCGAGCATGACCTGGAAGCCGTGTTGCGTCTGGCGGACCGGGTAACAGGCCTGAACCGCCAGGTGCTGTTCGATGCGCCGCCTGCCCAGGCCCTGACCCCGGAGCGCCTGCTCGGCCTGTTCTCCGTTCACCCGCGTAGCGAGAGCCTTGCCTGATGAGTTTTGAAATCTTTCGCCAAACGGTCCAGGGCTGGGCCACTGCCGGTTATCTGCCCGAGGCGCTGGCCTACGGTTTCGTGGTCAATGCCTTGCTGGCCGGCCTGATGATCGGCCCGGTGCTGGGCGGCTTGGGCACCTTGGTGGTGGTCAAGCGCTTTGCGTTCTTCTCTGAGGCGGTCGGCCATGCGGCGCTGACCGGCGTGGCCATCGGTATCCTGCTGGGTGAGCCCTATACCGGCCCTTACGGCAGCCTGTTCGGCTACTGCCTGCTGTTCGGCATCCTGCTCAACTTCCTGCGCAACCGTACCGGGCTGTCGCCGGACACACTGATTGGCGTGTTCCTGTCGGTGTCGCTGGCGCTGGGCGCCAGCCTGCTGCTGATGCTGGCGGGCAAGATCAACGTACACATCCTCGAGAACGTGCTGTTCGGCTCGGTGCTGACCGTTAGCGCCCAGGACTTGCTCGTGCTGGGCATCGTCGCAGTGCTGGTGCTGGCCTTGGCGCTGCCGCTGTACAACCGCATCATGCTGGCCAGTTTCAATCCGCAGCTGGCGGCTGTGCGCGGGGTGGCGGTGAAGACCCTGGACTATCTGTTCGTCGTGCTGGTGACGTTGGTGACCGTGGCTGCGGTAAAGGTGATCGGGGCCATCCTGGTCGGTGCACTGCTGGTCATCCCGGCCGCCGCCGCTCGCCTGGTCAGCCAGTCGCTCAAGGGCTTTTTCTTCCTGTCAGTGCTGATTGCCACCATCAGTACCCTGTTCGGCATCCTGCTACCGATCGTTTTCGACCTGCCGGTGCCGTCAGGGGCCGCGATCATCCTGGTCGCCGGCATCTGCTTTGCCCTGGCCGCCCTGGCCCGCGCGCTCGTTCCCCGCCTGCAAGGAAACCCGGCATGAACTTCAAACACCTGACCCTGGCGCTGGCACTGGCCGGCCTGCCGTCCCTGTCTTTCGCCACGCAAGTGCTGACGACCCTGCCCGTCACCCATAGCCTGGCCAGCGCCTTGCTCGAAGGCACTGCGGTGCAACTCCAGCGGGCGGCACCGGCCAACCTGCCTGCCAGCCGCCAACCGTCGTATTTCAGCGGGCGTGGCGGCGCAGGCCTGCACAAGGCCGCCCAGCAGGCAGATGCGGTGATCGCCGTGCGTTCGATCTGGCGCGACGACCCGCTGTACCCGGTGGCTCGGCGCAGCAATATCCGCATTGTCGAGATCGATGCCGCACGACCGGTGGATGGTGCCCTGCCGGGCATTGCGGTGAGCGGTGACGATGCCTATGACGCTTACCCCTGGCTCAACCCGACCAACCTCGGGCGCATGGCCGACGTGGTGGCCAATGACCTGGAGCGCCTGGCGCCTGACGACAAGGCAAAGATCCAGGGCAACCTGGCAGGGCTCAAGCGCCAATTGCTGGAGCTTTCGGCCAGCAGCCAGACGCGGTTGGCCAAAGTCGACAACCTGACGGTGGTGAGCCTGTCGGAGCGGCTGGGGTATCTGGTCAACGGGTTGAACCTGGATGCGGTCGAGCAGCCACTGCCGGCCGAATGGGATGCAGCCGCCCTCAAGGCGCTAGGGGACAACCTGAAGGCGCAGGACGTGGCACTGGTGCTTGACCATCGTCAGCCGGACGCGGCAGTGGCCGAGGTGATCAAGGCGGCCGGGGCCAGGCTGGTGGTGGTGGAGAGTGACCCTGAAGATGCGATTGCGGGGCTCGAGGCCAGCGTTGACCAGGTGGTGGGGGCATTGGGCGGGCGCTGATCGGACAGGCTCGCGCGGCTGCGGTGGACACGCACCGGTGGTTCGTAGGAGCGGGTTCACCCGCGAAAGGGCCGGGCCTGCTGGCCAATCTCCACCCGCCGATCACCGTTGCCGCCACCACCGTATTCGCGGGTAAACCCGCTCAAGGATCGCGGTTGCTGCCTGGCTAACGCTTCATGCACCGCTGATAGCGCTCATCCACCCGCCCGGCAAACCAGGCCGTGGTCAGCTTGCGGGTAATCTTCGGGCTCTTCAGCTCGATGCCCGGTAACACTGCGCGGGGCACTGGTTTGCCGGCTTTGGCATCCGCCAGGGCGAACACCCCGCTATACAGCTTGCTGTCCTCGAACGCCAGGCTGTCGGCCTCCTCCAGCTGGCTTCGGATCTGCGGGTTACGCAGCCCCAGCTTCACCCCCAGCTTGCGCGCGGCCAGTTCAGTCGTCCCCGGCATGATCGCCCCCGGCGCCACCAGGTCGCCGTCCAGTGCCAACTTCACCCCCGTGACCTTGCTCAATGCCGCCTGGAATGCTGCATTGCGGCTGGCGTACCAGCCCGCGTTGAAATCGGCGAAACGGTAAAGCTGGCGCTCGTAATTGGCCGGGTAGCCCAACAGGTGGGCAATACCGAAGTACATGCCGCCGCGCCGGCTGAACACTTCCTGCCGAATCGTGCCTTCATGGCTGTAGGGGTAATCCCTTGCATGCTTTTCGGCGAAGTCGATGCTGACCTGCATCGGCCCACCGGTGTGCACCGGATTCAGCCCGTCCAGCAAGGTATTGCCCAGCGGCACGCGTGCAACGACTTCGTCGTACAGTTCACTCAACTGTTTTTCGCTGCGCACCGTCTGCAAACGCTGCTGGTAGCTCTGGCCGTTGCCCGACGGCGTTTTCAGCGCACCGTCGACCAGCAGCTTGGGAATATGCAGGCGCGCAGCGCGGCGGTCGATCTCCTGGCGGGCGATACGCCCAAGGTTGGGCACCTGCGGGTCCGCAGTGAAGGTCGACTCCTGTTCGGTCACCGCCAGCACTGCGCACAGGTTGCTTTTACTGGGCGCTATGCGCTGGGCTTCGAAGGCTGCCTGAATATCGTTGGCCCAACCCTCGCGGTCCTTGACCTGGGCGGGTAACAGCCGCAACAGCTGCGCACGGATTTTGGCCGGGTCCGCTTCGGGCGCTTCTTCGCGGCGCCCGGCACAGCCTTGCAACAGCGCCAGGGCCATCAGCGAAATGGCAAGTAACCGGCCGTTCAGGGCTGTTCACCGACCAGATAGGTTTTGCTGATGTGGCGGAACTGCGGGTGCCCGGCACTGCCCATCAATTCGAACAACACCATCTCGCGGGTCACTACCTGCGCGCCGGCAGCACGCATGCGCGCCAGGCCTGCGGCCTTGCTGGCCGGGTTGCGGCTGTCGCAGGCATCCTCGACCACGAACACTTGCTTGCCCAGCGCCAACAGGCCGAGCACGGTCTGCAGCACGCAAACATGGGTTTCCATGCCGCAGACGATCACCTGCTCGCGGGCCATCAAACTGGCTGGCAGGCACTCGGCAGCCACGCAGGAAAAGTGACTTTTTCCCACCACTTCGGCTGTCGGCGCTGCGGCCAGCAGTTCGGCCAGGGTATGACCCAGGCCTTTGGGGTACTGCTCGGAAATCACCGTCGGCAGCGCCAGCTCGGCAGTCGCCGCCAGCAACCAACGGGCCCGTGCCCGAGTGCCTTCGGGGTCGCTCATGGCACCGATCAGTTTTTCCTGGATGTCGACGACCAGTAGCGTGGCCTTGAGTGGATCGATCAGCATTGTCTGCCTCTTGCCTGGGAAAAACCCTAGCCTCCCCCAGGCAAGCGGTGACGTCAATCAGGCAGACAGCCGAAGCGGTTGCAGCGACGCGGTCAGCGCAGCGAGCACACGGTCTTCCTGCTCATGGATGAAGAAATGGCCACCCGGGAACATCTGCAGCGAGAACGCGCCTTGGGTTTCACTGCGCCATGCCCGCAGTTGCTCATCGCTGGCCCGGTCTTCCACGCCACCCAGCACATGCAGTGGGCACTGCAACGCCGGTCGCTGCCGGTATGTGTAAGTGCCGCACAACAGAAAATCGGCGCGCAAGGTCGGCAAGGTCAGGCTCATCAGCTCAGCGTTGGCCAGCACTTCTTCAGGCGTGCCCTGCAGCGCGCGCAACTCGCTGATCAGCTCGGCGTCGCTCTTGGGCTCGCGCCAGTTGTTGCCGTCGTAGTCCTCACGCCGGGTAGGTGCCGCGGTGCCGCAGGCGAACAAGGCCAGCGGCGCCGGGCAGCCCAATGCCTGCAGCTCATGGGCCAGCTCGAAGGCCAGCAGTGCACCCAGGCTGTGGCCGAGCAACGCGTAAGGAGCGCTTGCCGCCAGTCGCTGCTCGCTGGCCAGTTGCCGAGCCAGCACTTGCATGTCGGTGTGCAGCGACTCGGTCATGCGCGCCCCCCGCCCAGGCAATTCCACCGGGCGCACCTGCAACCATGCCGGCAGCTTGCGCCGCCAGCGGCTGTAAACCATGGCGCTGGCCCCGGAGTACGGCAGGCACAGCAGGTTCAACACGGTCACTGGGCGGCAGCTTCAGCCATTTTCTGGCGCAGGCTCAGCGGGCGCATGTCGGTCCAGACTTCATCGATGTAGGCCAGGCAGTCCTTCTTCAGGCCGCTTTTGCCCACAGCTCGCCAGCCATTGGGGATGGCTTTGTAGTCGGGCCAGATCGAGTATTGCTCTTCGTGGTTGACCACTACCTGGAACTGGATATCGTCGCGGTCGAAAACGGAAGTCATTGCCTGTCTCCTTAAATGATGATGCCGCTGCGCGCCTGGCGCAGGGTGGATTTCAAGTAGACGTAGCAAGCGGTGTAAAAATTAACGGAATTGACGCGCCCCCATGTGGGCGCGGCCGATGCCGGTATCAACGCTCAGGTATCACGCAACAGGTCATGCGTATCGAGCAACCGGAACGCAACCTGCGGATTACGCTCCAGCCCGCGCCGGATCGCCGCCGGGATAGACTGCCGGGTCTTGCGGCACAGCCCGGGCTGATCGTCCAGTTCGATGACGATGCCGCGCATGGTCCGTACCTCGTTGTAACCGGGGGCGATGTGCACGCGGATGCCGAGGTTTTCGTACAGGCGCTGCTGCAGACGTTGAAGGTCTTCCAGGTCCTTCAGGTTTTCCAGCCGTTCGAGCAGGCGTTTTTCTTCCTGCCGGGTCAGCAAGAGGATGCGCTGGGCGGCCTGCGGATGGTCGGCCAGTTGCTCGCGGCCGCAGACGCAGGCGCCAGGGGGGCAAGGTTGGCGTAAAGGAACGGGTGTACTCATAGGGCAAGCATAGCCTGTAGCAACGGTCAGAGCTGCGCCAGCCGCGCGCGCAGGAAGCTGACAAAACCCTGCACCGGCCGCGCCACCTGCCGGTGCTGCGGATACACCGCCGACAGCTGCAGCGCGGACGGGCGCCACTCATCCAGAACCGTCACCAGTTGCCCCTCCGCCAACGCCTGCCCAACGATAAAGGTCGGCAGGTAAGTGACCCCCATCCCGGCAATCGCAGCCCCCCGCAGCAACTCGCCATTGTTCGCCCTCATGCGTCCAGTCACCTGAATTGCCTGGGTTTTGCCACCTTTGTGAAATTGCCACTGCACCTGCCGCGAATGCCCATAGGGCAGGCAATCATGCGCGGCGAGCTCATCCGGTTTTCCCGGCACTCCCCGTGCTTGCAAATACGCCGGGCTCGCACAGTAGACCCGCTCGACACTGGCGATACGCCGGGCGATCAGGCTGGAGTCCTCCAGTGCACCAATCCGCAGCGCCAGGTCATAACCTTCGCCAATCAGGTCCACGGCGCGGTCGCTCAGGTCTACCTCCACATCAACCTGGGGGTGCAACTGCAGAAACTCGGTCAGCAGGCAGCCCAGGTGCGCCATGGCAAACGACAGCGGCGCGCTGAGGCGCAAGGTGCCGCGCAAGACCTGGGCCTGGCCGCTGATGTCGTGTTCGACCTGCTGCACTTCACCCAGCAGGCGCAGGGCCGACTGGTAGTAGTGCTGCCCCAGTGGCGTGGCATCGAGGCGCCGGGTGGAGCGGTTGAGCAGGCGCACGCCCAGGCGCTCTTCAAGCTGCATCAGACGCCGGCTGACCGATTGCTTGGACATGCCCAGACGGTCGGCGGCAGCGGTGAAACTGCCGGCCTCCATCACCTGGGCAAAGATCCGCATGTCTTCGTAAGGGTTCATTGTCTCACTCTTGCTGACAGTCAAACACTTTATAGCGGCTTTTTCCCACGAGTGCATCTGCCTAATCTACGCACAAGTCGCAGCGATGGCCCCTCAGGCCAGGCAAGACGCCCACTACCAACATTTGCAAAGAAAAGGATTCGCCCATGAACATTGTCCACAAAGCCCTCACCGCCTCCCTCCTGGCCCTGTCTGTTTCCAGTGCCTTCGCCGCAGGCAGCCCTGGTGTCGAACAACACACCCAGGCCTTCCTCGAAGCCCTGGAGAAAGGGGGTGGCAAGCCGCTGGAACAGCTCACACCAAACGACGCCCGTGCGGTACTGACCGGCGCCCAGGCCTCGGAAAAGGTCGACCTCTCGGGGGTCGAGGTGAAGGAACGCACGATTCAGGCCAATGGCCAGTCGATCAAGCTGCAAGTGGTACGCCCGACGAATGTCAACGGTGATCTGCCGGTGTTCATGTTCTTCCACGGCGGCGGCTGGGTGCTGGGCGACTTCCCGACCCACCAGCGACTGATCCGCGACCTGGTGGTCGGCTCGGGTGCGGTGGCGGTCTATGTGGACTACACCCCGTCACCGGAAGCGCACTACCCGACGGCGATCAACCAGGCCTACGCCGCGACTCGCTGGGTGGCCGAGCATGGCAAGGAGATCGGCGTGGATGGCAAGCGCCTGGCGGTAGCCGGCAACAGCGTTGGTGGCAACATGGCGGCGGTTGTTGCACTCAAGGCCAAAGAGGCCGGCACCCCTGCCCTGCGCTTCCAGCTGCTGCTGTGGCCGGTGACCGATGCCAGCTTCGAGACAGCATCGTACAAGCAGTTTGCCGAAGGACACTTCCTGACCACCGGGATGATGAAGTGGTTCTGGAACAACTACACCGTTGATGCAAAGGCGCGGGCGCAGATCTACGCCTCGCCGCTGCGGGCGTCCGCCGAACAGCTGAAGGGCTTGCCACCGGCCCTGGTGCAAACGGCTGAGTTCGATGTGCTTCGGGATGAAGGTGAGGCGTATGCCCGCAAGTTGAATGCGGCGGGCGTGACAGTAACCTCGGTGCGCTACAACGGAATGATTCATGACTATGGGCTGCTCAACCCGTTGAGCCAAGTGCCGGCAGTAAAGGCGGCGCTGCGGCAGGCGGGCAACGAACTTAAAGTGCATCTGCAGTGAGGCGATGAGCAATAGACCCGCCTGGGCGGGTCTTTTGCTTCTATTTGCGGAAACGCCCCGCAGGCTTCAATGTATCTGCCATCGATGCGAAAGGGCCGGCAAATCCTGCTCAGGGCTCAAACCCTTCCACAATGATCACCTCAGCCTTCGCCACACCTTGCCGATGGCTGCAAGCCTCCTGATACAGCTCGGACCGATAACAAGCCACCGCTTGTTCGTACGAATCGAACTCGATCACCACACTACGCTGAGGCGTAACCCTCCCTTCCATCGCCTCGCTACGCCCGCCACGGGCCAGGAAGCGACCGCCGAATGCCTTGAAGGCTGCCGGGGCGCGCTGGGTGTACTGCTGGTATTGCTCGGGGTCGGTCACGTCCACATGGGCGATCCAGTAGGCCTTCATGTGCAGCTCTCCTGTTACGGCGATATTTGTGTATGATGGTATACCATAAAATTCAC
Organism: Pseudomonas sp. 2,4-D; assembly: GCF_030418155.1. Taxonomy (NCBI): domain Bacteria; kingdom Pseudomonadati; phylum Pseudomonadota; class Gammaproteobacteria; order Pseudomonadales; family Pseudomonadaceae; genus Pseudomonas; species Pseudomonas sp. 2,4-D. The sequence continues at coordinate 34,926 of NZ_JAUHUI010000051.1, forward strand.
CCCACCACAGTGAGCGTGCACCATGGCTTTCAACACCATCGAGGAACTTCTCGAGGACTACCGGCAAGGCAAGATGGTCCTGCTGGTGGATGACGAGGACCGGGAAAACGAAGGCGACCTGTTGATCGCCGCCGAGCGCTGCGACGCCCAGGCCATCAACTTCATGGCCCGCGAGGCACGCGGGCTGATCTGCCTGACCTTGACCGACGATCACTGCCAGCGCCTGGGCCTGGAGCAGATGGTTCCGGCCAACGGTAGCGTGTTCAGCACCGCGTTCACCGTGTCGATCGAGGCGGCCACCGGGGTCACCACCGGCATTTCCGCCGCTGACCGGGCACGCACCGTGGCAGCGGCCATGGCCCCCAACGCCCGCCCCGAAGACTTGGTGCAACCTGGCCACATTTTCCCCCTGCGGGCACGCGAAGGCGGCGTGCTGACCCGTGCCGGCCACACCGAAGCTGGCTGCGACCTGGCACGCCTGGCCGGCTTCAGCCCGGCCTCGGTCATCGTTGAAGTGCTGAACGACGACGGCACCATGGCACGTCGCCCCGACCTGGAAGTGTTCGCCTCACGGCATGGCATCAAGATTGGCACCATCGCCGACCTGATCCACTACCGCCTGAGCACCGAGCAGACCATCAAGCGCATCGGCGAGCGCGAACTGCCGACGGTGCATGGCACCTTCCGCCTGGTCACCTATGAAGACCGCATCGAAGGTGGTGTGCACATGGCCATGGTCATGGGCGACATTCGTCGCGAACAGCCGACCCTGGTGCGGGTGCATGTGATCGACCCGCTGCGCGACCTGGTGGGTGCCGAATACGCAGGTCCCGCCAACTGGACGCTGTGGGCGGCGCTGCAGAAGGTCGCCGATGAAGGTACTGGCGTGGTGGTGATCCTGGCCAATCACGAATCCTCCCAGGCCTTGCTTGAGCGCGTGCCACACCTGACCCACCCTGTGCGGCCCTATCAACGTGGTCAGTCCAAGGTGTATTCCGAAGTGGGCACCGGGGCGCAGATCCTCCAGGACCTTGGCGTGGGCAAGCTGCGTCACCTGGGGCCACCGCTGAAATACGCGGGGCTGGCGGGGTATGAGCTGGAGGTGGTGCAGAGCATCCCGTTCGACCCGGGGATGGATGGCTGAGAACACATAAGCAATTGATTTAGCGGGGCCCTGTAGGAGCGGGTTTGCCCGCGAATGCGAGGGTGACACCACCGACG
>NZ_JAUHUI010000052.1:0-35829 GCF_030418155.1 Pseudomonas sp. 2,4-D
AGGTGAAGGTCACCACCATGATCAGGCCCAGAAGTGCGAGCATGGTTTGTTCTCTTGTTTTTATTGTCTATGTGGCCACCTGCAGCGCAGACGGCCCCCTGCCCCCCACCCGGCAACGCCTGGTGGGGGCCTGCAAAAAGTTTGAGGGTGTCGAGGCTCAGCCGTGGCGGTGTGGTTCGGCGACCCAGTCGGCTGTTTCAGCGACGGGGCTGACCACCGGCTCGCCATTCAGCCGGCTGTGCAGCGTCTGGCGGTCACAGGCGTTTTCGGACAACGAAACCACCACCGTCGCCACTGCGTTGCTGGCAAGACTCGTCAGCGCACGGGCTTCCGACATGAAGCGGTCGACCCCGATCAACAGGGCCAGGCCGGCCAAGGGAATGTCGTGGATCACGGTAAGGGTCGAGGCCAAGGCCACGAAACCGCTGCCGGTAACACCTGCCGCGCCCTTGGAGGACAGCAGCATGATCGCCAGCATGGTGACCACCTGGCCCAGGCTCAGGTCGATGTTGCAGGCCTGCGCGATGAACACTGCTGCCAACGACAGATAGATGGCAGTACCGTCCAGGTTGAACGAGTAGCCAGTGGGCAGCACCAGGCCAACCACGCCTTTCTTGCACCCAAGCTTCTCGAGTTTCTCGAGCATGCGCGGCAGCACCGGCTCGGTGGAGGACGTGCCGAGCACCACCAGGAACTCTTCGCGGAAATAGCGCAGCAACTTCCACAGGCTGAAGCCATGGGCGCGGCAGATGCCACCGAGCACCACCAGCACGAAGAAGGCGCAGGCGATGTACAACGTCCCCACCAGCTTGGCCAGCGCGCCAAGGGACGTAATGCCGTACTGGCCCACGGTGAATGCCAGTGCGCCGAAAGCGCCGACCGGGGCAAAGCGCATCAGGTAGCCGAAGATGCGGAACACCATGGTCGAGGCTGACTCCAGCACGTCCAGTACCGGCTTGCCCTTTTCGCCCATCGACGAGAGGGCGAAACCGCTGAGTACGGCGATGAACAGGACCGGCAAGACCTCACCCTTGTTGAAGGCACCGATGAAGGTGTCCGGGATGATGTGCATGAAGAAGTCCACCACGCTCAGCTTGGCAGCCGACGCGGTGTACTGGCTCAGGCCCGCCGTGCTCAGGGTGGCAGGATCGATGTTCATGCCGGCACCTGGCTTGAACAGATAGACCGCCGCCAGTCCGATCACCAGGCTCACCACCGTCAGCCCCAGGAACAGCAGCAAGGTCTTGCTCATCAAGCGGCCCAGGGAACGCTTGTCGGTCATGCCGGCGATGCCTGTGACGATGGTGCAGAACACCACCGGCGCGATCATCATCTTGATCAGCTTGATGAACGCATCACCCAGCGGCTTGAGGGCCACGGCCTGTTGCGCCCAGAAGTGTCCGACCACCACGCCCAGCAGAACGGCGCAGAGAATCTGGAAATACAGCGATTTGGCGAGTCTCATGGCATCACCCATTGTTGAAATTGTGCGGATGCGCTTGTTACGAATGTGCAGGTCTGGATCGGTGCCTGGAACTACCCGGCCAACCTGCGGAATGTAGGGGCGTAGACGAACCCTGAGAAGAGCCGCCGGGCGGTTCGCACCACCGAAGCCTGGATCGTCTGGCCGTCGGCAGCGCTACGCGTCAGCGCAACATCGATTCCGCCACTTGGGTGCTCCAAACGGACCTCGGCCAGTTGCTGCGCGCCTTCGCCCAACAGGTCGGCAATCACGGTGCCAGGGCTGACGCAGGCAGTCGCCAGCCCCACGGCTCCAGTGATCGCCAAGGCACGATGGCAGTTGTGCGGCATGAAATAGCGAACCTGCAGCGTGCCGTCGTAGCGCGGCTTGGACACCAGCACTGGCTTGGGGATGACCATGCCACTGACATCGCCCAGGCCCATGGCCTTTCCGGCCTTCAGCCGCAACGCTTCCAGGCGTTCGAGCAGCGCGCTGTCGGCGTCCAGCTGAGCCGGGGTTTCCGAGCCGCTGACCCCCAACTGGCTGGCCTCCACCACCATCATCGGCATGGCCATGTCGATGCAGGTCACCGGCACGCCATCAATCACGTCCTGGGCCTTGCCCGTGGGGAACAGCTTGCCGGTCTTGCTGCCGACCGCGTCGAGGAAGGTCAGGTGCACCGGGGCGGCAGTGCCCGGTACCCCATCAATCGCCGTGCGGCCTTCGTAGCGCACGATACCGCCGGGCGTTTCGACCAGCGAATTGACGAAGGTGCCGGTGTTGAGGTTGCGAATGCGCACCAAGGTCTTGCCTTCCTGGCCCTTTACCAACCCCTGTTCGATGGCGAACGGCCCCACCGCACACAGCATGTTGCCGCAGTTTGGGGCCGTATCGACCCGGCGCTGTGCGACCATCACCTGCACGAACAGGTAGTCGACGTCAGCGTCGGCATGCAATGACGGGCTAATGATCGCCACCTTGCTGGTCTGCGGGCTGCCGCCACCGATGCCGTCGATTTCCAGCTCATGGCCAGACCCCATCAGGTTGATCAGCAATTCGTCGCGCTCGACCACATTGGCAGGCAGGTCCCAGGCGTGGAAAAACGGCCCTTTGGAGGTACCGCCGCGCATGAGTACGCAAGGAATTCGTTGCATGATTTCGCACTCTTGTTGATCAATGGACATCATTGATGCTGTGAGCAAAAGAGTGACAGGGATGGATAAATCAATCCAATGCAAATATCGTAGCTATTATTGCGATTCAAACATCAATATAGCGCCAGGCCAGTCGAAGGTTTCTTATGGAATATGAGCTGCAAGACATCAGATCTTTCGTGAAAATCGCCGAACTTGGCAGTTTTCATGAGGCCGCCGAAGCGCTTCACCTGTCCCAGCCGGCCCTGAGCCGGCGGATCAAGAAACTGGAGGAAGGCCTGGGCACCTCGCTACTGGAACGCACCACCCGCCGGGTCAGCCTGACCAGCGTGGGCCGCGACTTCCTGCCCAAGGCCAGGCGCTTGCTGGATGATTTTGAAGACTCGATCCTCAGCATCCGCGAACTGGCCGAGCGCCAGACCGGTCAGGTTACCCTCGCCTGCATTCCTACCGCGGCGTTCTACTTCCTGCCGTCGGTGATCCGCGATTACAACGAGCAATACCCGAAAATCCGCATTCGCCTGCTGGACCTTAGCGCCAACGACGGGCTCGAGGCCGTGCTGCGTGGCGAGGCCGACTTCGGCATCAACATGATGAGCGGCCAGCACCCGGACATCGAGTTTGTCTCGCTGGTGCAGGAGCACTTTGTACTGGCCTGCCGGCGTGACCACCCACTGGCGAACCGCGCCTCCGTTACCTGGACAGAGCTGGCTGATTACCGCCTGATCGGCGTCGGCCGCCTGAGTGGCAACCGCATGCTGCTGGACCATGCGTTGTCCGGGCTCAACCTGCGGCCCAAATGGTTCTACGAAGTGCAACACCTGTCCACGTCACTGGGCATGGTCGAGGCCGGGCTGGGTGTGTCGGCCATGCCCAGCCTGGCCATGCCCAATGCCGACCACCCCACGCTGGTGAGCGTGCCGTTGATCGAGCCGCAAGTCACCCGCACGCTAGGGCTGGTGTACCGGCGCGGCGCATCGTTGTCGCCGGCTGCGGAGAAATTCGTTTCGATCCTGCTGCAGAAATGGCCAAATCGCTGAGGGAAACGGCGCGCCTGGCTTAGTCGTTCTTGCCCAGCATGTACTGGTCAAAATGCTCGATATGCTCATCGAGGTTGTCCTCGAGCATCATCCGGTACTGATCACAGAAGTACTTCAGAATCTCTTCCCGTGCCGCACCCAGCTCCGCGCCGCTCTTGAAGCTGCGGGCGCTCATCCAGGCGCTGAAGCGCGCGGCACCGAAGGTCAGCGAGGCGCTTACCTTGCCCAGGTCTTCGAACTTTTCGATCTGCTGGTTCGCCAGTTCGATGTGCGCATCGGCACGATCGTAAAAGGCCTGGTCGGTAGCTTGGGTCATTGGGGTTCACCTTGTTGCGCAATGCGAGCGGGAGGCCAAGCCTTGCATGTCGCGGCGCATACGTGCAAGGCTGAAAAAGGATCACCCATGACGAAAAGGAAGCAAAGCACCTCATGCTTGGAATCACACGTATCCATCGCTATTTGCGCCCACTGCCTGCGAAACCGACTGCAGCCAGTGGGCGTGACCTCAAGGCCAAACGCGCCACCCGCCTCGCCTCAACGGTTGCCAACCTCCTCTGCACGCCCCGCTCCGCCCCGCCTTACCTCTGTGTCACCCCTGACCGTCCCCCTGTCGAACGTGTGCCCCCGACCTGACTGCCTCTACTGCAGCTCTCACACCGTTCTCGCCTGTTGCAGGCGGGGTGCCTGACGCAACGACAAGGGGCAACAGCCAATGCTTTTCTTTCACGGTAAACACATTTTCAGCGCCATCTTCGATATGGATGGCACTCTCTTCGACACCGAGCGCCTGCGCTTCAAGACACTCAAGCAAGCGTCTCTGGAAATCTTCGGCAAAGCGCTGAGCGAGCAGACCCTGATTGGCTCGCTGGGCCTGAGCGCAAAAAAGGCCGAAGCCCTCGCCAAGGCGCATAACGGCGAAGACTTCCCGTACGCACAAATCCGCCAACGCGCCGATGAACTTGAGCTGGAGTACGTGCGCAATCACGGCGTACCAATCAAGGCCGGCCTGCTGGAGGTGCTGGAGCGCTTGCGCAAATCAGGCCTGACCATGGCGGTGGCCACCTCCAGCCGCCGTGCCATCGCCGAGGAATACCTGATCAACGCCAACGTGCTGAAGTACTTCGACATCACCGTTTGTGGCGATGAAGTCAGCCAAGGCAAACCCCACCCCGAGATTTTCCTGAAAGCCGCCCGCGCGCTCAATTGCGAGCCAGGCCAGTGCTTCATGGTCGAGGACTCGGAAAACGGCATGCTGTCGGCGATGCGCGCCGAAGGGCAGGCGATCCTGATCGAGGACATCAAGCCGCCTGCGCCGGAAATCAAGGCGGGTGCGCTCAAAGCCTACCGCAGCATGCATGAGTTTCTCGCCGACCTGAGCGAGTGCGTACCCGACCTGGGCATGCCTGCCTTGAGTGAGCCGTTCCCGGCCTCGATGAACCAGTTCAGCGTGGGCATTCATGGTTTCGGCGCCATCGGCGGCGGTTACCTGACACAGGTATTTTCCCATTGGGACGGCTACACCCGACCGCGTGAAATCATTGCCGCAACCCGCTCGCGCATGCTGCGCGAAAGCGTCAGCGCTTTCGGCCGCTACAGCGTGCGCTACGGCGCCACGTCGTTCGACCAGACCATCGACAACGTGCGCATGATCGACATGGACGATGACGACGCGGTCATCGGCATGTACACCACTGCCGAAATCATCGGCCTGAGCCTGCCCGAGCAGGCCATCAGAAGCCAGGCCAGGGTGATCGCCCAAGGCCTGCTGCAACGCTTCGAGCGCCGAGGCCGCGAGCTGACCCTGCTGATCGTGTTGAACAAGGTTGGCGGTGCGGCGTTCGTACGGCGTCATGTGCAAGCCGAGCTGGCGTTACTGTGCCCGCCTGCGATCAGCGAGCAGGTTATGCAAAAGACCCATTTTGCCGAAACGGTGGTCAGCCGCATCGTGTCCAAACTGGGCAATGACGCGCTGGTGCGGCAACTGCGCATCAAGTCGCAGATGTTCCAGAACAGCCTGGAAGACGAGCCTGCAAGCACCCGCAAACCTTCAGCGCCGCTACCGGAGTACGAACGCCTGATCGGCCACTTCAGGCCCTTTGCACAGCCCAGCAGCGCCATGAGCCAGCTGCATCTGGTGCTGTTCAACAGCGAAGCTGACATGCCGCTTTACGCCGAACGCGGCAGCGACCTGCTCGAACGCCTGCGCCAGGTGAAGACAGTGCCAGACATCGCCCAGATCCAGATCATCAAGAACCGTCTGTGGAACGGCCCGCACGCCATCGTGGCCTGGTACGCCAGCCTGCTGGGCCATGCCTGGGTCGGCCAGGGCATGGGTGATGCGCGGGTGAGTGAGTTGGCCGAGCGCCTGATTCGCCAGGAGGTCGCGCCCGCACTGGTGGCCGAATACCCACAGATGGCCGAGGTGGTCAGCCGCTTTGCCGAGGCATTCCTCGAGCGCTGCAAAACCTCGTTCAAAGACCCTTGCGCCCGGGTAGGCCGCGACCCCTTGCGCAAGCTGCAACGCAACGAACGCATCCTCAGCAGCATCGACCTTGCCCGCAAGCACGGTATTGCAACCCCAGCCCTGGCGTTTGGGGCGGGCCTCGCCATTCACCACGCCCTGAACTGCAGCGACAGCAAGGACATGGAAAGCCAGGCAATCAGGCAGGTTTACCGCGATAACCAGGCAAGCGTCGAAGCCGTGCTCACCCATGCCGACAAACCTTTCCCCGGGTTGTGCCCCGTCAAGGACGCGGAACTGATCGCTGCCATCCGTGAAGGCTTCCGCCAATTGCCGCAGCCGGCTTCGCGCCACGCGGTTGCTGTAGGCTCATAACCAGCCCTGGCCGGGACACAGTGGGCGCGGGTTGCGCCTGCGTCCCGGTCAGCGCCATGGGCTGGCCCCGGGTATCGGCCTAAAGCACTTCGAACAAGCCTGCCGCGCCCATGCCGCCGCCCACGCACATCGTCACGACCACGTACTTCACCTGACGCCGCTTGCCCTCCAGCAGCGCATGCCCGACCATCCGCGCGCCGCTCATGCCATAGGGGTGGCCGATAGCAATGGCGCCGCCATTGACGTTCAGTTTCGCCGGGTCGATCTGCAACTGCTGGGCGCAATACAGCACCTGGCAGGCAAACGCCTCGTTCAGCTCCCATAGCCCGATATCGTCTACCGTCAGGCCCTGCTGGCGCAGTAGCTTGGGCACAGCCAATACCGGGCCGATGCCCATTTCCTCGGGTGCAAGGCCAGCCACGGCGATACCGCGGTAAAGCCCCAGGGCTGCGATGCCCGAGCGCGCCGCCAGCGCGCCCTCCATCAGCACGCAGGCACTGGCGCCATCGGACAACTGACTGGCATTGCCGGCCGTGACACAACCGCCTTCGACCACGGGCTTGAGCCCCTGCAGATCGGCCAGGGTCGTTGCCGGCCGGTTCCCTTCGTCCTGGGTCAGGCGCACCTCTTCATGGCTGACAACACCTGTCAGCTTGTCCACCACCTTCTTGCGTGCGATGACCGGCACGATTTCAGCGGCGAACAGCCCTGCTGCCTGCGCCGCCGCCGTGCGCTGCTGAGACTGCAGGGCGTAGACATCCTGTGCTTCGCGGCTTATGCCATAACGCCGGGCCACCCGTTCGGCCGTTTGCAGCATCGGCATGTAGGCGTGCTCGCTCATGCGTAACACCGCGGGGTCGTAAGCCTCACTGGCCAGCTGGTTGTGCACCTGCTGCACCAGGCTGATCTGCTCCTGACCTGCGCCAATGGTCACCTGCATGCCATCAACCATGATCTGCTTCGCCGCCGTGGCAATGGCCATCAGGCCTGAAGCACACTGGCGGTCGACGGTTTGACCGCTGACCGATTGGGGCAGGCCGGCGGCCAGCGCCGACAGCCGACCCGGGTTGATCGCGGCAGTGCCGCTCTGCATGGCAGTCCCCAGCACCAGGTCATCGACCTGCGCCGGTTCGATACCGGCCCGCTCTACAGCGGCGCGTATAGCGACAGCCGTCATGCTGGGGGTTTTCAGGTCGTTGAAGGCGCCACGCATGGCTTTGCCGATAGGTGTGCGAGCAGTGGCGACGATCACGGCGTCTTTCATGATGGCTGTTCCTCAGGGGATAGGGGCTGCAGTTCGCTCAACACGCGCCGCAGGCAGTCAGGTACCGGCACCGGGCGCCGCCCTTCGCGGTCGACGAATACATGGACGAAGCGGCCGGTGGCGCAGGCCAATGGCTGACCGGCAAGGAACACGGCCAACTGATAGTGCACCGAGGTGTTACCCAACCGGCTCACCACAAGGCCCACTTCGATGTCATGCGGAAAGGCCACCGGCGCCTGGTAGTCGCAGGCGGAGCTGACCACCAGCGCGATCACCCTCCCCTGGTCGATATCCAACCCGCCCTCCCGCACCAGCAGGCGGTTCACGGCGCTGTCGAAAAAGCTGTAATAGACCACGTTGTTCACGTGGCCATAGACATCATTGTCGTGCCACCGGGTGGTTATAGGCGTGAAGTGCCGATAGTGTTCACGTTGCCGGAGGTAGCTCATCAGTAGGCTGCCTCATAGATGGCCAGCGCATCGGCCTGGGTGACTTCACGCGGGTTATTGACCAAAAGGCGCTGCTGTTGCATCGCGTCTTCGGCCAGCTGGCCAAGCCGATGACGCGGTACATCGGCGTCGCGCAGGCGGTCCGGTAACCCGCAGCGGCTACCTAGCGCGGCCAGCTCGGCCACGAATTGTTCTGCCTGCTGGCGTTGATCGCCGGGCTGCAAACGGGCCCCCAGCAGCGGCACGGCCAGTTCGGCGTAGTCCACTGCCGCCACCGGCAGGTTGAAGCGCAGCACGTGCGGCAACACCAGCGCGTTGGCCAGGCCATGGGGAATATGAAAATGTCCACCCAGCGGATAGGCCAAGGCATGCACCGCCGCCACCGGTGCATTGGCAAAGGCCTGGCCGGCCAGGCAAGCCCCCAGCAGCATGGCCTGGCGGGCCTGCAGGTTGCCGCCGTTGTGCACAGCCTGGTCAAGGTTATCCGCCAGCAGCCGCAGCGCCTCACGGGCCAGCAGGCTGGACAGCGGGTTACGTTTGAGGCGGCTGGTATAGGCTTCGATGGCATGCACCATGGCGTCGATACCGGTAGCAGCAGTCACCGCCGATGGCAGGCCGAGGGTACAGACGGCGTCGAGCACTGCCAGGTCTGGCAACAGCAGCGGCGAAACAATGCCCATTTTGGTGGTGGCGCCGGTGGTGACGATGGCGATCGGCGTCACCTCCGAACCGGTACCTGCCGTGGTGGGCACCTGGATCAACGGCAGCCGGCGGCCCTTGGCCCTGTCGATGCCGTAAAGCTCGGCGATGGGCTGCGAACAATCGCGGTGGGCCAGCAGCGCAACCAGCTTGGCCACATCCATCGAGCTGCCGCCGCCGAACCCCACCACCAGGTCGGCGCCGATATGCCGGGCGCGCTGGGCGGCAGCCAGCACGCATGCCTCGCTAGGGTCGGCCGTAACCTCACTGAAGATCGCCACACCGACCTTGGCTGCCGTGAACCCCGGCAGCAGGTCATCAAGCATGCCAAGGCGGGCGATACCCGGGTCACTGACAATCAAAACACGCTTGGCACCGCGCTCACGGCACAGACCTGCAAGGCGCTGCACCGCGCCGGGTTCGCAGAGGATCTGCGCAGTGGTGGCAAAGCTGAAAGGCTGCATCGCACTCTCCTTGTTCGTATGGTTTGCCGTGCGCTAGAACGCGAAATCGCTCGCCGGTAACGCCATCAGGCAATCCGCGCCACCCAGCAGGGCCTCGCGGTGAGCAGTGGCGCGGGGCAGGAGCCGCCGCCAGTAGAACGTTGCGGCGTCAAGCTTGGCCCTGTAGAAGGCTGTTTCCGCGCTGCCGGCGGCAAGCGTTGCTTGAGCGCGCACAGCCGCTTGCAACCACATCGCCGCCAACAGCACGTAGGCCGAGTAGGCAAGAAAATCAACCGACACTGCCCCTGACTCCTGGGGGTCGCGTTGACAGGCCTCGACCACATGGGCGGCCAAGACGCGCCATTCCTCCAAACGTTGCCCCACGGCCGTCGCCATGGCCTGCAGGCCGTCGAGCGCACTGGCAGCCCCGACGTGCAGCGCCATTTCGTCGATCAGCATATTGAGCTCGGCCCCGCCGTCCCCCAGTACCTTGCGGCGTATCAGGTCGAGGGCCTGTATACCGTTGGTGCCTTCATAAAGCTGGGTGATGCGGCTATCGCGCATCAACTGCTCCATGCCCCACTCGCGGATGTAGCCGTGACCGCCGTACAACTGCACCCCAAGACTGGCGACTTCCTGACCGACGTCGGTGAAGAACGCCTTGACGATAGGGATCAGCAACGCCGCCCGCCGAGCTGCCGCCTGGCGCGCCGGTGCACTTTTCGCAGCATGCTCCAGGTCCAGTTGCCGAGCGGTGTAGATGCCCAGCATGCGACAGCCCTCGGTAAGGGTCTTCTGGGTCAGCAGCATGCGCCGCACGTCTGGATGGACGATAATCGGATCGGCAGGCTTTTCCGCTGCCACCGGCCCGGCAAGCGAGCGCGACTGCAGACGCTCCCGGGCATAGGCCAGCCCTCCCTGAAAAGCGGCCTCGGCAATACCAAGCCCCTGCAGGCCGACCTGGAAGCGGGCATCGTTCATCATGGTGAACATGCAGGCCAGCCCCTGGTTGACCTCCCCCACCAGCCAGCCCTGGGCACCGTCGAAGTTCATCACGCAGGTCGAGGCCCCCTTGATGCCCATCTTGTGCTCCAGCGCCCCGCAGCCCAGCGCATTGCGCTCCCCACCGGGCAGCAGCTTGGGCACCAGGAACAGGCTGATGCCTCTCACACCGGCCGGCGCATCAGGCAGGCGCGCGAGTACCAGATGAACGATGTTGTCGGTCAGGTCCTGCTCGCCACCACTGATGAATATCTTGCTGCCGGTAATGCGGTAGCTGCCGTCCGCTTCCGGCTGGGCGCGGGTACGCAGCAACGCCAGGTCGGTGCCGGCCTGCGGCTCGGTCAGGCACATGGTGCCGGCCCACTCGCCACTGACCATCCGGCTCAAGTAAGCCTGCTTGAGTGCCTCGCTGCCATGGCGATGCAACGCCAGGACCGCGCCCTCGGTCAGGCCGGAGTAGATGCGGAACGACAACGACGCCGCCATCAGCATTTCATGGAAGCTGGCCGATGCCATCTGCGGCAGACCCTGGCCACCATAGGCCTGCGGCCCGGTCATACTGGCCCAGCCATGTTCGACGTATTGCCGATAGGCGTCCCGCATGCCGTCCGGGGTGGTGACCTCGCCGCCCACCCACTGGCAGCCCTGTTCGTCACTGTTGCGATTGAGTGGTGCGATGATTTGGCCAGTGAAACGTGCGGCCTCTTCAAGGATGCCGTCGAGGGTGTCGCGGTCCAGTTCGATACCTAGTTGCTGGCAATGTCCGCTCAGGTCGAACAGTTCATGCAGCACGAAACGCATGTCGCGAAGGGGCGCCTGGTAGTTCATGCCTGAACCTCCCCACGCGGTTCGAAACGCTTGCCACCGGCCACGAGTGAGTAGAGCAGCCCTGCCGGGCGCCAATGCTCGCCAAGCACGCCCTGCAGGTATTCCAGCCGGGCCAGGATAAACGGCGCCCCCTGCTCGTCAGCCCAGCGCATGGGCCCGCCAGTGGCAGCCGGAAAGCCATAGCCGTGGAGCCAGACTTGGTCGATGTCGCCGCTGCTGGCGGCGATACCTTCCTGGAGAACCTTCGCCCCTTCGTTGACCAGTGCCAGCAGGCAGCGCTCAAGGATTTCCTCGGCACTGATGCCCCGGCGTCGGTAGCCAAGGTTCTGGGACACCTGCAGCACCAGGGCGTCGACCTGCGGGTCATGCTCGGCCTGTCGGCTGCCGGGCGCATAGCGGTAGTAGCCTTGCCCGGTCTTCTGCCCGAGACGACCGAGCTCGCACAGCGCGTTATCGACCTGCACCAGCGGGTCGTGCATGCCTTGCCCGGCCAACTGCCGGGCGCGCCACTCCAGGTCGATGCCCACCACGTCGTACATGCGGAACGGCCCCATGGCGAAGCCGAACTGCTGCAGCACCGCATCCACCTGATGAGGCAAAGCACCTTCAAGCAGTAACTTGCGCGCTTCGCCCACATAGCTGCGCAACATGCGATTGCCAATGAACCCTGGGCAGTTGCCTGCCACTATCGCCACCTTGCCCATGCGCTCGCCCAGCGCTTTGGCGACGTCGAGCACCTTCGGACCGGTGTGCGTCCCCCGCACGATTTCGAGCAGCTTCATGACATGCGCAGGGCTGAAAAAATGCAGCCCCAGGACCTGGGACGGCCGCTGGGTGACGGCGGCAATCGCGTCGATGTCCAGCGCCGAGGTGTTGCTGGCCAGGATCGCACGGGGCTTGAGGTGTGCATCCAGTGCACGGAAGATTTCCTGCTTGAGCGCCAGGTTTTCATACACCGCTTCAATCACCAGGTCGGCCTCCGCCAACGCCGGATAGCCGTCCACTGCCTGCACACGCGCCAGGCAGGCTTCGGCCTGGGCCGGGGTGATGCGCTGCTTGTCCACCTGCTGGGCCCAGGCTTGGCTGACCATGCCCAGCCCGGCTTCGAGCGCTGCCGCGTTGCAGTCCAGCCACAGCACCGACAGCCCGGCGTTGGCCAGGCTGATGACGATGCCGCGGCCCATGGTGCCTGCACCTATCACAGCCACCTGATTGATCGGGAAGGGAGTATTCACGCGCAACGCTCCTGCTTTCTTGTAGGTATGAGGACTGTGATCACCCTAAGCAGGCCGAAGGTATTTTTGAAATTTCCATTTCGTATGCCATATATTTTCAGCATGAATATTTCGAACTTCGACCTGAACCTGCTGCGCGTCTTCGACATGTTGCTGCGTGAACAGAACGTATCGCGGGCAGCCGAGCGTCTGGCCCTCACCCAGCCGACCGTGAGCAATGCCCTGGCGCGCCTGCGTGACCAGCTGGGCGACCCGCTGCTGGTCCGCGTGGGCCGGCGCATGCGCCCGACGCCACGGGCCTTGGCACTGGAGGGGCCGATACGTGCGGCGTTACAGCAGATCGAGCAGACGCTGGGCACCGGCGATGGCTTCGAGCCTCAGCACAGCCACCGCCAGTTGCGCATCGCCCTCACCGATTTCGTCGAACAGCTGTGCATGCCGCCACTCCTGGCGCGGCTGGAGCTACTGGCACCCAACGTGCGCATCGACGTGGTGCACCTGGCCCCCAACCTGCCGGCCGAGGCGCTGGACCGGGGCGACCTCGACCTGGTACTGGGCCGTTTCGACGAGGTGCCGGCGCGCTTCACCCGCCACCCCTGGCGCCGTGAAACCCTGCAGATCGCGCTGCGCCAGCAGCACCCGCACCTGGTGCCGGGCCAGGCACTGGACCTCGACGCGTTCCTGGGTTTGCGGCACATCTGGGTGCACGGCGGCCAGACCCGGGGCATGGTCGACCAGTGGCTGGCCGAGCAAGGCCTGACCCGGCAAATCGCCTATACCACGCCCAACTACCTGCAGGCCGCCCATCTGGCCGCAGCCACCGACATGTGTGTGGTGCTGCCGCGGCAACTGGCCCAACAGTTTGCGCATCTGCTGCCTTTGGCGGTGCACGAACTGCCTTTTGCCCTGGAGCCTTTCGAGCTGGAACTGGTGCACCTGAGCCACCGTCAGCACGACCCCGCCCTGGCCTGGCTGGTCGAACAGATCCTCACGCTCCCCCCCGCCTGAAGCCATCAGGAAACGCGATAGCGGCCATGCCGCTCTGGTATTGGCTGGTGCGCAAGCCCCTCCCCTAGAGTGTTCTGCCCCAATAACAACAAGGACATCCCATGCGCTTTTCACTGTCGATGCTGGCGCTTGCCCTGCTGGCCCCACTTCCGAGCCTGGCCGCAACAGCGGCCAAGGATGCCACCCCGGCCACCCAGGCCAGCAACCAGCAGTGGCTGCAACGGTTACCGTTCGAGGATCGCGTCGATTACGAAACAGCCCGGCGTGGGCTGGTCGAGCGGTTCGACGGGCCAGTCGCGACAGCCGATGGCAAAACCGTGTGGAACCTGGCCCAGTATGCTTTTCTGGAACCGGCGCAGTCCCCTGCCACGGTAAACCCGAGCTTGTGGCGTATCGCTCAGTTGAACAACATCGCCGGGCTGTTCAAGGTCACCGAGGGCATCTACCAGCTTCGCGGCCTGGACCTGGCCAACATGACCATCGTCGAGGGGCAGGACGGGCTGATTGTGATCGACCCGCTGCTTGCCGTGGAGACCGCCAAGGCGGGCCTCGAACTTTACTTCAAGCACCGTCCGCGCAAGCCGGTGACCACGGTGATCTACACCCACCCGCACGTCGACCATTTCGGCGGCGTGCGCGGGGTGATCAACGAGGCGGACGTCAAGGCTGGCAAAGTCCAGGTCATTGCACCCGAGGGGTTCTTCGAACATGCCATCGGTGAAAACGTGCTGGCCGGACCGGCCATGAAACGCCGCGCCCAGTACATGTACGGCGCCCCCCTGCCCCGTGGGCCGCGAGGCCAGGTGGATGCCGGACTGGGCAAGGGCGTGCCGGCCAATGCCACCGTCAGCCTCATCGCGCCCACGCTCGAAATCAGCCAACCGCTGCAACGCATGACCCTGAGCGGCGTGGAGGTGGAATTCCAGCTGACTCCGGGCACCGAGGCGCCGGCAGAAATGAACATCTATTTCCCGGCGCTCCGGGCACTGTGCATGGCCGAGAACGCCACCCACGTGCAACACAACGTACTGACGCTGCGCGGGGCACTGGTGCGCGATCCGAAAGTCTGGGCTCATTACCTGGACCAGTCGCTGGTGCGCTACGGCAACCAGGCCGAGGTGGTGTTCGCCCAGCATCACTGGCCCACTTGGGGCGGTGCGGCCATCCGCGACTACCTGGCTGACCAGCGCGATATGTATGCCTTCATCGACAGCCAGACCCTGCGCCTGATCAATCAGGGCCAGACACCCATGGAAATTGCCCAGACCCTGGCCAGCCTGCCGCCGCGCCTGGCAAGCAAATGGTACAGCCGCGACTACTACGGTTCGCTCAGCCATAACGTCAGGGCCGTCTATCAACGCTACATGGGGTTCTACGACGGCAACCCGGCCAACCTCGACCCATTGCCACCGCAAGCGGCCGGCAAGCGTTACGTGGCGGCCATGGGGGGGGCCGATCAGGTGCTGACCCAGGCCCGCCAGGCCTTCGCCGAGGGCGACTATCGCTGGGTGGCGCAGTTGGTCAACCACCTGGTATTCGCCGAGCCAGACAACACAGAGGCCCGCGCACTGCAGGCCGACGCGCTGGAGCAACTGGGTTACCAGAGTGAGAACGCCACCTGGCGCAATGCCTACCTCAGTGGCGCGCAGGAATTGCGCTCAGGCGTTGCCGCCGGTGCGGGTAGCGGTGGCAACGCCGATGACATGGTACGGGCCCTGACGCCCAGCCTGTTTTTCGACTACCTGGGCGTGCGGGTGAATGCCTACAAGGCTGCCGACAGCGACCTGACCGTAAACTGGCGTTTTTCCGACCTGGGCGAAGATTACGCCCTCACCCTGCGCAACGGCGTCCTCACCCACCGCGACCTGGCGCGCCACGCCAAGGCCGATGTAGAGGTCATCATGCGCAAACAGACGCTGGACAGCATTGCCTTGAAGCAGACAGGCTTTCTCAAGGAAGCCACAGCAGGGGCAATCGACATCAAAGGCGAGCGGGTGAAGTTCCTGCAATTCATGGGAGGGCTGGAAGAGGCTGATTCGCGCTTCAATATCGTCACGCCCTGAGCGGCGGCGGGCGGCGCCGGCACTCTGCTTAGCCGCCCTTCGCCAACCGGCACAAGCCTGCCAGTGCCATCAGCCACACCACGCTACCCAGTGCCAGCACTCCCCACGGCGCAGGCTGGCCGCATTCGGCCTGCAACATCGCCAAGCCCCGTTCGTAACGCCGCCCCTGGCGGGCCAGCAGCGCCAGCGCGGCCATGCCCGCCAATGCCAGCACGTACACATCGCCCTGACGACAGGCCAACCCCGCCACCGCCACCAGCGCCAGCACAGTGCGCCGCCAGGCCAACTCGGTGCGTTCTGCCTGCAGGCCCGGATCAGCCATGCCAGCGTGGCCACAGGACGAGACCTGCCAGCAGTACGGCGACCAGGCAGCCCAGCGCCAACAAGGGCACCAGTGCCGGCAACGGCAACGGGCGTCGCTGACGCAATGCCCGCTCGACCCGCAGCCAGCGCAGGCAGGCGCCAGCGCTCAGCAATGCGCTCAGCAGCATCAGGCCAGCGACCAGCCACAGCCGCAGCGGGTTCTCGAGGACGTGGCCGGCGAAGGTTTCAATGGCGATTGCGCCACCCAGCAACGCCAGCGCGGTCCGGACCCAGGCCAGGAAGGTACGTTCGTTGGCCAGCGTGAAGCGCGGATCAGGCGCTTCACCCTGACCCAATAGCCGCCGCGACCAGTCATTCCATGGTTCAGGCACGCCCATCAACGCACACCAAAGCTACGCAGTGCGCCGGGCGAGAAGTACGAAAGGCTGGTGCGCACATTGAAAGCAAAGGGCCGACGCTGCTCATTGATCAAGCCCGATGCATGGTAGCGGCCGCTCTTGAGGTCGTAGGTAACCTCCATGGCGTTGACCGCCACCTGGCCGCCGGGGTGAAAGAAACCATGGGCCTGTGAGGTGCGCCACAGCTCGCCACGCGCGTCGTAGCTGTCTGTTTCGAGAATGGCCCAGGTGTCTTCATCCAGGTAGAAACGGCGCTTGGCGTAGATATGCTGCGCCCCGGGCTTCAATGTCGCCTCCACGACCCATACCCGGTGCAGTTCGTAGCGGGTCGGTGCCGGGTCGATGTGGCCTGGCTTGATCAGGTCCGCATAGCGCAGCTCGGGCGATGCCAAGCGGTAGCTGTTGTAGGGCACGTGCAGCGTCTGCTTGCCCAGCAGCTTCCAGTCGTACCGGTCTGGCGCGCCATTGAACATGTCGCGGCTGTCGGCGGTCCGCAGGCCGGCGGTGCCTGGGCCGGTGGTGTCATAGGCGATGTTCGGCGCCCGCCGCACCCGCCGCTGGCTGGCACTGTACACCCAGGACAAGCGCGGCTCGGCGACCTGGTCCAGTGTCTCATGCACCACCATCGCATCGCCGGCAAGCCGCGAGGGCGCCGTCATGCGGTAGGTGAAGTAATAAAGTACATTGCCCGCCCCCAGGCTGGCCAAGCCTTCAGGCCGGGCCACTTCCTGACGCGCGCTCATCAGCACGAAGCGGCCATTCTTCAGCGGCGTGACGCTGTCGGAGCTCAGGCTGTAGCTCTCGTTGCGATGCCGGGTCAGGTGGTTCCAGATCACCTCCAGGCCGTTGGTTGGCCGCGGAAAGGCGATGACGCCAGTAAAACCTCGCACACCGTTGCCCTGGTCATCCAGCTGCGCCTGCTCGGCGTTGCGGGCGGCAGATGCCGCGACCGCGTCGGGTACCGCAACACTGCGGTGGGTGGAATACACCGGCAAGCTCAGGCTGGCTGGGAAGCGTTTGAGCAAGGCCACCTGGCCGTCGGTAAGCTGACCTCGGTACTGCCGGTAGTTGGCGGCCGTGATCCGGTACAGAGGCTGTTCATCGGCAAACGGGTCCAGCGGCGTGCCGTTGTCGCCCAGGCGTTGCTGGGCTGTACTCAACCCACCTTGCCAGGCCGGGATGCGCCCGTCGGGGCTGGCAGCACGCTCGGCTCCCACCGGGGTCAGGTTGTCGGGCAGGCCGGCTGCTGCCAGCGTGCCACTCGCCCAGAACAGGCCGATCATCACCATGCGCATTTTCATTGTCATGCCCTCAGAAAGTGACGCCCAGGCTCAGCGAGATGAAGTCCCGGTCGCCGCGGGTGCCATAGTCGCCGTCGATAAAGTCGGTGTACGACACACTCAAGCTGTAGGTGCTGGCGAGCGTCGCATCCAACCCGACACTGATGGCCCTGGAGCCTTCGCTGAACGCCGAGCCCTCCACCGGGCCGGTGCCGTGCACGTCATGTGCCCAGGACAGGTTCGGCCGCAGGTCGAAACCGGCAATCACGTTGGGGTAGGCCCAGGTGGCGCGCAGCCGGTAGCCCCAGGAAAACGGGGTCATGAAGCCTTCGTCGTTGCAGTGCTCAGGGGTTTTGGAAATGGCCACGCACACGCTGTTGTCCGCCAGTTCGCCGCTGTTGAACGTGCCCGAGCGCCCGTAACGGGGGCCATAGGCGCCCTCCAGACCGCCCACGTAGGTGGCGCCCGCCTCGCCTATCAACAGCAACTGGTTGGCCCCCATCACCTGGCTGAAAGCGTGAACAGCGGTTATCTGCAACTGGGTCATCTCTTTACGGCGGTAGCCGTCGAACAACGTACTGGCGCTGTCTGGCCGCAGGCCGTCACCCAGCAATGGCGAGCGGCCATGGACGTTCAACAACGACTGGATGATGTCGGTACCGTTGAGCTGCATGGGCATGTTCGGCCGGTAGCTCAGCTCCCCCTGCAGCGCCGTGCCGGTGCGCAGGGTGGTGGAGAACGAAAGGCCGTAGAGGCGAATGTCCTCGGGGTATTGCACCCGGTACTGCGAGGTGCCAAGGCGTAGCGCGCCGACCAGCGACTGGCCTGCGCTGGAGCCCAGGAAAGCGGCACAGTCTGCAAGCCCGATAGCGAGGTTGGCGCACAGCTGCGGGGCGAAACGGCGGTTGTCGAAATACGAGCTGCTGACCGTACCCAGGTAAGGCGTGCGGCTGTGGTAGTGCGCCGCGTAAGCGCCAAACTCGGTGTCCAGCGCCGCCACGTACCAGCGCAGCGAAACGCCCCACTGCCCGCTGTTGCGGGCATCCTGGTCGCTGCCGCGAGGTATGCGCACGCCTTCGCTGGTGAGGTTCACACCGAACGGCGCTAGCCCGGCCACGGCTGTGGGGTTGCCGAGCAACCTGGCGCCCACGTCGAGGCCATCACACCCATCGGGCAAAAAGTCGTTGTTCGAAAAGAACGTGCCACAGTTGTCGAGCTGGGTCTGTTCCCAGTCCAGCTGATAGAAACCGTCGACCGACAGCGCTTCGGTAAGGTTCTGGGTGAAGTAGAACAGGTTCACCGGCACCAGCGCGTCCTTCACTTCCGAGCCGGGGCGGCGCAAGGCCGCCAGGTTGAAGGGGTTGATGACGTTCAGTCCGCCCTGGATGAAGGTGCTCTCACCCCAGTTGACCACTTGCTTGCCCAACCTGAGCGAGCCCGGCTGGCCGTCGATGTCATACAGGTAGTAACCGAAGGCATCGAGCAGCTGGCTACCTGCGGTCTTGGCCGAGCGCTTGCGGTTGTTGTCCTCGACCTGCTTGAAGCGCTGATCGTGATCACGCAGGGCCGTGTCGTACCAGTAGGTTCCGCGAAGGAACACCCCCAGGTTATCGTGCTTGAGCTCCAGGTCATGGGTGCCTTTGAACACCGCTGAAAACACATCGCCGGAGGCAAAGTTCAGGCGGCCGTCATCGCTGTTGGCGCTGTTGTGCAGGGCCGGGTCAGGGTTGGCAGTCGCAATACTGGTACCAAAGGAAAGCGCCGAGTCGAATTGCCCCTCAAGTTCACCCCAGTGAAACTGAGCGGCACAGGCAGACGCAGAAAAAAGTACTGATGAGGCAAGTACCGACAACGGTCCCGAGCGACCGAAAATACGAGATGCCATCACTCTTAACCTCTTATTGTGTTTATTAGAGAGTGAATTGCGAGTTAATGCTTAAGTACGGCGCAAAGGCCTGCAGGCAAGGGCTTGGGTAATTATTCGAACGTTTCTGTTATCCTCGTTTTGCTGCTTACCGATACTAAGTAGGCCACCGGGGCTGAACAAATAGCGTCTCCCGATGGTTGCCATATCACTTCGGCATAGCCTGAGAACCACAATGACTTTGAAACAGCTGCGTTATTTGATCGCCATTGTCGAAGCCGGCAGTTTTTCCAATGCCGCACGCCAGGCGTTCATCGCCCAACCGGCCTTGAGCCGACAGATAGGCCTGCTGGAGAGCGAACTGGAAATGCAACTGCTGGCGCGCCAGCATGACGGTATCGAACTGACCGATGCCGGGCGGCAGTTGTACGAAGTGGCACGATCGGTCGTGCAGCAGCTCGATTCGGTGAAGGATGAGCTGAAGTCCAGCCGCGGCAACCCCAAGGGGCACGTGGCCATCTCGATTCCCGCCACTGCCTCGGCACTGTTGTTGCCGGCCATCATTACCCAGGCCCAGGCACGCTTCCCGGGGATCAAGCTCACCGTATGGGATGGCCTGAGCCGCGAAGGTGGTCAGGCGATCGAGCTGGGCAAGGTGGATTTCGGCGTGGTGCCCAACGCCGAAGAGCTTGTCCATGTAATCGCCGAGCCCGTGTTTTCCGAAGACCTGTACTGGGTCGGCCTGCCTGGGCACGGCCCTGACGAGTCGCCCATCACCTTGGCTGAGGCCGCAGCGAGCCGCCTGGTAATGCCACCCCGTAGCCTGCACTTGCGAAGACGCATCGAGCAGGCTGCCATGGAGACCGGTGTGACACTGGACTCAAGCTACGAACAGCAGTCGGCCCCCGGTATCACCAGCCTGGTCCGTGCTGGCCTGGCGGCCACCATCAGCAACTGGCCGCCGCTGCTGGATTTGGCCGCGCCTGCCAGCGCGCGGCTGATAGTGGAACCGCGCATCACCCGCACTATCGCCTTGGCCCACTCGCAGCACAAGCCGCTGTCGTTCGCCGCCGCCTGCATGCGCGACCTGGTGCGCGCACTGCTGGTGGATGCGGTGCGCAGCGAGCGCTGGAAAGGTACCTTGATCGAGCGCGAGGCGCTGGCGGAGCAGAGCCTCTGAGCGCTGTGTACATCACGCTTGGGCAGGCGCAGCCGTGCCCACCTGCACCAGACGTTGCCGGGTTTTCTGCGGGTCCATCCAGGCCAGCCCGATCAGCCCGGCAATCACCAGCACCGCGCCGCACACCAGAAAACCCTGGCCAAACCCTGCCGTGTGCCCGGCCCCGGCGCCCTGCACCAGCAAACCGGTGACCACCGGTGCCGACAGCCCGGCCAACGAGGCGATACCGTTGCCGATCGCCAGAATGCCGCCGCGCTGCCCGCTGGGCGTGAACTCCGCCAGCATGGCAGGCCCCACGGAGTACATCACCAGCGCCAGCCCGCCGCTGAAGGTGAGGCTGACGATCCGCTCGACGTTGCTCAGCCCCGGCAGAAACAATGCCGCCGACAGCAGCCCGCTGGCGATCAGGCACACTGAAACGAACGCACCTCGCGACCAGCGCGTGGCCAACCCGGCACGCATCATTCGCTGGGACAGCCAGGCCATGAACAGGCTCAGCGGCGTGGTAACCACCACGAACAGAACGAACACCTGGCCGGTCATGATCGGGTCGATCCCCAGCCCGGTTTCCAGGTAGCTCGGTACCCAGGTCAACGTCAACGCCAGGGACCAGTTGGCGGCGAAGTGGCACAAGTAGTTGCCCAGTACCGTGCGGTCACCGAGCAGCCGACGATAGGGAACAGGGGCCTGCCCTTCTTCAAGCTGGCCCGGGCGAATGCGGTCGAGGTTACCCTCGCTGCCCAGCCACCACCACAGCACACACCACACCGCGCCGATCACCGCCAGCACGATGAAGTTCATGCGCCAGCCGTAGTGCACACTGATCCATGGAATCATGGCACCCGCTACCAGCAGCCCCAGCGCACTGCCGGTATGCAACAGCGCCACGGGAAGGTTGCGACGGTCGTTGGGGAACCACTTGTACAAGGCATGTGTAGCCACCGGTGAGGCCGGTCCCTCGCCAATACCCAGCAGCACCCGGCAGGCGACGATCGCCCACAGCGAGCTGACGAACAACATGGGCAACTGGATAAGCGCCCAGAACGCGCCCATCCCCAGCAGCAGGGTGCGGGTTGGCCGGCGATTGGCCATGAAGCCACCTATCACCGCCGAGATGGCGAAGAACCAGTGCAGTGCGCCCCCTACCAGGCCGAACTCGGCAGGGGACAAGCCCAGTTCCTTGGACATCGGCACCGCCACCAGGCCGATGACGACCTTGTCCAGGAAGTTCACCAGCATCAACAGCGCCAGCAGTACCGCAATCATCCAGGCCGTGCCTGCACGTGCGGGGGTGTCAGTATGAGTCATGATGATCTCTCGTTATTGTTCTTGTCTGGAGAACCCGGCCACCGGGGGCCGGGCATACCGCGTCATTGCTCAGGCATGAGCACGCCCTTGGCGATGGTGTTGCGCTGGATCTCGCTGGTTCCCGTGAGAATGCGCATCATACGTGTCGCACGGAATATCCACTCCACCGGGTTGCCACGCACCAGCCCGGCACCGCCGTGTATCTGCACGGCGCGATCGGCGATGCGGAAGGCCGTCTCCGAAACGAACAGCTTGCACATCGGGGCCTGGGTGCGGATATTGCCGCCGGCGTCATTCACCGCTGCCGTGGCGTAGACCATGCTGCGTGCAGCATGCAGCTCGGTGGCCATGTCGGCGATCATGTGGTTGATCGACTGGAACATGGCGATAGGCTGGCCGAACTGCTTGCGCGTGCGGGCATAGTCGATCGAGAGGTTCAGTGCCAGGCCGGCCAGCCCCAGCAAGGTGGGGCAATGCAGCAGGCGGTTGAGGGTGATACGCCCCATCGCCAGCTTGAAACCCTGCCCCTCCTCACCAATGCGGTTGGCCGCCGGCACCCGTACGTCATCAAGGATGATGTCGCCATGCGCACCACCGCCGGACATGACCGAATAATCACTTTCAACCCTTACCCCCGGCGCGCTCAGGTCGACGAAGAATGCCGAAATCCCTTGGGCACCGCGCCCAGGATCCGTCACTGCAAGCAGCACCGCAATGTCGGCATAGGGCGCACCTGAAATGTAACGCTTGGCGCCGTTCAGCACATAGTGTTCACCTTCCCGCCGTGCGGAGGTCTTGATCGCCGTTGCATCAGAGCCGGCTTCGCTTTCAGTCAGGGCGAAGCACACGGCCTTTTCGGCACGGCACACCGGCTGCAGGAACGCCTCGATCTGGGTCGGGCTCGCCACCTTGAACAGATGGCCGATACGGGGCGGCCCGGAAAGCTCACCGAGAATGTGCGGCGCCAGCATCGAGCCGGTGAGCACCGTGGCTTCCTTGACCGCACACAGGTCTGACACGCTCAACCCGGCGCCACCTATCGCCTCGGGCAGCATGATGTTGTAGAAGCCCTGCTCGCACGAGCGCTGCCATACCTGCTGCAGTACCGCCCGCGGGTGCGGCTCTGCCCAACTGAGACCGGCTTGCTGTTCCAGGGGCAGGATTTCGTTGCGAACGAAGCCACTGATGGCCTCGATGATCTGCTGGGCCTTTTCGCTTGGCTGATACATGGTCGTTCCTCGTGTCAGATACGGCGTTCGCTGTTTTGCCAGTAGGCGTCACGGATCAACCGGCGCACCACCTTGCCGTTGGGGTTTTTCGGCAGCTCGCTGACGAAGTCCACGGCACGTGGTTTCTTGAAACCGGCCAGGGCCTGGGCGCAATGTTCGATGACGTCCTGCTCTTGCAGCGCCATGCCCGGTTTGAGCACGATCACCGCCCGCACCGCTTCGCCCCACTGCTCGTCAGGCACCCCCACCACCGCTGCCTCGAACACCTGCGGCATGCTGTAGAGCACCTGCTCGACCTCGCTGGGGTAAATGTTGAAACCACCGGAAATGATCATTTCTTTCTTGCGGTCGACAATGAACACATACCCCTGCTCATCCACCGTGGCCAGGTCGCCAGTCAGGTAGTAGCCGTCGCGCATCACTTCGGCGGTGAGGTGGGGGGCCCGCCAGTACCCCTGCATGATGTCCGGGCCCTTGACTACGATTTCGCCCACCTCTCCCGGCTGGACGTCCTGGAAATGGTCGTTCACCACGCGCAGGTCGGTTTCGAAGTAGCAACGCCCGCACGAAGCCAGGCGCCGGTAGTCGCCGCCCTCGCACAAATGGTCCTGTTCGGTCAGGACGGTTACCAGCGAGCAGGTCTCGCCAGCACCGTAACCCTGGGCCAGGATCGGCCCGAATACCTCGATGGCCCGCTTCACCAGCGCTGGTGCCATCGGCGCGGCACCGTACATCACCAGGCGCAAGCTGCTCAGGTCGTAGCGCTCGACATCGGGAAAGTTGACCAGGCGATTGATCATGGCAGGTACCAGGAACAAGCGGGTTACGCCTTCGCGCTGGATGGTCTCGAGCAACAGCTGGTCGTCGTAGCGCTCCAGCAGCAGGTTGCAGGCACCGACCGCCAGCAGTGGCATCAGCTGCATGCCGCTTGCATGGGTGATAGGGCCGACGTGAGCCATCACGTCGCCCGGGGCGGCGCGACGGGTCGGGCTGGCGAGGCTCTTGCGGATTAGCGCCTTGCGGTTGCCCACGCTGAGCATCGCAGCCTTGAGCACACCAGAGCTGCCAGAGGTGTAATGCAAAACGGCAAGGGCATCGTCAGGCAGGTCGCAGCTGATTGGCTGGCTACTGCCTTGGGCCAGCAGCGCGGCATAGGTGATGTCACCGCCCCGCTCACCCAAGGTCACGATCAAGCGTAACGCAGGTATCTCCTGCCTGCGGTCCAGCAACGCCTGGGCGAGTTGCGCATCGGCGATCAGCGCGACGCTGCAGGCGTCGTTGAGCACCTGAATGACTTCATCCGGTGCCAGACGCGCATTGACCGGTACCTTGACCAGGCCGGCCTTGTAGAAAGCCACCTCTGCTTCCACCAGTTCGGCGCGGTTTGGCGCCAGGATGGCGACATGCTCGCCCGTGGCGATGCCCTGTGCCAGCAAGGCCGAGGCCAACTGGTTGGCCCGCTGTTCGAGCTGAGCGAAGGTCAGCCGGGTGTGGCGGTCGATTACCGCCAGACGTTCAGGCCAGTATCTGGCACTTCGACTGGATAGGGTTCCAAGGTTCACGTTGTTGTTCTCGTCGACGGTTAAGACCCGATCGATGCTAAACAGCGTGAAGCCGGGGCAAGTAATACCAGTTGCGTATGCACGCCATAACAGATTGCGCTGGCACTGATGCGTTGACGCCCTGAGTCAAGGATGACACATCGCTTGCATATGACACTCTGTGTCATTATAATCAACTCCGTGTCCTGGCGTCGCCTCCGCGCCGATCAGCCATCCCTAGTCTCCACCCCCTGCAGGTACCGCCCATGACGACCACCATGCACACCTCCAAGGACCAGCTTGTCAAACTCGCCCAGCAACAGATGCTGACGGCGCTGACTGACAACACCTACACCGTGCGACAAAAGCTCGCCCTCACCTGCCGGATCCTGTTCGACGGCGGCCACGACTCTGGCCTGGCCGGGCAGATCACTGCGCGTGCGCAGGAACCTGGCACCTACTACACCCAACAACTGGGGCTTGGCTTCGACGAAATCGCCGCCTCCAACCTGCTGGTGGTGGACGAAGACCTGACGGTGCTGCAAGGCCATGGCATGGCCAACCCGGCCAACCGCTTCCACAGCTGGCTGTACCGCGCCCGTCCCGACGTCAACTGCATCATCCATACCCACCCCCTGCACAGCGCCGCCTTGTCGATGCTGGAAGTTCCGCTGGCCATCTCGCACATGGACCTGTGCCCACTGTTCAACGACTGTGCATTCCTCAAGGAATGGCCCGGTGTGCCGGTGGGCAATGAAGAAGGCGAAATCATCGCGAAGGCGATTGGCGACAAGCGCGCAATCCTGCTTTCCCATCATGGCCTGCTGATCGCTGGGCGTTCGATCGAGGAAGCCTGCGTGCTCGCCCTGCTGTTCGAGCGCGCAGCAAAGATGCAACTGCTGGCCATGGGCGCCGGTGACATCCGCCCCATCCCCGAAGCACTGGGCAAAGAGGCCCACGACTGGATTTCCACCCCCAAACGTCACGGTGCTGCCTTCAGCTACTACGCGCGCCGTGCCTTGCGTGCCCATGGCGACTGCCTGGGCTGATCGAAGCTGTACTCTTTCCTCAACAACGGCAAAGGTGCCTGGTCATGTCTACACCTGTAATTCGCGGCGTTATCGGCTACACCATCACTCCCTTCACGGCAGACGGAACACTCGACCTGGATGCCTTGGGCACGTCCATCGATAGCCTGATCGCCGACGGCGTGCACGCCATCGCGCCGCTGGGCAGCACCGGCGAAGGGGCTTACCTGTCCGACAGCGAATGGGAAACCGTGGTGCGCTTCAGCCAGGCACGCATTGCCGGGCGCGTACCCAGCGTGGTCAGCGTCTCCGATTTGACCACCGCCCGCACCGTGCAGCGTGCCCGCCTGGCACAGGCCTGCGGCGCCACGGCGGTGATGGTGCTGCCCATCTCTTACTGGAAGCTCACCGAAGCCGAAGTGGTCGCCCACTACAAGGCGGTCGGCGCCGCCATCGACATTCCGATCATGCTCTACAACAACCCGGGCACCAGCGGTACCGACCTGTCGGTGGAGCTGATCCTGCGTATCCTCGGCGAAGTACCCAATGTGACCATGGTCAAGGAAAGCACCGGTGACATTCAGCGCATGCACCGCCTGTTCACGGCTACAGATGGACAGGTGGCGTTCTACAACGGTTGCAACCCGCTGACCCTGGAAGCCTTGGTGGCCGGTGCCACGGGCTGGTGTACCGCCGCGCCCAACCTGATCCCTGCACTCAACCTGGCACTGTGGGACGCCGTACAACAAGGCGATCTGGCCGAAGCCCGTGCGTTGTTCTACCGCCAGTACGAGCTGCTGGAGTACATCACCCGCCGTGGCCTGCCGACCACCATCAAGGCCGGCCTGAAAATGCTCGGCCAGGAGGTCGGCGCCCCACGCCTGCCCCTGCAGCCGCTGGATGCGCAAGGCAGCACCCACCTGAAAAACCTGCTGGTGGCGCTGACCAACTGATGCACAAACCTGCCCGGCAGCCTGTCGCTGTCGGGCAGCCTTTTTTTTCAGGAACAGCCTTGGGCTGCGAAAGGGCCAATGACGCTGCAGTCGGATTACCCCTTCGCCGCACAAAACTGCTCCTCATCTGACCCTTACCAGAGGCAACCATGGACGCGCCTGCTCAAAGCTCTGCAACGCCGCTCAGGCTGACAGACATCCTTCACCCGGTGATTGCCGGACTCGTTTCGGTGATCGTCAACTACGGCGGCACGTTCATCCTGGTGTTCCAGGCGGCCAAAGTGGCCGGGCTGAGCCCGGAGCTGACGTCATCGTGGGTCTGGGCGGTGTCGATCGGCGTCGGCCTCAGCGGCCTGGCATTGTCCTGGTACAGCCGCGAGCCGGTCATCACAGCCTGGTCC
This sequence comes from Pseudomonas sp. 2,4-D, assembly GCF_030418155.1. Classification (NCBI taxonomy): domain Bacteria; kingdom Pseudomonadati; phylum Pseudomonadota; class Gammaproteobacteria; order Pseudomonadales; family Pseudomonadaceae; genus Pseudomonas; species Pseudomonas sp. 2,4-D. The sequence goes on from NZ_JAUHUI010000052.1 coordinate 26,990, forward strand.
ACGCCAGCCGCCGCGTTTCTGGTCACCGCCCTGGCCAGCGTGCCCTACAGCGAGGCCATAGGTGCCTACCTGCTGTCGGCCGCCGGCTTCGTGGTGCTGGGGTTGAGCGGGTGCTTCGAGCGCCTGGTGCGCGTCGTGCCCGGCGGCATTGCCGCCGGCCTGCTGGCCGGCATCCTGCTGCAGTTCGGCATCGGTGCCTTTGCCAGCCTGTCGGTCGACCCCACCCTCGCCGGGTTGCTGATTGCAGCGTATGTGGCCTTCAAACGCTTCACCGCCCGTTACGCCGTGGTCGCCATACTGCTGCTGGGCCTGGGGTACCTGTTGCTGCAGGGGCAAGTGGGCCTGACGACGTTGCGGCTGGAATTCGCCTCACCGGTTTTCACCGCGCCCACCTTCTCCCTCAACGCGGCCCTCAGCGTGGCCCTGCCCTTGTTCCTGATCACCCTCACCGGCCAGTACATGCCCGGCATGCTGGTGCTGCGCAACGATGGTTTCAAGACCAGCGCCAACCCGATTGTCGCCGTCACCGGCATGGGTTCGTTGCTGATGGCGCCCTTCGGTTCACACGCGTTCAACATCGCTGCCATCACCGCGGCCATCTGCACCGGCAAGGAAGCCCATGAAAACCCGGACAAGCGCTGGGTGGCAGGTATCGCTGCCGGGGTCTGCTACATCCTCGTCGGGGTGTTCGGGGTCACGCTGGCGAGTGTCTTCATGGCCCTGCCGGGCACCTTTATCACCACCCTGGCGGGCCTTGCCCTGCTGGGCACCATCGGTGCCAGCCTGGCCAGCGCCCTGGCCGATGCCCGTTCACGCGAATCAGCACTGATCACCTTCCTGGCGGCGGCGGCCAACATCAGCCTGTTGGGCATTGGCGGGGCTTTCTGGGGCCTGGTCATTGGTCTGCTGGCCCATGTTGTGCTGAACGGTCGCCTGCCCGGTTTGCGCGGCGCCTCCCGCTAAGCGAGCTTTCCACCACCTTGCCGTGCGCCAGGGGCGCACGCTGTTCAACAGGTATCGACATGCCCCACGCTGGCCCCAAGCTGCTGACCCAAATTGCTGCCGTGCACTTCGTCAGCCATGTGCACATCATGCTGATCCCGGCGCTACTGCCCGTGCTGCCCGGCCTGCTGGGCGTAGGCTTCGTAGAGCTGGGCGTAGCCCTGGCGGTGTTCAACATCGTCTCCGCGCTGGTACAGGCCCCGCTGGGTTATGCCGTCGACCACTATGGTGCACGTAAAGTGCTCAGGGCTGGGCTGTTGCTGGGCAGCCTCAGCTTCGTGCTGCTGGCGGCCAGCCCCGGGTATGCGGTATTGCTGGTGGCGATGGCCATGGCTGGCCTGGCCAATGGTGTGTACCACCCGGCCGACTATGCGCTGCTGGCCAACGGCATCGAGCCCGCACGCCTGGGGCGGTCGTTCTCTATACATACCTTTGCCGGTTTCCTCGGTTCGGCCGTTACCCCAGCCGTATTTCTCGGCATCGCCGCAGCGTTCGGCACGCGGGCAGCCCTGGCGGCGGGCGCGGTATTCGGGGTAGCCGCGCTGCTGCTGATATCGATACCAGGCAGTGGCGTGTACCGGGTCGCCAGGCCTGCCAACCCACAAGGTGCAGGCCCGGCCGCAGCAACAGGCCGGGTACGCTTGTTCACCCCCATGATCGGCGTGCTGACGGTGCTGTTCATCCTGCTCAACCTGAGCACCAGTGCCATCGAGAAGTTCTCCGTAGCCGCCCTGGTCCAGGGCCAAGGACTGACACTGGCCTGGGCCAACGCCGCGCTCACCGCTTTCCTGCTGAGCAGCGCAGCCGGCGTGCTGTGCGGGGGCGCTTTGGCCGACCGTACCCGGCGCCATGGCCTGGTGGCGGCACTGGCCTTCGCGCTGGCGGCTGCGCTGACGGCACTGGTGGCGCTGGGGCTGCTGCAGGGCTGGGCATTGGTGGTCGTACTGGGCGCCATTGGCTTGCTCACCGGGGTCATCGCCCCATCACGGGACATGCTGGTCAAGGCGGCGGCGCCACCCGGGGCCGAGGGCAAAACCTTCGGCCTGGTGTCGACCGGGTTCAACGTCGGCGGTGCCATCGGGCCGGTGGCGTTCGGCTGGATGCTCGATCAGCGCCTGCCCAACGGGATTTTCATCGCATCGGTGGTGTTCATGCTACTGACGGTGCTGCTGACCCTGGCACAAGAGACGTTTTCAGTCAGAAGGCGCGCGACTGAACAGCTGACGCGCGCCCTGTAGGCCCGGTGCAGCATTGCCAGGCCAGGATCAGTCATTCATTGCGCCGGGTTGGCATGCACCATGCGCCCGCCTGCCCCCGGCCGATTGACGAACAGCACATCCAGCACACTGTTGCGCAAGCCCTTCAGGGCGTTCCAGTTCGCTGACGCATGCACGTATCTGTCGCGCAACAGCCGCTGTTCTTCCTCGCTCAACCCCACCTGGCCAGTTTCCCCCAGGGCGAACGCATGCAATTTGCGGCTGATGCCCGACAACTCATCCGGCAGCCGATGCTCAGCCTGCGCCCCCAACGGCGCAAACGGCACGCCAGCCCGCACCGCCAACGCCCGCATCACGCTCAAGTACACCCGGGACAAGTGCCCCGCCACTTGCCGCTCCCGGTACACCGCCGCATAGACCTGCTTTTGCGCCTCGTCCCGCCGCCCACCGGCAATCGGCTCCTCCCAAGTCATCACGCGCGGCCTGGGTTCGCCCATATCGGCAAACGTCGAAGCCAGCAAGGCGCTCACCTTGGCATGTACGCGGCACTGCTCGACACGCGTGCCTGCAGGCACACACTGGGACTGCGGCTTGCACAGCAGCACCTGCTCCAGGAAGGTTTCCGGGTAACCCCCCCCAATATTCGAGTGCACGCCCGGCAGCACGATGTCGTGGCCACTGCGCACCAGCGGGAAGTTATGCCGCCGCTCGTCCTCGGCCACCAGCTGCACCACGTGCCGGGCAATACCCGCACCCAGGCCCAGGCGCAGGCCACCGTGGCGGCCGTCTGCAGGGTCGAAGTCACCCTGCAAGGGCGCGATGATCGCCGCCACGGTGTCGAACAGGCCAATAAAGTTGATCGAGGTTTTGCACGCCACCGACAACAGCCCGCCCGCGCCCTCGTGCAGCAGGTTGGCCAGATGCCGCACCGCTGCCGCGCCGCGGCTGAAACCGAAAAGATCGAACTCGACCCCTTCCAGCGTTGCCTGCGGATGCGCCTGGCGCCATGCCTGCAGTTGCTCGGCCATTCCCTGCACCGCCTCGGCAACCCGCGCCTCGGCCCCTGTGCGCCCATGCCCGGTGGCCGAGGCGTAGACATGGTCGGCTTCACCCGCCAGTGTGCCCACGCCTTCCACATAGCGCTTCAAGAACGCCTGCGGCCCGTCGGCATAGGCCGCATCAGCCGGATACAACGCATGCAACAGGGCCACATTGCTCAAGGCGTTGCCATAGCTGCCGCCCTTGTCACCCTGCTCACCCTCCGTCGTGGCATTGTGCAGGTTGTTTCCGGTGCCATCGAAGAACACGCCAAAACGCAGGGTGACCGGCGTAAGGTTTGCCGTGCTGGCGCTGCTCATTTTCATCATCGTGCCTCCTGCTTGTCCGAAAAGCACAAGCAGGCGCCAGCACGCCGTCACGGACCATCAGGCAAAGGCCAGCCATGCGTGGGACATTTCTTTGCCCGCAGGCCCGTCTGCAACGATAAATTTACCCGCCGCCATTGGTCGTCGCCCCCCCGGATAGATTAAAGTATCCCCCCTTGCCAAGGCTGCTGCCTCACGCCGCCTCAGGCCCCCTACCAGGAACCGTCGCCGATGGAACACCGTGAAGCGCTGATCGCGCTGCGCACTTTTCTTTCTACCCAGATCCTAGGCCAGGAGAAACTGGTCGAACGGCTGTTGATCGTGCTACTGGCCGACGGCCACATGCTGGTCGAAGGGGCACCAGGCCTGGCCAAGACCAAAGCCATCAAGGAGCTCGCAGAAGGCATCGAAGCGCAGTTCCATCGCATCCAGTTCACCCCCGACCTGCTCCCGGCCGACATCACCGGCACGGAGATTTACCGCCCGGAAACCGGCAGCTTCGTGTTCCAGCAGGGGCCTATCTTCCATAACCTGGTGCTGGCCGACGAAATCAACCGCGCACCGGCCAAGGTGCAGTCGGCGCTGCTCGAAGCCATGGCCGAGCGCCAGGTCAGCGTGGGCCGCAGCACCTACGACCTGTCGCCGCTGTTTCTGGTCATGGCCACGCAGAACCCGATCGAGCAGGAAGGCACCTACCCGCTGCCCGAGGCCCAGCTCGACCGCTTCCTGATGCATGTAAAAATCGGCTTCCCCGACGCCGCCGTAGAGCGGCGCATCCTGGCGCAGGCCCGGGGTGAAGCCCTGGGCGGCGAGACCAAGCCTGAACGCCGGGTAAGCCAGCAGGCCATCTTCGCCGCGCGCAAGGAAATCCTTGGCCTGTACATGGCCGACGCTGTGGAGGAGTACCTGGTGCAGCTGGTCATGGCCACCCGCACCCCGGCCAAGTTCGACACCGAGCTGGCCGACTGGATCGCCTACGGCGCCAGCCCGCGTGGCTCCATCTCGCTGGACCGCTGCGCGCGTGCCCATGCCTGGCTGGCCGGGCGCGACTTCGTCAGCCCCGAAGACATCCAGGCCGTGCTGTTCGACGTTCTGCGCCACCGCATCATCCTCTCGTTCGAGGCCGAGGCAGCAGGGATCGACCAGGACCGCGTGGTCCAGCGCATCCTCGACGTCGTCGCCGTTGCCTGACCCCATGCCCACTGCGCAGCTGGCCGAACACGGCATCCGCATTGGCCTTGCCGAGCTGATCGACATGCGCCACCGCGTGCGCGAAATCCAGCTGTTTTCCAAGCCCGGCCAGCGCAGTCCACTGGTGGGCCTGCACCATTCCAGGCTGCGTGGGCGCGGCGTGGACTTCGACCAGGTGCGCGTTTACCAGGCCGGCGATGATGTGCGCAACATCGACTGGCGTGTCACTGCGCGTACCCAGGAGCCGCACACCAAGCTGTTCCACGAAGAACGCGAGCGGCCGATCTTCATCCTCGTCGAACAAAGCCAACGGCTTTTCTTCGGCTCAGGGCTGATGTTCAAGTCCGTGCTGGCGGCCCAGGCTGCGGCGCTGTTCGGCTGGGCAGCGCTGGGCCACAACGACCGCATCGGCGGCCTGGTGTTCGGCGACAACGAACACCACGAGATCAAGCCCCGACGCAGCAAACAGAGCCTGCTGCAACTGCTCAACCGCTTGGCAAAGGTCAACCAGTCTCTGCACACCGAAGCCATACCCGGGGCCGACAGCCTCGGCCTGGCCCTGCGCCGCGCCCGCGAAGTGCTGCGCCCCGGCAGCCTGGCCATCGTGATCTGCGATGAACGCTCGCTCAGCGCCCAGGTGGAACAGCACCTGGCCATGCTCTCACGGCATTGCGACCTGCTGTTGCTGCCGGTATCCGACCCGCTCGACCACGCGTTGCCCGCCGCCGGCCTGCTGCGCTTCGCCCAGCGCAGTGCCCAGCTGGAGCTCGATACCCTCGACGCCAACCTGCGCCAGGCCTACCGTCAGCAGGCCGAAGCCCGCATCGAGCGCTGGGAGCTGATGGCGCAAAAGCTGAGGGTGGTGCTGATGCCTCTGAGCACGCAAAGTGAAATGGTCGAACAACTGCGCGAGTACCTGAACGCCCAGCGGCCACGGAGCGCGTCATGAACCCGCTCGACCAGTTGCACCCACTGATCGCCCCGGCACCGGTCAGCCCGTGGCCACCCGCACCGGGTTGGTGGCTGCTGCTGGCCGTCCTGCCACTCCTGGGCTGGGGCCTGTGGCGGCTGCGCCGCTGGCGCCCGGGCAAACGCCGCATCGTGCGCGCCGAACAACCCCTGGACCCGGTGCGCCTGGAGGCCTTGGCCGAGCTGGCCCGCCTGCCACGCCCGTATGACGGCGCCCCGGCCGGCGCCTGGCTGCAACAGATCAACGCCCTGCTCAAGCGCCTGTGCCGCAACCACTACCCAGGCGCCAACAGCCACACCCTCAACGGCCGCGAGTGGCTGGCCTTTCTGGATAACCGCTGCCCGGCCGCCGGCCTGACCCGCTGGATGGTACTGGTAGAAGGCGCCTATAAACCCGAGTGCAAGCTCGACGACAAGGCCATCGCCGGGCTCAGCCAAGCCGTCGAAACCTGGATCCGCAAGCATGTTTGAACTGGCCTGGCCGTGGGTCTTCGCCCTGTTGCCGCTGCCATGGCTGGCGCGCCTGCTGCTGCCCGCCGCCGACAGTGGTGAACCAGTGCTCAAGGTGGGATTCCTCAACGAGCTGGAAGGCCTTGCCGGGCGCCGCGCGCGGCTTAACCTGCCCACCTGGCGCCAGCAGGCACCGTTCGTCGTCATCTGGCTGTTGCTGCTGTGCGCCGCCGCTCGCCCGCAATGGCTGGGCGAACCGGTGCCGATCGCCGCCAGCGGCCGCGACCTGCTGGTGGCGGTGGACGTGTCCGGGTCGATGGACTTCCCCGACATGCAGTGGCAGAACGAGGACATCAGCCGCCTCGACCTGGTCAAGGCGCTGATGGGCGACTTCCTGCAAGACCGTGAAGGCGACCGCGTAGGCCTGATTCTGTTCGGCAGCCAGGCCTACCTGCAGGCGCCGCTCACCTTTGACCGGCGCACTGTGCGCACCTTCCTCATCGAGGCGCAAATCGGCATCGCAGGCAAGAACACCGCCATCGGCGACGCCATTGGCCTGGCGGTCAAACGCCTGCGCGAACGCCCGGCACAAAGCCGGGTGCTGGTGCTGATCACGGACGGCGCCAACAACGGCGGGCAGATTCACCCGCTGACAGCCGCCCGCCTGGCGGCCCAGGAAGGCGTGCGCATCTACACCATCGGTATCGGCGCCAACCCCGAAGCCAGTGGCACCCCAGGCCTGCTCGGCCTCAACCCGAGCCTGGACCTGGACGAAGCCGCGCTCAAGGAAATTGCCGACATCACCCACGGCGCCTACTTCCGCGCCCATGACGGCGCCGAACTGGACGCTATCGGCGATACCCTCGACCAACTGGAGCCAGTGGCCCAGCAACCGACCCAGGCGCGCACAGCCCAGGCCCTGTACGCCTGGCCCCTGGCGCTGGCGCTGCTGCTCAGCGTGCTGCTGGTGGTGGCCGTGCAGTGGCCCGACAACCTGTTGCAGCGCCTGCTGCGCAAGCCACGCTTCCTGCAGCCGCACCCGGAATGGCGCCAGCGCTTGAAGCGCCTGCGTTTAAGGAGGCGGCGATGATCGACTTGTGGCCCCAATGGCTGCGCCCACTCTGGCTGCTGGCGGTTCCCGTGCTCGGCTGGCTGCTGTACAAGCTGTGGCACCGGCGCAAGCGTGCCGGGCGCTGGCAGATGATTCTGCCACCCGCCTTCCATGGTGTACTGCTGGGTGGCGGCAGCGGCAGCACCAGCAAACTGCCGTGGGTGGCGCTGGGCCTCGCCTGGTTACTGGTGATCCTGGCGCTGCTTGGGCCCAGCTGGCAGCGGCTGGAAGAAAGCCGTCAGCGCCCGGCCGACCCCCTGGTGATCCTGCTCGAACTGACCCCGCAAATGCTCGCCGAGGACAGCCCGCCCAACCGCCTGGAACAGGCCCGGCGCAAGATCCTCGACCTGCTTGAACACCGCCGCGACAGCCAGACGGCGCTGGTGGTGTATGCCGGCTCCGCGCACACCCTGGTGCCGCTGTCCGACGACCTGGCCACCACCCGCAATTTGCTCGAGGCCATCGACCCGTCGATCATGCCCAAACCCGGCCAGCGTGCCGACCTGGCCGTAAAAAAAGGCCTGGCGCTCCTGGCCCAGAGCGGCCTCGGCCAAGGCCGCCTGCTGCTGGTAGGCTCGGCGCTCAGCGCCGCCGAGCGCCAGGGCATCACCCAGGCCCTCGGCCGCCAGGGCCCAAGCCTGCTGATGCTGGGCATCGGCAGCCGCGAAGGCGCCCCGGTGCGCCAGGCCAATGGCGAATACCTTAAAGACGACCAGGGCGGCATCCTCTTGCCTCGCCTGGACAGCGCCAGCCTGAAGGGTTTTATCAGCGGCACGGGCGGGCGCTACCGGCACGCCCGCATCGACGACCTCGACCTGCGTGGCCTGGGCCTGTTCGACAACCCGCGAAGCGGGCGCAATGACGGCCAAACCCTGCAACTGGACAGCTGGGCCGACCAAGGTTACTGGCTGCTGATTCCGTTGTTGCTGCTGGCCGCCTGCGCCGGCCGGCGCGGCTGGCTGTTCTGCCTGCCGCTGCTGCTGGCCTTGCCGCAGCCTGGCCAGGCTTTCGAGCTCAACGACCTGTGGCTGCGCCCCGACCAGCAAGGCCAGAAGCTGCTGGAGCAAAACCGCCCGGCCAGCGCTGCGCGTCACTTCCAAAACCCGCAATGGCGCGGCATGGCCCTGTACCAGGCCGGCGACTATGCCGGTGCCGCCGAGGCATTTTCCCAAGGCGACACTGCAGCAGCCCACTACAATCGAGGCAATGCCCTGGCCCACAGTGGCGAGCTGGAAGCCGCCCTGGATGCCTACGAGCAAGCCCTGGAGCGCCAGCCCGACCTGCAGGCCGCGTTGGACAACCAGGCGCTGGTGCAGCAACTGCTGCAGCAACGTGAAGCCAAGGCCGAGGAACAACCGCCCGGCAGCGATGCCCAAGGCACGCCCGGCAGCGAAACCGAAGGCAACAGCAGCTCGGCCAGCAGCCCGTCCCAAGGCACACCCGGCAACGACCAACAGGCCAGCCCCGAACAACCCGGCGAAAGCAGCAGCAACAGCCAGGCCGCCCCCCGCAACCAGGCCGGGGGCGGCGGCAGTG
>NZ_JAUHUI010000053.1:0-34942 GCF_030418155.1 Pseudomonas sp. 2,4-D
GTTTTCCAGGCGCTTGCGCAATCCTTGTGGGAGCGGGCGTGCCCGCGAACACGGGCGCAGCCCGTGCCAACCACCGCGGTGCCTGCTTCGCGGGCTCGCCCGCTCCCACAAGGGATCTGCAGCGTCAGTCAGATGGCGGCAAACCGCTTATTCCGGCGGTTAGGGCCTGGCTTGAGCGGGTCAGCAGCCACCCGCGGCATGTGCCGATGGTGGGCTGAAAACCGACCTGTTTTCCAGGCGCTTGCGCAATCCTTGTGGGAGCGGGCGTGCCCGCGAACACGGGCGCAGCCCGTGCCAACCACCGCAGTGCCTGCTTCGCGGGCTCGCTCGCTCCCACAAGGGATCTGCAGCGTCAGTCAGATGGCGGCAAACCGCTCATCCAGGTAAGCGATGATCGCCTTGGACTCATACATCCAGGTCACCTTGCCGGCTTCTTCAATGCGCAGGCATGGCACTTTCACCCGGCCGCCACCTTCTTGCAGGGCCTGGCGGTGCACCGGGTCGTTCTTGGCATCGCGCAGCGCCACCGGCACGTTCAAACGGTGCAGGGTGCGGCGGGTTTTGACGCAGAACGGGCAGGCGTGGAACTGGTACAGCGCCAGCCCCTTGGCCGCTTGCTCGATGCGGGCCTGGGCGGCGGGGTCGCGCTTGCGCTTGGCCGGGCGGCTGATCCAGTCACCGAAGACGATGAGCTGGCCGAGGCCAACCCGCAGGGCTTTGACGATCATGGGCAACTCCTGAAATGCAAAAGCCGACCCTGAAGGGTCGGCTCGGGGCCAGCAACCAATCACTTGATCAGGCTGAGGAACTCGCTACGGGTGGCGGCGTTGTCGCGGAACTCACCCAGCATCACCGAGGTGATCATGGTCGAATTCTGCTTCTCGACACCGCGCATCATCATGCACATGTGCTTGGCTTCGACCACCACGGCCACGCCCGCAGCACCGGTTACCTGCTGCACGGCTTCGGCGATCTGGCGGCTGAGGTTTTCCTGGATCTGCAGGCGGCGGGCGTACATGTCGACGATACGTGCCACCTTCGACAGGCCCAGTACCTTGCCCTTCGGCAGGTAGGCAACGTGTGCCTTGCCAATGAACGGCAGCATGTGGTGTTCGCACATCGAATACAGCTCGATGTCCCGGACCAGCACCATTTCGCTGTTGTCAGAGCTGAACAAAGCGTTGTTGGTGACTTCTTCCAGTGTTTGCTCATAACCGCGGCAAAGGTACTTCATCGCCTTTGCAGCCCGCTTGGGCGTGTCGAGCAGGCCCTCACGGGAGACGTCCTCGCCAATCTGGCTGAGGATCTCGGTGTAGTTCTGTTCCAGGGACATGGATCTACCTGTGGGAAAAAATCGCAAAAACGAAGGGTACGGCGGTGAGGGCGGCGCTGCAAGCGCGGCGTTACTCGTCGCGGCCTTCGAGCATGGTTCGCTTCAGCATCACATACACCGCGCCGGTGCCGCCGTGGCGGGCACCGCACGAGGCAAAACCGAGCACTTGCGGGTGCTGGCGCAGCCAGGTGTTGACGTGGCTTTTGATCATCGGGCGCTTGCCGTCCAGGCGTGCGGCCTTGCCGTGGGTCACCCGCACGCAGCGCACCTCCAGTTTGGTGGCTTCGGCGATGAAGTCCCACAAGGTTTCGCGGGCCTTTTCCACCGTCATGCCGTGCAGGTCGAGGCTGCCCTCGAATGGAATCTGCCCCAGCTTCAGCTTGCGCAGTTGGCCTTCCTGTACGCCATCGCGGCGCCACATCAGCTCGTCTTCGGCGCCTACGTCGATGACGAACTGGTCGGACATGCCATCGATGACCAAAGCCTTGTCACTGCGCACGGTCGCCGCCTGGCGCAGGCCGGCCAGCTTCTGGCGGTCGGCCTTGGGCTTGCCGACGTCGGCACGATCGTGGCGGATCGGCTTTACGCCGCGCACTTCGGCCTTGAACAGGGAAAAATCGTCGTCTTGCATGATGCCTCCACGTAGGCGGCGTAGTTTACGCGACTGTGGGGCCGTGTGCAGCCTGTGCGGGCCTCTTCGCGGGTGAACCCGCTCCTACAGGGATGTCACAGAGCCTGAAGGCGGCGGGGTACCTGTAGGGGCGGGTTTACCCGCGAAGAGGCCCGCACAGGTTACGCAAAACCATCAATCGTGCTTCTTCATCAGGTGCGGCGACAGGTTAAGCTCCCGCCCGCGGCGCAAACGGATACGGCTGCGCCGCCAGAAGCGCACACCCAGCCACAGCAACAACAAGCCAGCCACGGTGAGGATACTGGACAACGGTTTGTTGGCGTTGAGTTCCTGCAGGGCAGGGTAGTTGCCCAGCAGGCCGGCGACGCCGGCCATGGCCAGCAGTACGCCCAGCGTCGCCAGCAGGGCCGACAGGCCGGCCGCCAGGCGGGCGCCCCAGTTACGCGGTTCGCGCGGGCGCAGGCGCTTGGCGTCGAAACTGCCTTTAAGCTTCATTCCGCTCTCCTCGGTGGATATCCGGAATTCGACCTGCTGCTGCCCATCGGGTTCCGCCCGGCTGCCGGGCGGTCCTGCAAGCCGCTCAGATCAGGCTGGCGGTGGGTGCGACGCAAGCGAAGTTGTCAGCCATCACGGCCATTTCGCACTGGTGAATCTGCGCGGCCGGAATGACGCCGTCCTTGAATGCCAGGTCGCGGGTGGCCGACGCGTCTTCTACCAGGGTGCACCGATAACCATAGTCCTTGGCGCGGCGAACGGTGGTGCTGACGCTGGAATGGCTCATGAAACCACAGACGATCAGGTCCAGGTGGCCCAGCTCCTGCAATGTCTCGTGCAGCTTGGTGTTCTTGAACGCGTTGGGCATGCGTTTTTCGATGACGATTTCACCTTCCAGCGGCTCCAGCCCCGGAATGAACTGGCCAGCCGGCCCCTGGGGGTCGAAGCGGCCACCAACAGTGCCCAGGTGGCGAACATGGATGATCGGACGGCCGCTCTTACGGGCGGCGTCGAGCAACCTGGCGATGTTGGCCACGGCCTCGTCCATGCCCGACAGCTTCAGGGGACCACTGAGGTACTCCTTTTGTGCATCGATGATGATCAGGCTGGCGTGGCTCAGCTTGGCCGGCGGATAGTCGCGGCCAGTGAGGCGAAACATCGTGGTTGGAACGGACATCAAGGGCTCCTTGGATAGGGCTTTTGTATACCTATTCTCCCCTGCCTTGGCGCCAATGGGAATGGTTGACAACGCAAGCGGCGTGGTTACTGGCCTGTGGCTAGCCTTTGGGCAAGGCAAAGGAACAAATGTGTGGGTGGGGCTGTTAGACTTTTGTCCGGTCTGAAAATAGGAGTACCCCGTGATCACATCCCGTCTGCGCACGCTGCGCGACTACATCCGCTGGGCGGTCAGCCGCTTCCACGAGCATGACCTGTTCTTCGGTCACGGTGCCGACAACGCCTGGGACGAAGCCCGCCTGCTGGTGCTGGGTGCGGTGCACCTGCCATGGGAGGTGGCCGACAGCTACCTGGACTGCATGCTCGAGGACGACGAGCGAGTACGCCTTCAGCACTTGCTCAAGCGCCGTATCGAAGAGCGTGTACCGGCCGCCTACCTGCTGGGCGAGGCCTGGTTCTGCGGCATGTCGTTCATCGTCGACGAGCGGGTGCTGGTGCCGCGTTCGCCCATTGGCCAGCTGATCGAAAAACGTTTCGAGCCGTGGCTGGCCAGCGAGCCGGCGCGCATTCTGGACCTGTGCACGGGGTCGGGCTGCATCGGCATCGTCGCCGCCGATGTGTTCCCGGAGGCCGAGGTGGTGTTGGCCGACCTGTCGTTCCAGGCCCTTGAAGTGGCCAACCAGAACATCGAGCGCCATGGCCTGGACGGGCGCGTGTACACCGTGCAGGGCGATGGCTTTGGCGGTTTGCCGGGGCAGCGTTTCGACCTGATCCTGTCCAACCCGCCGTATGTCGACGCCGAAGACTTCGACGACATGCCGGCCGAGTACCACCATGAGCCCGAACTAGGCCTGGCCTGCGGCAGCGACGGCCTGGACCTGGTACGGCGGATGCTGGCCGAAGCGGCTGACCACCTGACCGAGAAGGGTTTGCTGATTGTTGAAGTGGGCAACAGCCAGGTGCATGTCGAGGCGTTGTACCCCGAGGTGGACTTTGCCTGGCTGGAATTCGAGCGTGGCGGGCATGGGGTGTTCATGCTCACCGCCGAGCAGTGCCGCCAGCATCAGGAATTGTTCAAGGCCCGCGTTTAGGCTATTTGGGGCTGCTTTGCAGCCCCAATCTCCACCGGCTGATGCGGTCTTAGCGGGTTGCAATCCAGATCAACAGCCCTGCCTGGAACACGGTAAACGCCACCAGGCAGGTAATGGTGAAACGCAATCCGCCGTCTTCGCGCTGGTATTTGGCCACGCGCTCATCCCGCTCGCGCAGTTGCCCTTCCTTTTCCTGCAGTTGCTGGTCGGCCTGCTGCAGCAGGTTGGCGGCATCCAGAATCTCCACCCGCTGCAGGCGCTCGCTGCTCCAGGCGGCCTTGAGCTGGCCCACCGTCATATCCGCGGTGCGGCCCTTCAGGTGCTGGCTGTCCTCGTACTGCACCTCGATACCCACCCCGCGCAAGCACTGGTCACGGCGAAGGCGTGAGTCCTCGTTCAGGGCGTCCTTGCTCGGCAGCGCCATGCCTTCCACCCGGTAGTGCGACCACTTGCGCTGCAACCACTGTGCGGCCTGGGCCAGCATGAAACGGCCGATGCCACGGTTCACCGGTTCCAGTTGCAGGCCATGTTCATTGCCAATACGCACCAGGCGCTCGGCATGGTCGACGCGGATGTCCAGGCGGTTCTGCTCTTTGTGCACTTTCTGCCCAGGCAACTGGATTTCCATGCGCAGCAGGCTGTGTGCCTTGTCATGGCGCTCGGCATAGCCGAACTGCACAAAACGCAGCGGCCGCGCACCGGTGCTGCGGTCGGTCGGCAGTGCTGCCAGGCGCAGCAGCTGGAAATGCTCGGCGGTCAGCTCGGCCCAGGGCAGGGCGGGGATTTCCTGGGGTTCTTCGGCCGGCTCGACGGCGGTGGGGGAGGTGGTCATCAGGGCTTGTCCTCAGCTATGCCTGCTGTATCGGCAGGCATGGCTGAGACCTGAGCCTGTTTGACTTACGCCGAAGGCAAATGCTGGATGAACGTCACAATTCGCTCGCCCAGCTCGCGCGCCAGCGGCAGCTCGGGGTTGAGGTAGCTGTCGCGCTGCTGGCTCATGCCCTTGGGGCTGATGCGCAGCATGTGGTTCATGCCATCGATCAGGACCAGTTGTGCATCTGGCTTGGCCGCTTTCAGCCGTTGGGCGTCGGCCACGTCCACCTGCACGTCGTTGCGCCCCTGCACGATCAGCGCGGGCATGGGCAGGCGGGCAAAGGCTGCCGCCGGGTTTTGCTGGAACAGCGAAATCAGGTACGGCTGCACGCTGGGGCGAAACACCTGGCGCAGCGGCGCTGGCACATCCAGGCTGGTCTGCCCGGCCTGCAGGCGGTCGAGCAGGGCGCTGCCACTGGCCAGTTGCGCGGGCGGCAGGCGCTGGGCCAGTTGTTCGTGCAGCACCTCGGCCAACGGCCGGCCGCTGCCGGCCAGGGTGATGACTGCGCTGGCGCCAGCCTGCTCGGCGGCCAGGCTGGCAATCAGTGCGCCTTCGCTGTGGCCAATCAGGATCAGCGGGCCGAAGCGCGGGTCGGCTTTGAGCTTGTGGCTCCAGGCGACCACATCGGCCACGTAGCGCTCCACGCTGAGGTCACGCTCGTCAGGCGTGGCCGGCTGGCTGGCGGCCACCCCGCGTTTGTCGTAACGCACGCTGGCAATGTGTTCGTTGGCCAGCAGCAGGGCCAGGCGCTTGAGGTTGTCGACCCGGCCCGACGCCGGGTTGTTGCCGTCACGGTCGGTGGGGCCGGAGCCGGCGATGATCAGCACCACTGGCGGCGGGGTGGCCTGTTGCGGCAGCAGCAGGCTGCCGTGCAGCACGCCCTGGCCGGTGTCCAGGTCGATCGGGCGTTGCAGTACAGTGGGGGCGGCGGCCTGGGCCAGGCCAGTGCACAGCAGGAAGAGCAAGGCGACGAGACGCGACATCATGCGGTACTACATGGGGAGATGTGGGTTTGACCCACTGTTGGCGGGAAGGTTCTGGGAAGCGAATGGCAGGTTCGGCCCTTTCGCGGGCACGCCCGCTCCCACAGGTATTTCACAGCATTCGGATCTGTGGTGATCCTGAGGGAGCGGGCATGCCCGCGAAGAGGCCCGCACAGGCGATCAAAGCATCTGTATACTGCCGCTTTCACCCATTTCTGGCAGATTTCGCGGAGCGTCCATGTCCGGCAATACCTACGGCAAGCTGTTCACTGTCACCACCGCTGGCGAGAGCCATGGCCCGGCGTTGGTCGCCATTGTCGATGGATGCCCTCCGGGCCTGGAAATTTCCCTCGCCGACCTGCAGCACGACCTTGACCGGCGCAAGCCCGGCACCAGCCGGCACACCACACAGCGCCAGGAAGCCGACGAGGTGGAAATCCTTTCCGGCGTGTTCGAAGGCCGCACCACCGGTTGCTCGATCGGCCTGCTGATCCGCAACACCGACCAGAAGTCCAAGGACTACTCGGCCATCAAGGACCTGTTCCGCCCGGCCCACGCCGACTATACCTACCACCACAAGTACGGTATCCGCGACTACCGCGGCGGCGGCCGCAGCTCTGCCCGTGAAACCGCCATGCGCGTGGCCGCCGGCGCTATCGCCAAGAAGTTCCTGGCCACCCAGGGCATCACCGTGCGTGGCTACATGAGCCAGCTGGGCCCGATCGAAATCCCGTTCAAAACCTGGGAGTCGGTGGAGCAGAACGCCTTCTTCAGCCCCGATCCGGACAAAGTACCTGAGCTGGAGGCCTACATGGACCAGCTGCGCCGAGACCAGGATTCGGTGGGCGCCAAAATCACCGTGGTCGCAGAAGGCGTGATGCCCGGGCTGGGCGAGCCGATCTTCGACCGCCTGGATGCAGAGCTGGCCCATGCGCTGATGAGCATCAATGCGGTCAAGGGCGTGGAAATCGGCGCCGGCTTCGCCAGTGTGGCCCAGCGTGGCACCGAGCACCGGGACGAGTTGACCCCGGAAGGCTTCCTCAGCAATAACGCGGGCGGCATTCTGGGCGGTATTTCCTCGGGCCAGCCGATCGTTGCCCACCTGGCACTGAAGCCCACTTCCAGCATCACCACCCCGGGCCGCTCGATCGATGTCGATGGCAACCCGGTGGACGTCATCACCAAAGGCCGCCACGACCCGTGCGTGGGCATCCGTGCCACGCCGATTGCCGAGGCGATGATGGCCATCGCGTTGATGGACCACCTGCTGCGCCACCGTGCGCAGAATGCCGATGTGCAAGTGAATACCCCGGTGCTGGGCCAGCGCTGATCCAACTGCACCGGCCTCTTCGCGGGTAAACCCGCTCCTACATTGGGATATCACTGCCCTCAGGTGCAGTGACAGGGTGGAATCCGCGTAGGCGCGGGTTCACCCGCGAAGAGGCCGGCCCAGGTCCCCACAAGGCCACCCCATGCAACCCATCCCCTACTGGCGCCTGTCCAGCTTCTACCTGTTCTACTTCGCCCTGCTGGGCTCCACCGCACCTTTCCTGGCGCTGTACTTCGACCACCTGGGCTTTTCCCCGGCGCGCATCGGCGAGCTGGTGGCCATCCCCATGCTGATGCGCTGCGTCGCCCCCAACCTGTGGGGCTGGCTGGGCGATCGCACGGGCCAGCGGCTGTTGATCGTCCGCCTTGGCGCGTTGTGCACCCTGGCCACCTTCGCCCTGATCTTCTTCGGCAAAAGCTACGCCTGGCTGGCGCTGGTGATGGCCCTGCACGCGTTCTTCTGGCATGCGGTGCTGCCGCAATTCGAGGTCATCACCCTGGCCCACCTGCACGGGCAGACGTCGCGCTACAGCCAGGTACGTCTGTGGGGTTCGATCGGTTTCATCCTCACCGTGGTTGGCCTGGGCCGCTTGTTCGAATGGTTGAGCCTGGACATCTACCCGGTGGCGCTGGTCACGATCATGGCCGGCATCGTCGCCGCCAGCCTGTGGGTGCCCAATGCCCAGCCGGTGGAGCAGGGCGGGCGCAGCGGCACGGGGGGCTTTCTGCAGCAGTTGCGTGCCCCGGGGGTGATCGCGTTCTACGCGTGCGTGGCCTTGATGCAGCTCAGTCACGGGCCCTATTACACCTTCCTTACCCTGCACCTGGAGCACTTGGGCTACACGCGCGGTGCCATCGGCCTTCTATGGGCGCTTGGGGTGGTGGCCGAGGTGCTGATGTTCATGGTCATGAGCCGCCTGTTCGCCCGTTTCAGCGTGCAGCGCGTGTTGTTGGTCAGCTTCCTGCTGGCGGCATTGCGCTGGCTGCTGCTAGGTAACCTGGCGCAGGAGCCGGCAGTACTGATCTTCGCCCAGCTGCTGCACGCGGCCACCTTCGGCTGCTTCCACGCCGCCAGCATCGCCTTCGTCCAGGCCAGCTTCGGCGCCCGCCAGCAGGGCCAGGGCCAGGCGCTTTACGCAGCGCTGTCGGGGACCGGCGGTGCGCTGGGGGCGCTGTACTCAGGCTACAGCTGGAAGCTGCTGGGCCCCACCTTCACCTTTGGTATGGCCAGTGCCGCAGCCTTGGCCGCAGCCGTTATCATTGCCCTTTGTTCGCAACCGACCAGGACCCGCCCCTGATGAGCATTCTCAGCGTTTTCCACCCCGCCAGCCCGGCACTGCCGAACAAGGTGCTGACTCACCACGACGACATCGCCGCTACGTTGGCCGAGCAGGGCGTGCGCTTTGTGCATGCCGACCCTGGCCTGCGGGTGCGCCCGGGCACGGCCCAGGACGAGGTGCTGGATGTTTGCCGCGTGTACCTGGATGAGTTGATGACGGCGCATGGCAGCAAGGCCTTCGCGCTGCTCAACCGCGACGGTGAAGACCCGGCCCAGGTCGATGTGCGTGACGAGCATGTGCATGATGCCGACGAGCTGTTCGCCGTGGTCAGCGGGCGGGCGCAGGTTGGCCTGCGGCTGGGGGACTGGGTGTATTCGGTGCTGTGCGAGAAGGGTGACCAGCTGCTGGTGCCGGCCGGGACGCGGCGTTGGGTTGAGTTGGGTGATACACCGTTTTGCCTGGCGTTGCGCTTGTATGGCAGCGAGCAGGGCATGCAGGCGCGGTTTACCGGGGATGTGACGGCGCGGGCGTTTCTGGGGATCGACGAGTTGTAATGGCATTGCCGGCCTCTTCGCGGGTGAACCCGCTCCTACATTGGTTGCGCCGCCCTTAGGCATCGCGCAGTCAATGTAGGAGCGGGTTTACCCGCGAAGAGGCCAGTTCAGGCAATACACCCCTCAGCGGTACGTCGGCAAGGCAAACCGCTGCTGGCTCTGCAGCATCGAGATGACCGGCAACTCACTGGCCTCTTCAGCCAGATCACGACGGATGGCACTGATCGCCCAGGACAGCTGTTCGGCACTGTGCAATTGCCCATAGGTCAGCACCCGGCGGGTAACCTTGCCATCCGCTGCGCGCAGGGTAAGCAGTACACCGCCATCGGGCCGGGCTTTGGTATTCACCTGATAGGCCGAAAATACCGATGCGAACTTTTGCTGGATGAGGTCCATATCAACTCCTGGCTGTTGTGTGGCAGACATGAGTTGATGGTTGCAGTGACCGTGCCAGAATCCTGGTTGGCGAAAAACCTAGTAAATACAGTCGGTTACGGTGAATTTGCAGAAGCGGCATCGTGCAGGCTGCACGGTCGTGCATTTTGCACAGTGCATTTTGCACGGGTCAGGGTTTGCCTATCGGCCTTATAGAATCTGAACCTTTGACCGCAATGGCATGCCTGACGAACACTTGGGCCATCAATTATGCCAGGAGGTTCCCTATGTCCAGCCAAGCCGCACCTGCCACAATGACCGACGACGAAACCGCTGCGTTCGCCGAGCAGGTGTTCGAACGTGCCCGTCAGGGCGACGCCGACATGCTCGGGCGCCTGCTTGCCAGCGGCCTGCCGGCCAACCTGCGTAATCACAAGGGCGATACCTTGCTGATGCTGGCCAGCTACCACGGCCACCACGAGGCGGTGCGGGTGCTGCTGGCGCAAGGTGCCGATCCGCTGATTGCCAACGACAACGGCCAGCTGCCGATTGCCGGTGCTGCGTTCAAAGGGGACCTGGCGATGATTCGCCTGCTGGTGGAGCATGGCGTGCCGGTGGATGCCGCCGCGCAGGACGGTCGCACCGCGCTGATGTTGGCGGCCATGTTCAATCGCAGCGAAATCCTCGACTACCTGCTGGCACAAGGGGCCAACCCGGCGCACCAGGATGCCCGCGGCATCACTGCCCTGATGGCGGCGCAAACCATGGGCGCAGCAGACACCGCCGCGCGCTTGCAAGCGCTGGCCGGCTAACCGCCGGGGGGCATTTGCGGCTATCCTTGGCGACTTTTCACCCGTCGCAGGCCCCCTTTCATGAAAACTCAGTTGCTCGAATTCATCAGCCTCATTGGCGCCGGCTGCATGCGTGAGGCAGACATCGAGCGTATCGCCGACGAGGCCGCCCAAGCCTACGCCGACCCTGTCGCCTTTCTGGCCGCCAACCCCGACATCAACTACGACGACACTTTCCCGATTCCTTTGGGCGAATGGGTGGTGCTGGGCAGCCTGCCGGATACCGTGGTGTTCCAGGCCGACAGCTATCAGGAGCTGTTCCAGCAGATCAGCGACTCGTTCGACAACAGCGTGCCGTTTACCCTCAAGCCCAAGCAACTGGCCCGTACCGAGCCACTGACCGCGCTCAACCGTATCCAGGTACAGATGGGCGCGCTGAACAAGGAGGCGGGTGGTTATGTGCTGCTCAACTTCAGCCAGTTGCTCGATGACGAGCTGCAGATGGTCATGGTGGGGCAGCAGGACCTGGCACGGGTAATGGAACTGGGGGCAGCGCTGGGCATCAAGGTCGAACCGGCGCTGGAAGCCCTGAAAGTCGCCGTCCACATCTAAAGCCTGGCGCAGTCCCTGTGGGAGCGGCCTTGTGTCGCGAAAGGGCTGCACAGCAGCCCCGGGATTTCAGCGTCGATGCAAATAATGCCGGGGCCGCTTCGCGGCCCTTTCGCGACACAAGGCCGCTCCCACAGGCCGGTGTTCAGCCTCAGCCCAGCGCGGTATCGAGAAACATCATCACCGCAAACCCGCCCATCAACCCCAAGGTCGCCGCTGTCTGGTGCCCGTTGCGGTGGGTTTCGGGGATCACCTCGTGGCTGACCACAAAGATCATCGCCCCCGCCGCCAGCCCCATGCTGATCGGGTAGGCGAGGGCAAAGCCGGTAGAAATACCCAGCCCGATCACCGCTCCTAGCGGCTCCATCAGGCCCGACCCTATCGCCACCAACGCGGCCTTCAGGTTAGAAAGCCCGGTGGCGCGCAAGGCCAGTGCCACGGCCAGCCCCTCGGGGATGTCCTGGATGGCGATGGCACTGGTCAGCGGTAGGCCGATGTTCATGTCACCATTGGCAAAGCTCACGCCAATCGCCATGCCTTCAGGCAGGTTGTGCAGGGTGATCGCCAGCACGAACAGCCACACCCGGCTGATGCGCTCGGCTTCGGGCCCGCACGGGCCGGTGCTTTCGTGTTCATGCGGGGTGAAGCGGTCCAGGCCCAGCATCAGCAGCACACCCAGGCCCATGCCCAGCACCACGGTAAACGCAGCGGCCGGGCCGTTGCCCGTGATCTCGCGGGCAGCCTCCAGGCCCGGCAGAATCAGCGAAAACGAGCTGGCGGCCAGCATCATGCCGGCAGCAAAGCCCAGCATCACATCCTGGGTACGCGCGTTGACATCGCGCAGTACTACCGCCAGCACGGCGCCCAGTGCGGTGGCGCCAAAGCCGGACAACCCGCCCAGCATGGCCAGGTGCAGGTTGTCGGCATGGTCGCCGTTCACCGCGTTCCAGAGGCTGGCGGCCAGCAGCACGCACACCGCCAGCAGGCTCAGCCCAAGGCCGGCGCTGAGCCAGGGAGTATCGGTAACCTGCTGGCGCCAGGCCTGCAGCAGTGAAGATGGGGCGGCGCTTTGGCTGTGGGTGGGCGGCATGCGAACCTCGAATCAGTGAATGCAGTCAGTCTACCGAGGGACCTGCGACATCCGCCAAGGATTCCCTTCTATTGGCGCGATAGCTGACTATGCTGTGCAGCAAAGCCTCTGGACAGGAATTCAGATATGGGATCTACCTTCAACAGCCTGGTCGGGCTGATCATTCTGGCGCTGGATATCTGGGCCATTCTCAACGTGATCAAGAGTGGCAGCGAGGTGGGCATCAAGGTGTTGTGGATCTTGTTGATCGCCTTGCTGCCGGTGGTGGGGCTGGTGATCTGGGCGATTGCCGGGCCGCGGGGAAATGTGCGGCTCTAGGCGCGGTACTGACATAGCCAGTAATGGGGCCGTGACAAAATTTTCACATTGGTTTAAAGAGAATCCGCACCCGCATAATGCTGCGTTGGCCTAGCGCCATCGCCTCTTCGCAAACCGCAATCCTAGGACCTTCCTATTCATGGCTAACTCCGACGCCTTGAAGCAACAGGGCGCGCGAACGTCATTTTCGCCGACCCTGAAATCCCACCTGGCCTACACGCTGCTCAGTGGCCTGGTGATCATGCTGATGCTCAGCCTGGTGCGCCTGGCGCTGCTGGCCTACAACAACGACATGGTCGGCGATACCCCTTATTCGACGGTCGCCGAAGGCTTCCTCAACGGCTTGCGCTTCGACCTGCGGGTGGTGGTGTACATCAGCATCCCCCTGCTGCTGGCCATGCTCAGCCCCTGGGCCATGGCCCGGCGTGGCGTGTTCCGTTTCTGGCTGACCCTCGCTTCGAGCGTGGTGATGTTCCTCGGCCTGATGGAAATGGACTTCTACCGCGAGTTCCACCAGCGCCTCAACGGCCTGGTGTTCCAGTACATCAAGGAAGACCCGAAAACCGTCATGAGCATGCTCTGGTACGGTTTCCCGGTGGTCCGCTACCTGCTGGCCTGGGCCTTCGGTACCTGGCTGCTGAGCCTGCTGTTCAAAGGTATCGATCGCGCTACCCGCGCCGAAGGCCTGCACCGCGTTGCCCCGTGGTACAAGCGCCTGGCGGTATTCATGGTGATCTTGCTGGTGGCCGTGGCCGCTGCCCGTGGCACCCTGCGCCAGGGCCCACCGATGCGCTGGGGTGATGCCTTTACCACTGACTCCAACTTCGTCAACCAGCTGGGCCTGAACGGCACCCTGACCCTGATCGACGCCGCCAAGAGCCGCTTTGGCGAGGACCGTGCCAACATCTGGAAGCCAGTCCTGCAGCAGGACGTGGCCACGCAAAGTGTGCGTGAGCAACTGCTGACCGCCCACGATACACTGGTCGACGCCGACGAAGCCGCCATCCGCCGCGACTTTGTGCCGCCAGCTGACCGTACCCTGCCGATCAAGAACGTGGTGGTGATCCTGATGGAAAGCTTCGCCGGCCACTCGGTAGGTGCGCTGGGCAGCCCCAACAACATCACCCCGTACTTCGACAAGCTGGCCAAAGAAGGCCTGCTGTTCGACCGCTTCTTCTCCAACGGCACCCATACCCACCAGGGCATGTTCGCCACCATGGCCTGCTTCCCCAACCTGCCAGGTTTCGAATACCTGATGCAGACCCCGGAAGGCGGCCATAAGCTGTCGGGCCTGCCGGCCCTGCTCAGCGCCCGTGACTACGACGACGTGTACGTCTACAACGGCGACTTTGCCTGGGACAACCAGTCCGGGTTCTTCGGCAACCAGGGGATGACCACCTTCATCGGCCGTAACGACTTCGTCAACCCGGTGTTCTCCGACCCGACCTGGGGCGTGTCCGACCAGGACATGTTCGACCGCGGCAACGAAGAGCTGGCCAGGCATGATGGCAAGAAGCCGATCTACGCGCTGCTGCAGACGCTGTCCAACCACACGCCGTATGCCCTGCCGAAGGACTTGCCGGTAGAGAAGGTTACCGGCCAGGGCCGTCTGGACGAGCACCTGACCGCCATGCGTTATTCGGACTGGGCGCTGGGCCAGTTCTTCGAGAAGGCGCGTAAGGAGCCTTACTTCAAGGACACCCTGTTCGTCATCGTCGGTGACCATGGCTTTGGCAACCACCAGCAGGTTACCGAGCTGGACCTGGGCCGCTTCAACGTGCCGCTGTTGCTGATTGCCCCCGGCATTCAGGAGAAGTTCGGTGCGGTGAACCACACCGTGGGTACCCAGGTCGACATCGTGCCGACCATCATGGGCCGCCTGGGTGGCAAGGCTCGCCACCAGTGCTGGGGGCGCGACCTGCTCAACCTGCCCGAGGGTGACCAAGGCGTGGGCATGATCAAACCGTCGGGCAGCGAGCAGATTGTCGGGCTGGTGCAGGGTGACCGTATCCTGATCGAGTCCAAGGACATGAGCCCGCGGATGTACCGCTACCAGTTGGGCAGCGAGTTCAAGGCCGAACTGATCGAAAGCCCGGACCAGCCGGAAATGCTCAAGAAGCTGGAAGCGTATATCCAGACGGCGACCAAGAGCCTGCTGGATAACACCGCTGGCGTAGTGCACGGCACACCGAAGTAAACCGGGGCCGCGTTGCGGCCCATTCACGGGCTTGCCCGCTTCCACAGGCTTGCACAGGGTTCGAACCTCGTGCTGGCCCTGTGGGCGCGGGCAAGCCTGCGAATGGGCCCCGCACAATTTTCCCGGACTGAACATTATCCCCGCCCCAAGGTCAGTTATTCAGGCATCACACACCTGGTGTTCGTTGACTGAGAGGGTCCGTTCAATGAAAGAGTGGGAAGTCATTTTTGCCGACCAGAAGGGCGAACCGTCCACATTGCTGTTGCATGCCGAGCATTGCCCCAGCGAGGAAGACGTTGCGCGGGCCATCCGCTCACACCTGTTTCCGGTGATGGACGAGCTGGACCTCAACGACTTCCAGGACCGTATCATCTCCCCGACCGCACGCTGGCTCAAAGAGCATAGCGGTGTGACCATCACCAGCATTCACGAAGTACCCTGAACCACACGTTTGCGTGGTGCCTTGGCAGGCGCTACGCTGGTGGAGGGCCTACCTGTTCTGTGGGTTGGCGCCGCCTCAATAATTCGCGTCTTGCATCAGCTCGAACTGCCCGGCCGTTGCCGGCAGGTGCGTAGTGCACGGAAAGTCTATCCATTGCTTTATTCAGGAGGACGATTCATGAGCAGCCAGAACGACGATATCAGCAGCAACGTCCTGCGCCAGATGAAAGCAGGCGGTTTCGACTTCACCCAGATCCACCCTATCGAGTTCTATGCCGTATTCCCGGACGAAGCAGGGGCCCGTCGTGCAGCCGGGCAGTTTCGCGGGGAATCGCTCAATGCCCAGGTGAAGGAGCTGGGCGACGGTGCCTGGCACCTGGAACTGAGCAAGGTCATGTACGCCACCCATGGCGGGATTGGCGACTTTGAAGAGGCCTTCGAGCAGTTGGTGACACCGTATGGGGGGGAGGTGGAAGGGTGGGGCGTCAAGCACGAACGGCTCACGGCCTGACAGTTTTGTGTTGGCCCCTTCGCGGGTTAACCCGCGAAGAGGCCCTCAAGGCTTACGCGCTGCCATGTGCCCCAAATAGGCCACTAGCGCATCCAGTTCCTGTTCACTCAACACACTTTCGGCAAACCCCGGCATCTTCGCCTGCGGCCACCGCCGCAGGCTTTGCGGGTCGCGTATCAACTTGCGTAAATAAACCGGCTGAAAATACTCGGTCGGGTTATACGGCACATTCAAGTCCGGCCCCACCTGCCCATCTCCCGCACCGTTCAACCGGTGACATACCAGGCAATTCTGCCGGAACAGGGCAAAGCCCTGACGCACCGGGCTGTCGGTCGGCAGCATCGGGTCGGGTAGCAGCGCAGGAAACCGCTGATCCACCGGGGCCAGCTTGCGAAGGGTGGCGATCTGGAATGGCCACTGTTCAGGGCGGATCCCGCTGGCCTGCGGCGCAGTCCATACCAGGTAGAACGGCCCGGCACTTGGCTTGCCTTGACCCAGTGGCGGCCACGGCTTGCCTGGGTCTTCCACGGCCAACCAGGCCCGTGCTGGACCTGGCTGCAGCAATTGCGCAGCGGGCATTTCGGCGGCAAAGCCATCCAGCGCCACGGCCTGCAGGTGATCGCGGGCGCTCACCCCTTCCAGCAGCGTGGCCAGCGGCACCGCCCGATAGTGCATGGGGCGTTTGTAGGATACGTCCTGCTCGATACTGATGTCCTGGGCCTCAGGGTGGCCAAGCAGTTCGACGCTGCTCCACTGGCGCGTTGTAGCGCCCAGTTCAAGGTGCAGTTGCGCCGCCGACAATGGCAGGCTCAGGACCAACGCTAGCAGGGCAAGGCAGTGGCGCATAGGCAATCTCCGACCATCAAGGCCAGCAGGTTACCTGTGCGTTGCCCGTTGGCGCCACCGCCGCAGTCAGCCAAACAAACGTGTCAGGTTCGGCAAGATCAACAGCAACGTGGTGGCAAATAAAATGAGCCCAGCTTGGCGAATTTTCGATTGTCTGAACATGGCGGACCGCCTTCTTGTTGTTATTCCTGAATACCCGTTGGCTTCCTTGTCGCGCTTCGGGTCGATCGCAGCGGCGTTGCATGGCGCCGGACTGCTTGCCTCTTGAAAGTGGATATACCTTCAACAGTAGGGTGTGCGTTATCCATATTTGAGAACCCTTTGTTCTAACCGTTCACTAAAACCATTCCTTTGGCTATGAGGCTAAGTGCTATCTAGCTGGCACGCTCTATCTAGACAGTGGCGCCAATACCCGGCAGGCGCCGACGAAATGTGACCGTTCGTCAGTGCAGCCTACTTGCTTGTACGTGCCTTTCGCGGCAGTCTCTACAGCAGATTCCCACCCATGTCGTTCAGGACTACCCCTATGTCGTTACGCATCTGCATCCTTGAAACCGATGTCCTGCGACCGGAGTTGACGGCGCAATATCAGGGCTACGGCAGGATGTTCGAGCAGCTCTTCTCGCGTCAGCCGATTGCCGCCGAATTTTCTGTGTACAACGTGATGCACGGCGACTATCCCGCCGACAGTGAAAAGTTCGATGCCTACCTTGTGACGGGCAGCAAGGCCGATTCGTTCGGTACCGACCCGTGGATCCAGACGCTAAAGGCCTACCTGCTCAAGCTGTACGAGCGCGGTGAAAAGCTGCTGGGTGTGTGTTTTGGCCACCAGTTGCTGGCCTTGACCCTGGGTGGCAAGGCCGAGCGGGCTGAGCAAGGCTGGGGCGTGGGTATTCATCGCTACTCGTTGGCGGCGCATGCGCCGTGGATGGACCCGGAGGTGTCGGAGCTGACCTTGCTGATCAGTCACCAGGACCAGGTGACCGAACTGCCGGAAGGCGCTACGGTGATCGCCTCCAGCGATTTCTGCCCGAATGCGGCGTATCACATTCGCGACCAGGTGCTGTGCTTCCAGGGCCACCCGGAATTCGTGCATGACTACTCCCGCGCACTGCTCGATGCGCGGCAGGAATACCTGGGTGACGAGGTGTATCACAAGGCTGTCGCCAGCCTGACCACCGAGCACCAGGGGGATTTGGTAGGGGAGTGGATGTTGCGGTTTATCCAGCAGCCGTCAAAGGCCAGCGACAGCGCCGCTTAATCGGTGGCAACCCTTCGCGGGCACGCCCGCGAAGAGGCCATCAAAGCCAACCCGATTTCTTGAAGCTGGCATACAACCCGGCACACCCCGTCGCAATCACCCCCAGTACCGCGAAGTAACCGTAGTGCCAGCTCAGCTCTGGCATGTTCTGGAAGTTCATCCCATAAACCCCGGCAATGGCCGTAGGGAATGCCAGAATCGCCGCCCAGGCTGCGAATTTGCGCTGCACGATGCTTTGCCGTGACGACTCCAGCAGCATGCCGATCTCGATCGTCTGGCTGGCAATGTCGCGGATGCCGGCCAAGTCTTCCATCTGTCGCGTCACGTGAATTTGCACATCACGAAAGTACGGGCGCATGTTCTTGTCGATGAACGGGAAGCTCAGGCGCTGCAGTTCTTCGCTCACTTCAACCAGAGGTGCCACGTAGCGGCGCAGGCGCAGGATGTCGCGGCGCAGGCTGTGCAGACGGCGGATGTCGTCTTCCCGCAGCGAGCCGCCCAGTACGCTTTCCTCCAGCGCTTCGATCTCGCCATGAATGGCCTCGCTGACCGGTTGGTAGTTCTCGGTGACGAAGTCGAGCAGGGCGTACAGCACGAAGTCTTCGCCATGTTCCAGCAGCAGGGGCCGAGCCTCGCAGCGCTGGCGGACCATGGCGTAGGATTTGGAGTGGCCGTTGCGGCAGGTGATGATGTAGCCGTTGCCCGCGAAGATATGGGTTTCGATGAATTCCAGTTTGCCTTCGTGGCGCACTGGCGAATAGGTGACGATGAACAACGCGTCACCGAAGGTTTCCAGCTTGGGCCGGCTGTGTTTTTCCAGGGCATCTTCGATGGCCAGTTCGTGCAGGTTGAACTGGGACTGCAGGTTCGCCAGCTCTTCGGCATTGGGCTCTTCCAGGCCGATCCACACGAAATGCCCCGGCTTGCGCGCCCACTCGCTGCCTTCGTCGATGCTGATGTTGGTGACCTTCCTGCCGGCGCTGTACACCGCCGATGCCACGACTCGACCCATGGTTGTCCGCTTATTCGTTTGAACACGGATACAGCTTGGGCTGTACCCGGCTCCAGAGCAACCCCGGATCAGGCCAGTTCTTTTTCCATGCGGTCAATGCACTGCTGCATTTGCCCACGGCATTGCTCGATCAGCGCTGGCAGGTCCTGCAGCGTCATGCCCGTCGTGGCAATGGGCGGCAGCGAGCGCACAATCACCGTGCGCTGGCGCCAGCTGTTCAGGCTCAGGCGCCTTGCATAGCGGCTGACGCAGACCGGCACGATCGGTACACCGGCCTCGATGGCCATGTGAAACGCGCCTTTCTTGAACGCCAGCAAGTGCTCGCCGGGATTGCGGGTGCCTTCGGGGAAAATCCAGATCGAGGTGTCGTCCTGCAGAACCCGGGTGGTCTTCTGTATGGCCCTGCGCGCCTGATAGGCATTCTTGCGGTCGACCAGCACGTTGCCGCCCAGCCAGAACAGTTGGCCGAACAGCGGGATCCAGCCCAGGCTCTTCTTGCCGATGGCGACGGTGCGCTGCGGCACCACTTGGCCCAGCACGAACAGATCGAAGTTGGACTGGTGGTTGGCCACGATCACACAGCCGGGCGGGTGGTCCCACAATGGGCCGACTTCGGCCTTTACCTTGATGCGCATCAGCCAGGTGGCCGGCAAACTGTAGAGCCGGGCGAAAACGCGGCTGTTGTCAGGGTTGAAGGGGCGGCACAGACCAATGATCAGGCCCACGGCGCCAGCGGCCAGAAAATGCAGCGCCAGCAGAAACATACGCAATGAATAAAGCATAGTACGACTCACACCAGACATTCGCCTTTCAGTGTACGGGTGTACACTGGCTGGGGCAAACCTGGCTGCATGACTGTTCCGGCCCTTTCGCGGGTGAACCCGCTCCTACACAGGTTACGCATGCCCGTTGAACTGCGGATTTACACGCGAAAGGGCCCGTGCGGCTAGCCCATATGCTGCTGATCCAGCTCGATTGCCTTGTCCAGCGCCTCCAGCAGCCCTTTGCGCACTTTCAGCTTGGTGTTCTTGTGCGCCAGCATGTTCAGCTTCTTCAGCTCCCGCGCTGCGGCCATTGCCGTTTCCTGCAACTGCTCGGCCGGCACCACCTTGTCGAGGAAGCCGGCATCCACGGCACCCTGCGGGTCAAACACTTCGGCATTGATCACCGAGCGGTGGAAGGCCGAGCGGCGCAGGCGGTCGCGGGCCAGTTCAATGCCGGCGTGGTGCATGGTCATGCCGATCTGCACTTCGTTCAGGCATACCTTGTACGGCCCTTCGACGCCAATGCGGTAGTCGGCCGACAGCAGCAGGAAGGCGCCCTTGGCCACGGCATTGCCGGGACAGGCCACCACCACCGGGAACGGGTGCGACAGCAGCCGGCGGGCGAGGGTGGAACCGGCGGTGACGAGGCTGATGGCCTCTTGGGGGCCGCGGGTCATCACCTTGAGGTCGTAACCGCCCGACAGAATGCCCGGCTGCCCGGTGATGATCACTACTGCACGCTCCTCGGTAGCGCGGTCCAGCGCTGCATTGAAGGCAGTGATGACGTCCGGCGAGATGGCATTGACCTTGCCGTTGTTCAGGGTAAGGGTGGCGATGCCGTCTTCGGCGTGGTAGGTAATCAGCTCGCTCATGGCAGAGTCCTTTTGTTGGCGTGGCGACGACGTTACCCAGCGCCAGGGGCGAGGTAAAGCAGCAAGGCTGACTGGTCGGTCAGTGCTCACGGCAGCCCAAGTGCAAATACATGAAAAAATTGAAAAAAATGCTTGCCAAAGGAAACGTCTTTCACTAAATTAGCGCACCTCGACGGGCCGCAAGGCTTGAAGAGAAACGGTGAAGTGTCCGAGTGGTCGAAGGAGCACGCCTGGAAAGTGTGTATACGAGAAATCGTATCAAGGGTTCAAATCCCTTCTTCACCGCCACATTCTACAAAAAGCCCCCGCGCTGAAAAGCACGGGGGCTTTTTGTTTTCAAGGCCATTGGGGCTGCTGCGCAGCCCATCGCGACACAAGGCCGCTCCCACAGGCAATCGGGGTACACCTGGACTGCCCCCAAGAAGTTGGACACCAATCCAACCCTTGGGAGCAGTCCACACCTGTGGGAGCGGCCTTGTGTCGCGAAAGGGCCGCAGAGCGGCCCCGGCAATCTAGAAGCTGATCGAAGCCGAAAGCCGAGCGGTACGCGGTGCCCCCTGGAACAGGTAGTTATCCCCCAGGTAATCGCCCACATCGCGCCAGTAACGCTTGTCCAGCACGTTATCCACCGTCAGCCGCAGCACCGTGTCATACCCGGCAACACGGGTACTGTAGCGGCTGCCAAGGTCGAACACGGTATACCCGCCAACCTCCACATTGCCCGCCTGGCTCGCATACTTGCTGGCGCTATACCGCGCCCCGCCCAGCAGCGCCAGCCCCGGAACCGGCAGGGTATATTCCGCATGCAGCGCCGCCCGGAATTTAGGCACGTTGATCGCCTGGTGCCCTTCATAGGCTTCGGTACCGCTGTTCTGCACCCGCGCCCGAATGGCTGCCGCACTGGCCTGTACCTGCAGGTTCGGGGTCACCCGGCCGCTGGCGCCCAGTTCCAGGCCGGTATTCTTCTGCTGGCCTTGCTGCACGTAGGTGAAGTTGCCGGTGCCGTCCGGGCGCGCGTACTGGTAAGCCTGGCGGATCTGGAACAGGGCGGCACTCAGGCTCAGGCCTTGCCAGTCGTGCTTGAGGCCCAGTTCCAGTTGGCGGGAGGTGGTGGGCGCGAGGATCTCAGCTGCATTGCTGGCGAACCAAGGGGCCGTGCCTCCGGCAGAAAGGCCCTTGGCGTAGCTGGCGTATACCGTGGTGTTCGGCTGCGGTTTGTAGATAAGCGCAGCGTTGGGCAGCAGCTCGTATTGGCGGGTATGGCGCCCGGCTACGCCGTTCTCGTCCCAGGTCTTTTCATCCAGGCGCACTTCACGGGCGCCCAGCACGGTCTGCCATTGTTCGTTGAAGCTGATGCGGTCGCTGACGAACAAACCGTACTGGCGGCTGTCCAGCCGGCGTTCGCTGGCGCCGACGGGTTTGTCGGATGGATCGAGGTCCGGGGCGTCGGTATGGATGTTGCCGGTCCCAAGCCACTCGTTGTAGTACGGGCGCTGATCCAGTGTGCGTCGCTGCGCACTGGTACCCACGGTCAGCTCGTGCCCCACGCTCAGGGCATCGAAGTGCCCGTTGAGCATGGCCTGCGCCTCGTCTGTACGGCGGGTATCGTCGGGGCTGCGGAAGTCATAGATGTCGTAGTCACCATTGCTGCCGAAAAACGCCCCCTCGCTCGAACCCCAGGCAAACGCGCTGTAGTCGTCGATCACCACTTTGCTGCGAGAGGCGCTCACGGTGCCCGTCCAGGTATCGTTGAAGCGGTATTCGAAGCGCCCGCCCAGGTTCAGCGAGTCGTTCTGCACGGGCTTTGCCCAATGTTGGTAGGCCAGGCGGTCTTCCGGGTCGATGCCGTGGGGCACTTCAGTGCCTCCGAGCAGTTGGTAACCCGGCACCGACGCCTGTTCGCGATGCTGGTACTCGGCATCCAGCTGCAGGGTGGCATCCGGGTTGATCTGCCAGTCGAATGCCAGCGAGGCGAAGTCGCGCTTGCCGTCAGCGTGGTCGACGTAGGTGCGGATGTCTTCATGGGCCAGGTTGGCGCGCAGGCCGAACTGCTTTTCGCTGCCGAACCAGCCGCCAAGGTCGGTGGCCAGATAACGTTCGCCCTGTTCGTTGGTCGATACCGTGACGCTGCGTATGTCTTCGGCGCGCTTGGTCACATAGTTGATCAAGCCGCCAGGCTCCGACACGCCGGTCTGCAGCCCGGACAGGCCCTTGAGCAATTCCACCTGCTGCTTGTTCTCCAGGGCTACGTTCTGCTCCCCGGCTATGGTCTGGCCATTGATGCGATAGCTACTGGCGGCGTTCAGCTCGAAGCCGCGCACATTGAAGTTTTCGTAGTAGCCGATGGGGGCATAGCTTTCGCCGACCGAGGCATCGCTTTGCAACACTTCGCTAAGCTTGCGTACCTGGCGGTCTTCCAGCAACTGCTGGCTGAACACGCTGACGGAGGCGGGGGTGTCGAGCAGTGGCGCGGGCTGGAAGCCGCCCACCGCGGCCTGGCGTGCCTGGTAGCCATCATTGGCGTATGTGTCGGAGACCTGCAACGGGGCCAGCATCACGCTGTCTTCGGCAAACACAGAGGGGCACTGCAGGGCCAGGCCCAGGCTGAGCAGGCTCAGGGGCAGGCGGGGGTGATGCGGGGGCATGCGGTGGGGCTCCTGGATGCGCGATACCTGTGCCGGCCCTTTCGCGGGTAAACCCGCTCCTACACCGGTTGGTGAAACACCGGGTGGCGATACACCAGTTGGTGATGCACCGGGTGGTGATACACCGGTTGGTGAAACACCAGGAGGTGATGCACGAGTTGGTGATACCCCTGTAGAAGCGGGTTTACCCGCGAAGAGGCCGGCACAGGCCATGAAAAAGGCGGCATCTTACCAGCCGCCCTCTACATAAAACGATCCAGGCCCAGCGTATTCAGTCAGCCTGTCCTGATCGACCGCTTGTGCTGCCGCCAGTTGTCATCGATCTTCGACCAAGTCTTGCCATCGGTAATGGCCATCAGCTTGCGTCCATCCTTGAAGGTGGCCAGAAAGGTCGCTTCTTCTTCCTTGCCACCCAACCACAGCCCGGCCAGCAGCCCTACTGGCCCTGCCACCAGGGCGCCGGCCATGCCCCAGCCCAAGGCGCTGCCAAGGCTGCGGTTGGTTTCCAGGCTGGCCAGCCGCAAGTCGCTGATGCGTGCCAAGGAAATCCGCTCACCGGGTGAGGGGCTGCGCGCGGTCTTGAGTGTGAGCGATCCATTGCGATACTCGCCTTCACCTTGCAAGAAATCGCCGGACTGTACCGTGAGTCTTGTCATAAATTCATCC
Source organism: Pseudomonas sp. 2,4-D (assembly GCF_030418155.1). Lineage (NCBI taxonomy): Bacteria > Pseudomonadati > Pseudomonadota > Gammaproteobacteria > Pseudomonadales > Pseudomonadaceae > Pseudomonas > Pseudomonas sp. 2,4-D. The sequence goes on from NZ_JAUHUI010000053.1 coordinate 23,644, forward strand.
TGTCAGGGAAAGGGCATTCCAGCGCTTAATGAGCGCTGCCCCGGCAGGCAAGTCAACGGCATTGCGACGGAGGGTAGTGCGGTACTTTGTCGCCGTAGCTAGTGGCCTCTTCGCGGGCACGCCCGCAGGTGTATCACTGCCCTGAGGTTTGTGAGGCACCTGTGGGAGCGGGCGTGCCCGCGAAGAATCCAGTGGCCATTTATCAGGCTACTTGCAAGGTGTTCTTGCGCTTACGCTCGGCCAGGCCCCACACCAGCAACCCCAGCCCGCCAATCACCAGGCCGGCCACCACAATCCCCATCCAGCCCTGGCGCTGGAACAACTGCGTGCCCAGCAACGACCCAAGCGCCCCGCCAATGAAGTAGCAGGTGATATAACCGGCATTCAGCCGCGTACGTGCCTCGGGCCGCAGGGCGATCACTGCGTTCTGGTTGCTCACATGCACCAGCTGTACTGCCAGGTCGAGCATTAGCACCCCCAGCAGCAAGGCGAGCAGGGACTGTTCGGCAAACCCCAGCGGCACCCACGACAGCAGCAACACCACCAGGCCCACGGTGGTACCCAGCGCGCCCTTGCCGCGGTCTGCCAGGCGCCCGGCCCAGTTGGCCGACAACGCACCCGCCGCACCGGCCAGGCCGAACAGGCCGATGACTGCATCCGAATAGTGGTAGGGGCCTTTCGCCAGCAGAAACGCCAGAGGTGTCCAGAACAGGGCGAACAGGCTGAATGCCAACAGACCGAGCAACGAGCGCAGGCGCAGCACGGGCTCTTCGATGAACAGACGGAACACGGAGCCGATCAGCGCCGGGTATTTCAGCCCGGCGTGGCTGTGGTGCTGTGGCAGGCTGCGATACAGCGCCACGGCGGTAACTGCCATCAGCACTGCGGCCAGCACGTAGATACTGCGCCAGCCACCCAGCTCGGCCATGAAGCCGGCAGCAGTACGTGCCAGCAGGATGCCCAGCAGCAGGCCGCTCATCAGTGTGCCAACCGCGCGCCCACGCTGATGGGGCTCGCTCAGGGTTGCTGCCATCGGCACGAGGATCTGTGCCACCACCGAGAAAAGCCCGGTCAGCGCCGTGCCGAATAGCAGCCAGGGCAGGCTGGGTGCGCAGGCGCTGATGACCAGGCCCAAGGTGGAGACAACGGTCATCACGGTAATTAGCCGGCGCTGCTCGAACAGGTCGCCCAGCGGTGCCAGCAGCAACAGGCCGGCGCCATAGCTGAGCTGCGCGGCAATCACGATACTGCCGGCACTGGCGGTGCTCAAGCCAAACTGCTGGGCGATGCTGTGCAGCAGCGGTTGGGCGTAGTAGTTGCTGGCCACGGCCAGGCCTGTGGCGGTGGCCATCAGCAGGATCAAGGCGCGGCTGAGAGTGGGGGTGTGCATACAATTCTCGTGGGGGCAGTCGTGTGTGGTGATGATTATCAGCAAGTACTAGGCATGACACCAATGTATAGTTTTCAACCTATTCATCTTGAAAGCAGATAGATCGATGAACCTCAAGCAGCTCGAATATGCCCTTGCTGTGGCCGACACCGGCAGTTTTACTCGCGCGGCGCAGCGCTGCCATGTGGTGCAGTCGGCCCTTAGCCATCAGGTGGCGCGGCTGGAGACGCAGCTGGGGGTGAGCCTGTTCGAGCGTAGTTCGCGACGGGTACGCCTGACACCTGCGGGGGAAGCCTTTGTACTCAGCGCACGGCCAGCGGTGGAGGCGGCCCGGCGCATTGCCGATGACGTGGCGGCGGCCTGCGGCCAGGTGCGCGGGCGGCTGGCGATTGGTGAAATCAGCTCGCTCACCGCGCTGGACCTGGTCGACCTGTTGGCGGTGTTCCACGGTCGTTATCCGGATGTGGATGTGCGCTGGCTCACGGCCAAGAGCGAATTGCTGATCGCTGATGTGCTCGAGCGGCGCCTGGACGTGGGCTTTATCGGGCTGTGGCAAGGCGAAGTAGTGCAGGGGGTGCAGCATCGGTTGCTGGCCAGGGAAGAACTGGTGGCGGTGTTGCCGTTGGCGCATCGCCTGGCGGGCAGGGCACAGCTGGCGCTGGCTGACCTGGCAGGCGAAGTGTTGGTGGACTTCCCCGAAGGCACTGGGGCGCGACGCCAGACCGACGAGGCGTTTCAGGCGGTGGGGTTGCAGCGCAGGGTGCAGTTCGAGATCGGGCATGTTCGTCTGGTAGAGAAATTCGTGCAGCGGGGCATGGCCGTCGGCCTGGTGCCCGAGCGGGTGGCTCAGGGCATCGAAGGGGTGGCCGTGGCGCGGTTGGTGGATGCACCGGTGCGGCACTTGTATGCGGTGTGGTCGTCCAGCCCCACGCCGGCGGCCCGGGCTTTTCTGGACGTGATGGAACAGTGCCTGGGGGCAAAGAAAGGCTAAGCCTGTGCCGGAGTTGTCGCGGCACAGGCAACCTTTCAATCAGGCTGCAAACCCACCATCCACCGTCAGGCTGGCCCCGGTGATATACCCGGCTTCAGGCCCTGCCAGGTAAGCCACGAAGCTGGCAATCTCCTCCGGCTCGCCATATCGCCCAATGGCCATCAGCGGAATCAGGCTCTCGGCAAACTCGCCACTGGCCGGGTTCATATCGGTGTCCACCGGGCCGGGCTGCACGTTGTTCACGGTAATGCCCTGCGGCCCGAGGTCGCGGGCCATGCCGCGGGTCAGGCCAACCAGTGCCGACTTGCTCATGGCGTACGGTGCACCACCGGCAAACGGCATGCGCTCGGCGTTGGTGCTGCCAATGTTGATGATACGACCGCCCTGGCCCATATAGCGTGCCGCGGCCTGGCTGGCGACGAACACGCTGCGTACGTTCACGGCCAGCATGCGATCGAAGTCGGCCAGGTCGAACTCCGTCACCGGGGCCACTGCCAGCACACCGGCGTTGTTGACCAGGATATCCAGCCGGCCCAAGGCCTTCACGGTGTCATCCACCGCCAGTTGCACGGCCGCGGCATCAGCGCTGTCAGCCCGCAGGGCCAAGGCTTTGCCGCCGTTCTCGGTAATTTCCCGAGCCAGTTCCTCAGCCGGGCCGGCAGAGCTGACATAGGTGAAGGCCACTTGCGCGCCTTCGCGGGCCAGGCGCCGTACGATGGCTGCGCCAATGCCTCGGGAACCGCCCTGAACCAGGGCCACTTTGCCTTCGAGTGTAAGTTGCTTGGACATGCTGTTCTCCTGCGGGAAGCCAGGCCGAAATGCCTTGGATGGGCACAGTATCGGCGCTCGATTGCCTACTGATCCAGTGCAGAAGGCCAGCCGGCCGGGTCGTTACGGGTGAGCATGGGCACGGTGTTCGGGCGTTTGTACGTGCTGCCGTTGCTGGGGGAATTCTTGCGCCGATACCCGGCGATTACCCCGGATTGGCATTTCGACAACCGCCAGGTGGACCTGATCGGCCAGGGCTTCGATGCAGCGATTGGCGGTGGTTTCGAACTGCCGCCGGGGGTGGTGGCGCGCAAGCTGACCCCGGCGCACCGGGTGTTGGTAGCGGCGCCGGCCTATCTGCAGCGGCACGCGCCGATAGAAGACCCGCAGGTGCTGCAACGCCATGACGGTATCCTGGTGCGGTCACCGCAGACCGGGCGGGTGCGCTCGTGGCCGTTGACCAGCCGTTGGCAGGCGCAGCAGCCGTTGCAATTGCGCCAGGCGATGACCATGAGCGATTCGGATGCGGCGTGCGCGGTGGCCGAGCAGGGGCTGGGCATTGCCCTGGTAAGCCTGCCGTTTGCCGTGCCCTACTTGCTGGCCGGGCGCCTGCTGCGGGTGTTGCCGGACTGGTATGTGGACGATGGGCATATCAGCCTGTATTTCGCCGAGCACAAGCTGTTGCCGGGCAAGACCCGGGCGTTCATCGATTTTGTGGTGGAGCAGTTTGCCGAGCAGGGACTGGCGGGGCGGTTCGATGCCCTGCAGGCTCTTTAGAGAATTATTGCCTGTGCCGGCCTTTTCGTGGGCCCGCCCGCGCCCACAGGGATATCACAGCCCTGAAGACAGTGGGGGCCTTGTGGGAGCGGGCGTGCCCGTGAAGAGGCCGGTTCAGACAACATCGACAATGAACGATACCTGTGCGCCCAGGTTCACCTCGTCATCCACGCGCTTGCCCAGCAGTTGCTGCCCCAGCGGCGATCGTGGGGTAATCACCGTCACCAGCCCGTCACCCTCGCCAATCTTCAACCCCGCTGCCTCAGGCCCGAGAAACAGCCGGCGCTGCCCGCCATGTTCATTTTCCAGGGTCACCAGGTTGCTTACCTGCACACCGCGCGCCGGGTCGTAATCACGCAGCAGCAACTGCTGGTAGATCACCAGCGCCTGGCGGATCTCGGCACTGCGGCGCGCCTGGCCGGTGGCCAGGTACGAGGCCTCTAGGCCCAGCGTGTCGTACTTGTTCTCGGCGATGTTCTCTTCGGCGGTGGCGGCCTCGTAGGCGGTTTGCGCTGCGCGGGTCAGCACGTCCAGGTCATGCTCGAGGGTGGCGACAATCAGCGCCAGCAGGTAGGGCTTGTCCATGGTCAGTAACAGAACTCCAGCACGTTGGCCTGGCTTTTTTCGGTGGGCGCGGTACGGTTTTGCTGCAGCCAGAACTGGCACTTGGGGTTGTTGAGGTTGCGCGGGTTGCCTTGGGCGGCATCGGCGGCCTGTTGCAGCTCCTGTTTGTGCAGGATGTCCTTGTAGCGTTCGAACATCTCGGCCTGGGCATCCTGGGCAGTGGTCGGCGCGGGGGTTGCAGCGGGTCGGTAGGCGTGGGGGGCTACAACCTGGGCCAAAGGTTGCACCTGCTGGGGCCACAACTGCTGGACCAGCCACAGGCTCACGGCAATGGCCATGGCGCCTAGCCACAGGCCCAAGGCAACGCACATGATCAACGGCAACGGCTTGAGGGTGATCTTCAATTCACGGTGGCGCGGCATGGCAGCCTCCTGGCAGCGTGGTAGGGGGGCATTGTCGCATGCGCTTGGGCATTTTTCTGCGCAGGTGCTTTTGTCAGCGCCAATTTATGCGCAGAATTCGCGGTTTTTGCACCAGCACGGGAGGGGCGCATGAAAGCCACCTGGGACATCTTCTGCAGCGTCGTCGACAACTACGGCGATATCGGCGTGACCTGGCGCCTGGCCCGGCAGTTGGTGGCCGAGCACGGCCTGGCGGTGCGCCTGTGGGTGGATGACCTCAACGCTTTCACGCCCATGTGCCCTGGCGCCGATGCCACGGCGGCGCAACAGTGGCAGCACGGTGTGGATGTGCGCCACTGGCTGGCAGCGTGGTTGCCGGTGGCGCCGGCCGATGTGGTGATCGGCGCGTTTGCCTGCCAGTTGCCCACAGCGTATGTCGAGGCGATGCGTGCCCGCCCGCAGCCGCCGCTCTGGCTCAACCTCGAGTACCTGAGTGCCGAGGACTGGGTGGAGGGTTGCCATGGGTTGCCTTCGCCGCAGCCCAACGGTTTGCGCAAGGTATTCTTTTTCCCGGGCTTTACCGAGAAAACGGGCGGTTTGCTGCGCGAGGGTTCGCTGCTGGCCCGGCGTGATGCGTTCCAGCAGTCGACGGATGCGCGCCGTGCTTTTTTGCAGGGGCTTGGTGTAGACCCAGTGCCGGGTGCGCTGCTGATCTCGCTGTTTGCCTATGAAAACCCACAGCTGGGCAACTGGCTTGATGCCCTGGCCACGGCTGACCAGGCCTGCCACCTGTTGGTCCCGCAAGGGCGCATTGTCGCGGGGCTCAGCCAATGGTTGGGCGAGGGGCCGCTGCAGGTGGGTGATGTGCGCAACCGTGGGGCGCTGACCGTTCAGGTGATGCCTTTCGTCAGCCAGGACGACTTCGACCGGCTGTTATGGAGCTGTGATTTCAATGCCGTGCGTGGCGAAGACTCGTTCGTGCGTGCGCAGTGGGCGGGGCAGCCGATGCTGTGGCACATCTATGTGCAGGACGAGAATGCCCATTGGGAAAAGCTCGAAGCGTTCCTTGCGCATTATCGACACGGCCTGTCAGACGATGCTGATGCCGCCATGCTGGGCCTGTGGCGTGCCTGGAACATGGATTTCGACATGGGCCAGGCCTGGCGGGCGGCCCGCCAGCATTGGCCGGAACTGCAGCAGCATGCCCGCCTTTGGGGAGCGCGACAGGCCGCTCAGCCGGACCTTGCCACAGCGCTAGTACACTTTTACCGAAATTCGCTATGATACGCGGCCTCGATTTTTATAAATCCATCCAGATTCGGATACTTCGTAATGAAAACTGGTAAAGAACTGAAACCCGGTACCGTCCTGCGGATCGACAACGACCCGTGGCTGGTTCAAAAAGCTGAGTTCACCAAGTCGGGCCGTAACAGCGCGATCATGAAGACCAAGCTGAAGAACCTGCTGACCGGCTACAAGACCGAAACCGTATACGGTGCGGACGACAAGCTGGACGACGTGATTCTGGATCGCAAAGAAGCGACCCTGTCGTTCATCAATGGTGACGAGTACACCTTCATGGACACCACCGACTACACCATGTACGAGCTGAACGCCGAAGACATCGAAGCCGTTCTGCCGTACATCGAAGAAGGCATGGAAGACGTCTGCGAAGCCGTGTTCTTCGAAGGCCGTCTGGTGTCGGTTGAGCTGCCGACCACCATCAGCCGTAAAGTTGTCTACACCGAGAACGCTGCTCGTGGTGACACCTCCGGCAAAGTCATGAAGCCTGCCAAGCTGGCGAACGGTACCGAGATCTCGGTTGCCGACTTCATCCAGATCGACGAGTGGATCGACATCGACACTCGCGACAACAGCTTCAAAGGCCGTTCCAAGAAGTAATGCTTCTTGCGAGACGCAAAAAACCCGGCGCAAGCCGGGTTTTTTTATGCCTGTGTGCTCGTGCTTTTGTGGGTGCAACTGTCGTGCTCAATTTCTAAAAGCTGGCGCAGATCCGTGTGGGAGCGGGCTTGCCCGCGAACACGGGCGAAGCCCGTGCCATCCACCGCGGTGTTTTCTTCGCGGGTAAACCCGCTCCTACAGGGGATCGCGCAAGCCTTTGCGCCTTAGACGGTTACGTGCAGGCGCACATCCACATTACCGCGGGTGGCATTGGAATACGGGCACACCTGGTGCGCCTTTTCCACCAGCCCTTCGGCATCGGCCTGGGCCAGGCCCGGCAGGTTGATGTGCAGGTCGATGTCCAGGCCGAAACCGCCCGGGATCTGGCCGATGCCCACCTTGGCGGTGATCGAGGCCTCTGCCGGCAGGGCTTTCTTCTCTTGCCCGGCCACGAACTTCAAGGCCCCGATGAAGCAGGCCGAGTAACCGGCGGCGAACATCTGCTCGGGGTTGGTGCCGTCACCGCCCGCGCCGCCCAGCTCTTTGGGGGTGCTGAGCTTGACTTCCAGCTTGCCGTCGCTGGAGCGGGATTTGCCGTCGCGCCCACCGGTGGAGGTTGCTTCTGCGATGTACAGCGGAGTGACCTTTTGCATCTTGAGCCTCGCTAATGTGCTGTGCACTCCCGTTTGCAGGAGGGCGGGGGTTGGTGTGAGATTTAAATTAGCGCGCAATTAGTTAGTGCGCAAGATAAATCATCACCGTTCATCGGAACGGCCATTTCACAGCATAGCGCTCAGAGGTTCTTTTGCAGGTTGTCGCGCAGGTTCAGCAGGTCGGCTTGCAGTTGCTGCAGCTGCTCCAGGCTCCGCCCGCTGGCCTTGAGAATGCACGGCGGCACCTGTTTGGCCTGCTGTTGAAGGGCGCGGCCTTTGTCGGTCAGCTGTACCATCACTACCCGTTCATCTTCACGGCTGCGGTTACGCTGCAACAGGCCTTCGCTTTCCAGGCGCTTGAGCAGCGGGGTCAGCGAGCCTGGGTCGGTCAGCAAATGCTGGCTGATTTCACCCACGGTCAGGCCGTCACGCTCCCAGAGCACGAGCATGGCAAGGTATTGCGGGTAGGTCAGGCCCAGCGCCTGCAGCAGCGGTTTATAGACCTTGGTCATCAGCAACGAGGTGGAGTGCAGGGCGAAACAGACCTGGTTGTCCAGCAGCAGCTCGTCACAGGAGGCTTGGGTGTCGGCGTTCATGCAGGTCCTTGAAAGTCATCAATGGAAAATTCTGGCACGCTGATCATCAGTGCGCGAATTAATCGCGCAGTTCACTGCGCAAGGCCAGGTCCCAGGGTGGAATCGGGCTGAAGCGGCTCTTGAGGAATTCGAGCAGCAAACGGCTGCGAGAGTTCGTTTCATGTGCCAGGCGTAGCGCGTAAATGCCGCTGGTCTCGGCTTCAGGCAAGCCGCCGTCGCAGAACAACGGGATCAGCTCGCCGCGTAGCAGGTATTCACTGATCAGCCAGGTGGGCAGGTGGGCTATCCCCAGGCCGGCGAGGGCGCCGAACAGCAGGGTTTCGGCATTGTTGGCGGCCATGCGCATGCGCGCGGGGCGATACAGGCGGGTTTGCCCGGCTACTCTGAAGCGCCAGGCGAACGGCGGCGCCAGGCCATCCCAGTCCAGCCCGTCATGCCCAGGCAGTTCGCTGGGGCAGGTGGGGATGCCGCGGCTGGCCAGGTAGGCGGGGCTGGCGCAGGCGATGCGCACCATGTAGGCGAGCGGTGTGGCGACCAGGCGGGTGTCGGCCAAGGGGCCGGCGCGCAGCACCAGGTCGACCTCGCCCAGGTGGCTGCCCTGCAGGTCGACAAAGCTGTCGATCAACCGCAGTTGTACGTCCAGGCCCGTGTAGGCCACCAGGAAGTCGGCAATGGCCGGGGCCAGGTGGCGGCGGCCAAACGCGGCAGGTGCGTCGATACGGATCAGGCCTTCCGGGGCATTGCTCAGTGACACCGCTTCAGCCCGGGCCAGGCGCAACTCCTGGATGATGCGCCTGGCCCGCTCGGCAAAGGCGTTGCCTGCAGGCGTGGCCCGCACCGCGTGGGTGCTGCGGGTGAACAGGCGGCTGCCGACGGCGCTTTCCAGGTTGTCGATGCGCCGTGCTACCGCAGACGGGGTCAGCGGGTGGCGACGGGCGGCGGCAGAAAAGCTGCCGGTTTCCAGCACATCGAGGAACAGGCTCAATTGGTCGGTCAGGGTATCGGGGCTCATGGCTGCCTTGCTTTTGCGAAAAACGCACAGCCATTGTGCGCTGCTGTGCGTTTCCCCGCCAGCGCACAATCGTTAGCATGCTCGCATTATTGGTACAGGCGGACGAGGCCCTGATGATCGAGTGGTTGTTGTATATCGTGCTGGGCGCTGCCTTGGGCACCATGGGGGGCTTGTTCGGCATTGGTGGCGGGCTGATTGCGATTCCGGCGTTGGGCGTGCTGTTTGGCCTGGACCAGCAGTTGGCGCAGGGGACCGCGTTGGTGATGGTGGTGCCGAACGTGCTGCTGGCGCTGTGGCGGTATCACCAGCGCAACCGCATCGCGTTGCGCCATGCGCTTCCGCTGTCGGTGTGCAGCTTCTTGTTTGCCTGGCTGGGGTCGATCTGGGCGGTGGGGCTTGATGCGCATTCCATGCGTCTGGGTTTTGTCGGCTTCCTGGTAGCCTTGGCGGTGTGGAACGTGGTGCGGATGTTCATGAAGGTGTCGCCGCCGAGTGCCGAGCTGCGTCATGCCTGGCCGTGGCTGGGTGTGCTGGGCAGCTTTGCCGGCACCATGGGCGGCTTGTTCGGGGTGGGAGGGGCCGTGGTGGCCACGCCGATCCTGACCAGTGTGTTCGGCGCTACTCAGGTGGTGGCGCAGGGGCTGTCATTGGCGCTGGCGGCGCCGAGTACCTTGGTCACGCTGGTGACCTATGGCGTGCACCATAGCGTTGACTGGGGGGTGGGGATTCCCTTGGCGGTGGGTGGCTTGCTCAGCATCAGCTGGGGCGTGAAGCTGGCCCACGCGTTGCCGGAGAAAGTATTGCGGGCGATGTTCTGTGTGTTCCTGGTGGTCTGTGCGGTGATGCTGGGGTTTGAGCTGTGAGATTTTGGGGCCGCTTTACGGCCCCCGATCACTTGAAACCCTCAACGATGTAGTCGGCCATGCAGTCGGTGATTGGCGAGGGGGTTTGCGTGCTGCGCACCAGCATCACATTGGCCATCGGCAATTGCGGCAGCCCTTCGCTCTCACCCAGAATGCGGATGTTGCCCCCGATCAGGCTCTGCAGCTGCGCGGTCACTGCCAGCCCGGCGGTGACGATGGCAAAGATTGCCGCCAGGCTTGGGCTGGTGTAGGCAATACGGTAATCGATGCCCTGTGCCTCCAGCGCATTGCAGGTCCAGGCGCGACAGAAGCAGTCGGTGTTGAACAGTGCCACCGGCATCGGCCGCTGTTCGTGTGGGCAAAAGCCTTCTGCTGCGGCCCACACCAGGCGTTCCTGGCGTAGCAACTGGCCAATCTCGTTGCCGGGCTCGCGGGTGACGATGGTCAGGTCCAGGTCCTGGCGCAGCATCAACTGCTTGGACGAATCGCAATGCACTTCCACCTGCACCAGCGGGTAGGCTTGGGCAAAGCTCGACAAGATGGTCGGCAGGAAGCGCATGGCGTAGTCGTCTGGTGTGCCGATGCGCACCAGCCCAACCATGTGCGGCATGCGCAGAGTGTTGAACACCTCGCCGTGCAACTTGAGAATGCGTCGGGCATACCCCAGCAGTACCTGGCCTTCGGCGGTCAGCCGCACCTGACGGCCATCACGTTCGAATAGCTGGCGCTGCAGAATGTCTTCTTCCAGGCGTTTCATCTGCATGCTGACCGCTGACTGGGTGCGGTTGACCACTTCGCCTGCGCGGGTAAAGCCGCCTTGCTCGGCAATGGCGACGAAGGTGCGCAGGACATCCGCGTCGAGGCTCTGGTACTGGGACATTGCATCAATCTCCGATATGCATCGCATCAGAAACATTCGTTGGATTGATCTTATGCCTGGCGTGAGACTGAGGCCATCAACACGGAGGGCTTCACGATGAAAGGTCATGTCAGCAGCATCCAGCAACCTGCCTTTTCCCTGAGCTACCTGTGGCACGCGGCCTTGCAGCGTCCGGCGCGTTGGCTGGAGTTGTACCGACAGCGTCAGGAGCTGGCCAGCCTCAGTGATGCAACCTTGCGCGACCTGGGGTTGAGCCGGGCGGATATCCAGCAAGAGGCCGAGCGGCATTTCTGGGATGATCCACTGAGGAAGTGATGCCAGGCGTGGCAGTCGCTTTTGCTCCAGCTCCAGCTCCAGCTCCAGCTTTTGCTTCTGCTCTTGCTTTGGCTTTTGCTTCTAAGTGCGCGGTCCTCCCGGGAGCAAGCCCGGAGCGAGGGGACCCCGGAGCGGAGCGTAGGGGCCGGATGATGGGAGCCGACGGTTTTGGTTACTTTGGCCACGA
>NZ_JAUHUI010000054.1:0-34012 GCF_030418155.1 Pseudomonas sp. 2,4-D
AGGAGCGGGTTTACCCGCGAATACGGTAGCGGCGGCAACGGTGAACGGCGGGTGGGGATTGGCCAGCAGGGCCGGCCCTTTCGCGGGTAAACCCGCTCCTACAGGTGCAGTACCAGAGGCCTGTTCAGGCGACGCAAGCCTCCAAGGCTTGAGCCTCTACCCCCAGCAACCGAGTGATCCGCGCGCAGTCATCTTCCCGGCGCAACTCGGCAAACAACACCACCGCTTCAGGGTAACTGCGAGTCAGCATCGCCAGCCACTGCTTCATCCGCCCCGGCGCATAACGCGGCGACAGTTTGGCCTGGGCCTGGCGCCAGAACTCACGCAACAGAGGCAACAAGTCATGCCAGCTCATCGGCTGATAGTCGCGCCCGTCCCGCGCCGCCGCAATCTGCAGGCCCAGGTCCGGGCGCGATACCAGCCCACGCCCAAGCATGATGTCTTCAGCGCCACTGACCTCGCGGCAACGCCGCCAGTCATCGACCGTCCAGATCTCGCCATTGGCAAACACCGGGACCTTGACCACATCCTGCACCCGCGCCACCCACTCCCAGTGCGCTGGCGGCTTGTAGCCCTCAACCTTGGTCCGTGCGTGCACCACCAGGTGCGCCGAACCGCCCTCGGCCAGCGCCGTGGCGCACTCCAGTGCCCCGTCGGGGCTGTCGAAGCCCAGGCGCATCTTCGAGGTCACCGGGATATTCGCCGGCACCGCCCGCCGCACTTCACGCACAATGGCATGCAGCAACTCCGGCTCTTTGAGCAGTACCGCACCACCGCGCGACTTGTTCACCGTTTTTGCCGGGCAACCGAAGTTCAGGTCGATCACCGGCGCCCCAAGCTCGCAAGCCAGTGCGGCGTTTTCCGCCAGGCATACAGGGTCCGAACCCAGCAATTGCACGCGCATGGGCACACCGGCAGCCGTGCGCGCGCCCTGACGCAGTTCAGGCGCCAGCTTGTCGAACGAGGACGCCGGCAGCAGGCGGTCGCACACGCGAATGAACTCGGTGACGCACCAGTCGATACCGCCCACACGGGTCAATACGTCGCGCAGGATGTTGTCGACCAGCCCCTCCATGGGGGCCAGGGCAATTTGCATGTCGGGGTCTCAGCGGAAAAAGCCGGCAGTTTAACAAAAATGCCGGCGACTCAGGCGCCGATCAGCGCCGGACCGTAACCTTCGACGAATTCCGCCGGCATGCGCCTGGGCTTGCCGCTGGACAGCTCGATGCAGGCAAAGGTGGTTTGCGCGCGCAGCAGCGTCACACCATCGCGCGGGCGCTTGAGCTGAAACCGCCGCGTCATGCGCAGGCGCTGGTCCCAGTCAATGATCCAGGTGGCCAGTTGCAGTTCGTCGTCTACATAGGCGGCGGCCAGGTAGTCGATTTCGTGGCGCACCACAGCCATCGCCCGGTCAAGGCGCCGGTACTCGGCCAGGTCCAGCCCCAGACGCTGGGAGTGGCGCCAGGCGCAGCGCTCAAGCCAGGTGACGTAGACGGCATTGTTGGCGTGGCCAAGGCCGTCGATGTCCTCGCTGCCGACGCGCAGGTCGATGACGAAGGGTGTTGCCAGGTCCCAGCTCATTTTCGCTTCCTTGGCGCAAAAGGCGATTTAGCAGCGATCTGCGGGGCAATGTCCAGCCCCTGTGAGCCTGAGGCGGTCGTTTTAGGGGCGGGCTTGCCCGCGAATCAGACACCACGGTGGATGGCACCGGCGGCGATGCCGATGTTCGCGGCTGAAGGCGCCCCGACACTGACCGCTTCAGCCCGAGCCAGCAATTCGAGCACGGCTTCACTCAGCCGTGGGTCGGCCAGCACTCGCTGGTGGCCACCCTCGTCCAGCAGCATCAGCCGGCTGTCAAACCAGGCCTTGTGGATGACATGTGCCTCATCTGCGGGCACGAGAGCATCATCGGAAGCATGCACCACCAGCCCTGGCAGTTCCAGCTGGTAACCCGTGACATCCAGCCGCGCAATCTGCATGCCCACATCGCGCTCGATCTGGCGAATGAACGCTGCCCGTGCCCGTGCTGGCAGCCCCAGGCGATGGGCAAAACCACGCAACACACCGAGCAACCGCGCCGGCGCTGCAATGCTGACAGCCGACTCTGTACGCAGCCCCATCTGCAAAGCCAGCAGCACGCTTGCCCCACCCATGGAATGGCCAATGACTGCACGCAAGGGCGGCAACTCAGCCGCAGCCTCAAGCAGCGCCCGGGCAAACAGCACCACATTCGCTTGCTCGCCAGGCGAACGACCATGCCCAGGCCCTTCCAGCGACACCACCGTATGCCCTGCCTGAACCAAGGTCTCGATCAAGGCGGCAAATTGCGTCGGGCGCCCTTCCCAACCGTGCATCAGCAGCACGGTCGGCCCTTGACCCCAGCGCAAGGCAGACAGGCCGAAGCGCAGTGTAATGCGCTCGGCGCTGGCCAGCACAGGCAGCTCCCAATCCCGCGGCGGCAGGTTGCGCGGGGTCATGAAGGCACGGCGCATCTTGCCCGCGACATGCTCGGGGGCCAGACGGCCCAAGGTGCCATTGACACCGCGAATCCAGCTCAGGGTGGTCATCGCCATGCTCCAGGGTTAAAGCACCGCCGATTTGGCGGCGCGCAGAATACGGTCAGACAGGTCACTGGTCCCCAAGGCCCGGGCCAGCGCCAGCCCTCCCACCATCAGGGCCAGGTCGGCCAGCGCTTTGTCGGCATCCTCAGGGCGGTCGACCATCGCGGCAGTCATCAACTCGATGTGCTCGGCCAGCACCTCACGGAAGACCTCCGGCAGGCGCTGCATTTCGCCCAACGCGTTAGGCAGCGGGCAAGCATGTATTTCGCAGTCACGGTGCTTACGGGAGAGGTAGAAGGCCCCGGCCAGCGCTCGCCGCCCGGCGCCATCGAGATTGGGGTCGACCTGGGCGAGCAAGGCACGGCGCTCACCCAACAACTGGCGGAAAGCTTCGAGCATCAGCTCGTCCTTGCTGTCGAAGTGCGCATAGAAGCCGCCGACGGTCAGGCCTGCCGCCCCCATCACCTGACTGACGCTGGGCTCGGCCGGGCCGTGCTGGATCAGCGCACTGCGCGCAGCCTCCAGAATGCGTTCGCGGGTTCTGCTCTTCTTGTCGCTCATCTGGCACACACCAAACAAAATATGATGATCGAAATATTATTCTCATCATATTTTTTGGCAAGCAAAATCTGCAGCCGCTTGTCGGGGGAAAATGTTGGGAGGGAAAAAACAAAAGGCCCATTCAATAAGCGAATGAGCCTTTAAAGTCCCGCAAAACGCGGGTAAACGTGGCGTCCCCTAGGGGACTCGAACCCCTGTTACCGCCGTGAAAGGGCGGTGTCCTAGGCCACTAGACGAAGGGGACGTAACCTTCGTGCCGATCCGCTAACGCGAACCGCGGCAAAATTGGTGGAGCTAAGCGGGATCGAACCGCTGACCTCCTGCATGCCATGCAGGCGCTCTCCCAGCTGAGCTATAGCCCCGGATTTTTAGCCTCGCGGCCCAGCGACATAACAACATCGCTTGTGTAAAACTGGCGTCCCCTAGGGGACTCGAACCCCTGTTACCGCCGTGAAAGGGCGGTGTCCTAGGCCACTAGACGAAGGGGACGAACCTTCTTACCTTCAAGACCGGTTTGCTGGACCCGATCTTGCTTATCAGCCTTGACTGCTAAGCGGAATTTGGTGGAGCTAAGCGGGATCGAACCGCTGACCTCCTGCATGCCATGCAGGCGCTCTCCCAGCTGAGCTATAGCCCCACAATGTCGCTTTGAACTGAATCGCTGGCTGGGTGCCTGGCGCTTCGTTTTCGTTCATCGCTGTGGACGGGGCGCATATTAAGATCGGATTGCAGGACTGTCAAACTAATTTTCAAAAATATTCAAAAATTTTTTCACAGATAACAATCACTTACCGCCCCGCTCCACTCAAACCGGCCACTTGGCCCTCAGGGAAATGCCTGTGGGAGCGGCCTTGTGTCGCGAAAGGGCCGCAAAGCGGCCCCGGCGGTTTTGCGTCGAGTCAAAGATTGTGGGACCGCGTTGCGGTCCTTTCGCGACACAAGGACGCTCCCACAGTGCTCAACAGCGGTCTTCGGAACGCAGTCAGGCAATGGAAGCCAACAGCTTTTCCCATTCTTTGTTTTCTTTCTTCGACACCCCACCCAGCAGGTCCAAGGCCTGGCGTAGGCGGTAGCGCGTCAGGTCGGGGCCGAGGATTTCCATGGCGTCCAGCACCGAAACCGAGCTGGCCTGGCCCGTGATGGCGGCGAACATCAGCGGCATGGCGTCACGCAGCTTCAACTCCAGCGCTTCGACCACAGCCTGGATGCAACCGGTGATGCGCTCTTTTTCCCACTGACGCAGGCTTTCAAGCTTCCACAGGATCAGCTGGATCACCTGGCGCACCTGGTCGGCCGACAGTTTCTTGCTTTCGAACAGCTTGGCGTCCAGCTTGAGCGCGCCTTCGAAGAAGAACCCGCCCAACGGGGCAACCTGGCTGAAGGTTTCGACCCTGCCTTGCACGTGCGGGGCAATCTTCATCATGTAGTCGCTGTTGAACGCCCATTTCTGCAGGCGTGCGGCGAACTCCTCTACCGGCAGCTCGCGCAGCCACTGGCCGTTGAGCCAGGACAGCTTCTCGATGTCGAAGATCGGGCCGCCCAGTGAGATACGTGACAGGTCGAAGTGCTCGACCATTTCGGCCAGCGAGAACTTCTCGCGCTCGTCAGGCATCGACCAGCCCATGCGGCCAAGGTAGTTGAGCATCGCTTCAGGCATGAAGCCCATGCGTTCGTAGAAGGTGACCGAGGTCGGGTTCTTGCGCTTGGACAGTTTGGATTTGTCCGGATTGCGCAGCAGCGGCATGTAGCACAGCTTGGGCTGCTCCCAGCCGAAGTACTCGTACAGCTTGATCAGCTTGGGCGCCGATGGCAGCCACTCTTCCCCACGCAGCACGTGGGTGATGCCCATCAGGTGGTCGTCGACTACGTTAGCCAGGAAGTACGTCGGCAGGCCGTCGTTCTTCATCAGTACCTGCATGTCCATGCGATCCCACGGGATCTCGACATCGCCGCGCAGCATGTCCGGCACCACGCAGATCCCTTCGCTCGGCACCTTCATGCGGATCACGTGCGGCTCGCCAGCATCCAGGCGGCGCTGCACTTCTTCGGCGCTCATCAGCAACGCACGGCCATCGTAACGCGGGGTTTCGCCGCGAGCCTGCTGCTCGGCACGCATCTGCTCCAGCTCTTCGGCAGTGCAGAAGCAATAGAAGGCGTGGCCGGCGTCTACCAGTTCCTTGGCGTATTTGGCGTAGATTTCGCCACGCTCGCTCTGCCGGTAAGGGCCATGTGGGCCGCCGACATCCGGGCCTTCGTTCCATTCGATGCCAAGCCAGCGCAAGGCGTCGAAGATCTGTTGCTCCGACTCACGCGTGGAGCGCAGCTGATCGGTGTCTTCGATGCGCAGGATGAACTCACCGCCGTGCTGCTTGGCAAAGCAGTAGTTGAACAGGGCGATGTAGGCAGTGCCGACATGGGGGTCGCCGGTAGGCGATGGCGCAATACGCGTGCGTACGGTGGTCATGGAGAGTCTCGAACGAAAGATGAAACAAAGGCGGGATGTTAGCAGGAGGCGGGCACCGGGCTCCAGCAATGGCGCGAACGTCACTTGTCGACGGGCCCTGCGCCGCTGTTAAATTTGTTTACATTTCTGGAACGATAGTCCCCATGCCTGCTCAACTCAAACGCCGCCTGACGCTCTTCTTCGCCCTGGTGGCCATCATCGCCCTCGCCTTCCTGGGCCACTGGTACTTCAAGGGCCGCTTCTACGAGAGCACCGACAACGCTTACGTGCAGGGTGAGATCACCCGTATCTCCAGCCAGCTTGGCGCACGTATCGAAACGGTACCGGTCGAGGACAACCAGCACGTCAGCAAGGGCGACCTGCTGGTGCGCCTGGAAGCCGCCGACTTTGAGCTGGCGGTCGAACGCGCCCGTGCCGCCCTGGCCACCCGCGAAGCCGAGTACGCACAAGCGCAAAGCCGCCTCACCCAACAAGGCAGCCTGATTGCCGCCGGCCAGGCCCAGTTGGCGGCCACCCAGGCCACGTTCGACCGTTCACGGCTGGACCTGAGCCGTGCCGAGAAGCTGCGCAAGCCGGGTTTTGTCTCTGAGGAGCGGGTCACTACCCTGTCGGCGGACAGCCATGTCGCCGGCTCCCAGGTCGACAAGGCCCGCGCCGACCTGCAAAGCCAGCGCCAGCAGGTCACCGCCCTGAACGCCGAACTCAAGCGCCTCGATGCGCAAATCGCCAATGCCCGCACCGACCTGGCCCAGGCCGAACTTAACCTGACCCGCTGCGAAATCCATGCGCCGATCAGCGGCACCATTGGCCAGCGTAATGCGCGCAATGGCCAAGTGGTGCAGGCCGGCGCCTACCTGCTGTCGATCGTGCCGGATGAAGACATCTGGGTGCAGGCCAACTTCAAGGAAACGCAGATCGGCCGCATGCACCCCGGCCAGCGCGCGAAGCTGTTGTTCGACAGCTACCCCGACACACCGATCGAAGGCCGGGTGGACAGCCTGTTCGCCGCGTCCGGTGCGCAGTTCAGCCTGCTGCCGCCGGACAACGCCACCGGCAATTTCACCAAAGTTGTGCAGCGCATCCCGATAAAACTCACGTTCAGCGCCGACAACCCGTTGCACGGGCGTATTCGCCCCGGCATGTCGGTGACCGCCACCGTCGACCTGCGCAGCGCAGACGAAGGCCACAATGGCCGGTGACCAACTGCTGCGCCCCACGGCGGAGCCAACCCGACGCGACTGGATCGCGGTGATGAGCGTGATGCTCGGTGCCTTCATGGCAGTGCTGGATATCCAGATCACCAATTCCTCGTTGAAGGACATCCAGGGCGCTCTGTCGGCGACCCTGGAAGAAGGCTCATGGATTTCAACCTCCTACCTGGTGGCGGAAATCATCATGATCCCGCTAACGGCCTGGCTGGTGCAGCTGCTGTCGGCGCGGCGCCTGGCGGTGTGGGTATCCAGCGGTTTCCTGCTGTCGTCGCTGCTATGCTCGATGGCCTGGAACCTGGAGAGCATGATCCTGTTCCGCGCCTTGCAGGGTTTCACCGGTGGCGCGCTGATCCCGCTGGCCTTCACCCTGACGCTGATCAAGCTGCCCGAGCACCACCGCGCCAAAGGCATGGCGATGTTCGCCATGACCGCCACTTTTGCCCCCTCCATCGGTCCCACCCTGGGCGGCTGGCTGACCGAAAACTGGGGCTGGGAATACATCTTCTACATCAATATCCCACCAGGCCTGCTAATGATCGCCGGCTTGTTGTATGGGCTTGAGAAGAAGGAGGCGCACTGGGAGCTGCTGAAAAGTACCGATTACGCCGGCATCGTCACGCTCGGCCTTGGGTTGGGCTGCCTGCAGGTGTTTCTCGAGGAAGGCCATCGCAAGGACTGGCTGGAGTCACACCTGATCGTCGGCCTGGGCAGTGTTGCCCTGGTCAGCCTGATCACCTTCGTCATCTTGCAGTTTTCCAAGCCACATCCACTGATCAACCTGCGCATTCTTGGCAACCGCAACTTTGGCCTGTCGAGCATCGCCAGCCTGGGCATGGGCGTGGGCCTGTACGGGTCGATCTATCTGCTACCGCTGTACCTGGCGCAGGTACAGGGTTACAACGCCTTGCAGATTGGCGAGGTGATCATGTGGATGGGTATTCCGCAGCTGTTCCTGATCCCGCTGGTGCCGCAACTGATGAAGGTGATATCGCCCAAGGTACTATGCGCGCTGGGGTTTTGCCTGTTCGGCGCTGCCAGTTTCGGTTCGGGGGTGCTCAACCCGGACTTTGCCGGGCCGCAGTTCAACCATATCCAGATCATCCGCGCCCTGGGTCAACCGATGATCATGGTGACCATCTCTCTGATTGCCACCGCGTATATCCAACAACAGGATGCCGGGTCCGCGTCGAGCCTGTTCAATATTCTGCGTAACCTCGGTGGCGCGATTGGTATTGCCTTGCTGGCCACCCTGCTGGATGCGCGCACCAAGGTGTACTTCGACTACCTGCGCGAATCGGTGGTGCCGAGCAACCCACAGGTGGCTGAGCGGCTGGCGCAATTGGCGGAGCGCTTGGGCAATGACAATGCAGCGCTGGGCAAACTTAGCGAAATTACCCACCAGCAGGCGCTGATCATGGCTTACAACGATGCCTTCCACTTTGTCGGGATCGGGTTGGCGGTGAGCATGGTGGCGGTGTTGCTGACCCGCAAGTTGCCGGAAGGGTTGAAGGCTGGGGAAGCCCATTGAGGCTATTACAGATTAGATGCGGTCCCTGTGGGAGCGGGCATGCCCGCGAACACCGGCGCAGCCGGTGCCAGCCACCGCGTTGAATTCTTCGCGGGCACGCCCGCTCCCACAGGGCCCGTGCCCGGCTTCAGCTGCTGATCAACCGCTCCCGCAGTTGCGCAATCTCGTCACGCAACTGCGCCGCAGCTTCGAACTCCAGGTCGCGGGCGAACTGCATCATTTTCTCTTCCAGCTGCTTGATGCGCTTGGTGATCTCGCCCGGCGTACGCAGTTCGGCCTCGTAACGGGCGCTCTCCTCCGCCGCCTTGGCCATGCCCTTGCGCTTCTTGCTGCGCGCACCAGGCACGGTGGCACCCTCCATGATGTCGGTGATGTCCTTGACCACGCCCTTGGGCACGATGCCGTTGGCTTCGTTGAAGGCAATCTGCTTCTCGCGGCGGCGCTCGGTTTCGTCAATGGCCCGCTGCATCGAGCCTGTTACATTATCGGCATACAGGATGGCCCGGCCATTGAGGTTACGTGCCGCGCGGCCAATGGTCTGGATCAGGGAGCGCTCGGAACGCAGAAAACCTTCCTTGTCCGCATCGAGAATGGCCACCAGCGACACCTCGGGCATGTCCAGGCCCTCGCGCAGCAGGTTGATGCCCACAAGCACGTCGAAGGTGCCCAGGCGCAGGTCGCGGATAATCTCCACCCGCTCTACCGTATCGATGTCCGAGTGCAGGTAGCGTACCCGCACGTCGTGGTCGGCCAGGTAATCGCTGAGGTCCTCGGCCATGCGTTTGGTCAACGTGGTCGCCAGCACTCGCTCGCCTGCCGCGACACGCTTGCGGATCTCGGACAGCAGGTCGTCGACCTGGGTCAGCGCCGGGCGCACCTCTACCTGCGGATCGACCAGCCCGGTCGGGCGCACCACCTGCTCCACCACACGCCCGGCATGCTCAGCCTCGTAGGGCCCCGGAGTGGCCGAAACGAAAATGGTCTGCGGGCTGACATCCTCCCACTCGTCGAAACGCATCGGCCGGTTGTCCAGCGCTGAAGGCATGCGGAAGCCGTACTCGACCAGGGTCTCCTTGCGTGAACGGTCGCCCTTGTACATGGCGCCGACCTGCGGAACGCTGACGTGTGATTCGTCGATCACCAGCAGCGCATCGGGCGGCAGGTAATCGTACAGGGTGGGCGGCGGCGCCCCGGCCGGGCGCCCGGACAGGTAGCGCGAGTAGTTTTCGATGCCGTTGCAGTAGCCCAGCTCGAGGATCATCTCCAGATCGAAGCGGGTGCGTTGCTCCAGACGCTGCGCTTCGACCAGCTTGTTGGCCTTGTGCAGGTATTCCAGACGCTCCTTCAGTTCTTCCTTGATGCCCTCCACCGCTTCCAGCAGGGTTTCCCGCGGGGTGACGTAGTGGCTCTTGGGGTAGAAAGTGAAGCGTGGCAACTTGCGGAAAACCTCGCCGGTCAACGGATCGAAGGCGGCGATGTTCTCGACTTCATCGTCGAACAGCTCGATGCGGATGGCTTCCAGATCCGATTCGGCCGGGAAGATGTCGATCACGTCGCCGCGTACCCGGAAGGTGGCGCGGGCAAAGTCCATTTCATTGCGGGTGTACTGCAGGTCGGCCAGGCGGCGCAGCAGCGCGCGCTGGTCGAGCTTGTCGCCACGGTCCACGTGCAGGACCATTTTCAGGTAGGTCTCGGGGCTGCCCAGGCCGTAGATGCACGACACAGTGGTCACGATGATCGCGTCACGCCGCTCCAGCAGCGCCTTGGTCGCCGACAGGCGCATCTGCTCGATGTGGTCGTTGATCGAGGCGTCCTTCTCGATGAAGGTGTCTGACGACGGCACGTAGGCTTCCGGCTGGTAGTAGTCGTAATAGGAAACGAAGTACTCCACCGCGTTGTTGGGGAAGAATGCCTTGAACTCCCCGTACAACTGGGCGGCCAGCGTCTTGTTGGGCGCCAGCACCAGCGTTGGCCGCTGCACCTGCTGGATGACGTTGGCAATGCTGAAGGTCTTGCCCGAACCGGTCACCCCGAGCAACGTCTGGTGTGACAGCCCCGCCTCAATGCCTTCGACCAACTGGCGGATAGCCTCGGGCTGGTCGCCGGCCGGCTGGAAACGTGTGACGAGCTGGAACTCGGACATGAAGGACCTCGCGGTGCAGCAGCTGTAAATTTAGCCAGTAGTCTATACCCAAATGCGCGCGTTCGGGGGCGCTTTCAAAGGCACAGGTGTGGGCGCATGCAACGGTGGACACGGCATTTAGACCAATGGTCGAAAAATATTTGCGCAAATAGCCCCAAAAGCTGCGCCAGAGTGTCGCGGTGACCGGTCGGTATCACTATACTGGCTCCCCGTTTGTGCACCGCTTCAGTGCATTCGGCTGGAGCGTGTACGCCCTATCACACTCCAATCAGAGCCAAGGTAACAATGAGCCTGTTTTCCGCTGTCGAGCTGGCACCCCGCGACCCTATTCTGGGCCTCAACGAAGCATTCAACGCCGACCCACGTACCGACAAGGTCAACCTGGGCGTAGGCGTGTACTGCAATGAGGAAGGCCGCATTCCGCTGCTGCGCGCCGTGATCGAAGCCGAAACCCAGCGTGCCGCCCAGCACGCTTCGCGCGGCTACCTGCCGATCGACGGCATCGCCACCTACGACCAGGCTGTGCAGAAGCTGCTGTTCGGCGCCGAGTCGCCACTGCTGGCCGCCGGCCGCGTGGTCACCGTGCAGGCCGTCGGTGGTACCGGCGCGCTGAAGATCGGTGCCGACTTCCTCAAGCGCCTCTCGCCCAATGCCGTGGTTGCCATCAGCGACCCTAGCTGGGAAAACCACCGTGCGCTGTTCGAATCGGCCGGCTTCCCGGTGCAGACCTACCGCTACTACGATGCGCCGACCAACGACGTCAACCGCGCGGGCATGCTCGAAGACCTCAACGCCCTGCCATCCGGTTCGATCGTGGTGCTGCACGCCTGCTGCCACAACCCGACCGGTGTCGACCTGAACCTGGACGACTGGAAGAACGTCCTGGAAGTGGTCAAGGCCAAGGGCCACGTGCCGTTCCTCGACATGGCCTACCAAGGCTTTGGTGACGGTATCGCCGAAGACGCCTTCGCCGTGCGCCTGTTCGCCGAGTCGGGCCTGGAATTCTTCGTTTCCAGCTCGTTCTCCAAATCGTTCTCGCTGTACGGCGAGCGCGTCGGCGCACTGTCGATCGTCACCGCCTCCAAGGACGAGAGCACCCGCGTGCTGTCGCAGGTCAAGCGCGTGATCCGCACCACCTACTCCAACCCGCCAACCCACGGCGCAACCATTGTTGCCACCGTGCTGAACAGCGCAGAACTGCGCCAGATGTGGGAAACCGAACTGGCCGAAATGCGCGAGCGCATCCACGGCATGCGCAAGCAGATGGTATCGCTGCTGGCCGAATACGGTGCCAACCGCGACTTCAGCTTCGTTGGCCGCCAGGTCGGCATGTTCTCCTACTCGGGCCTGACCGTTGAACAGGTCACCCGCCTGAAGAACGACTTCGGCATCTATGCCCTGGACACCGGCCGTATCGCGGTGGCCGCGCTGAACCAGAGCAACATCCACGTGGTGACCAAAGCGATCGTGGAAGTGCTGTAACTCATTGTTTTGCCTGGGGGTGGGTTGACTTCTCCCAGGCAATCAGTAAGATACGCGCAGATTCCGCGATAGCTCAGTCGGTAGAGCAAATGACTGTTAATCATTGGGTCCCTGGTTCGAGTCCAGGTCGCGGAGCCAGACATTGAAAAGCCCCCGTGTTGCGTAAGCAACCGGGGGCTTTTTCGTTGCGCTGGAATTATTGGCCAAGCACCTCGGTCACTGGCTTGCCCTCGTCCACCAGGCTCCAGACCAGCAAACTGGCCGGCTGGGTTTTGCTGGCGTTGCGTGAAACGCTGTGCACGGTGCCCGGCGCCTCGTACCAATAATCGCCGGCCTTGTAGGTCTTTTCCTGCTCGCTGTTGAGCTTCGATACCACCGCCCCTTCCAGGACGTAAGCCATGACTGCGCCCGGATGCTGATGCGCGGGTGATGCCTCGCCCGGGGCGTAGCTGACGGTGAGCATGACGGCGGTTTTGCCGGGGGCATTAGAGGGCTGCTGTTGTTGCAGGACCCTGACCTGGTCGGCGACATCACCGTGGGCCCAAGCGGGCGTTTGGGCGGCGAGCAGCGCGAAGAGGATGATGGCTAGTGGATTCATGAGCTTTCCTGGAGGACTAGTGCCTGCAGGTTAGGCCCTGACTGGCTGAAGAAAAATGGCCAATCCGGGGGAAAAGCAGGGGGCCGATTTTCGCCTGTACCGGCCTTTTCGCGGGTGAACCCGCTCCTACAACGGCCTGTGCCGCCCTCAATGCGTGTGTAGGAGCGGGTTTACCCGCGAATACGGTGGCGGCGGCAATGGTGAACGAAGGGTGGAGATTGGCCAGCAGGCCCGGCCCTTTCGCGGGTTTACCGGCGAAGAGGCCGGCATCGCTAACATAGGCCTCAGCCACTGCGCCCGATCGGGTAAAACGCCCCCTTGCTCCACACCCCAAGCCATTCCTCACCATCGATCACACGCGGCACCGCCAGCTCCACCAGCTGGTAAAACACATTGCGATGTATCAGCGCCTCCAGGTTGCTGCGCATCAGCACATACGGTGATGGCTCCTGCGTCACCGGGTCGATCACTACCCGCAGGGGGTTATCCGGCCCCGCCTCGACCTGGTCCTCGACATTGCTGGTAAAGCGCAGCACCTGCTGTTCGCCTTCGTCCTGCACTTCCAGCAACACGGCCACGAATGGCGCATCGTCAACACGAATGCCGACCTTCTCTACCGGCGTAATCAGGAAGTAGTCATCGCCGTCGCGGCGAATGATGGTAGAAAACAGCCGCACCATCGGCTTGCGCCCGATCGGCGTACCCAGGTAATACCAGGTGCCGTCGCGGGCGATGCGCATGTCGATGTCACCACAGAAATCCGGGTTCCACAGGTGCACCGGCGGCAGCCCCTTGGCCTTGGGGATCTGTGCCAGAAGGTCATTGGCCTTGCCGGAGTCGCTCATCACGCTTGCCTCACTCACTCATGCCCAGAAGGCTACGAGCGTACTCGCGCATCGGCGCACCAAGCAAATCCTCCGGGGTGTTGTCGTGGAACGTCAACAAACCGCCACGGCTCTTGATGCGTGCGGTGTCGATCAGGTAGCGGGTACTGGTTTCGATCAGCATCATCTGCACCACGCCAGTGTCCCAGCCCAAGCGGTCGACGGCCTGCTCGTCATACCACTCGTCACCATTGCCGATGCGATCGTCGGTACGTGCGAAGCGCGTGTACAACACGTAGTCCGCACCCACCGAACGCGCCTGGGCGATGGCCTCTTCGAGGCCCAGCGGGCCCTGGGCGCGACGTACCATCGGGAAGTATTCGACGAAGCTCTTGAAGGCCTGCTGGGCCACTGCATTCTGCCGAGGCACCGGCCCCTCGCCCGGCGGCACGAACGCACCCTGGCCAATGAAGATGAACGAATCAGGCTGCAGGCGGATCGACAAGGTGCGACGGGTTTCGCTGTGGTCCAGCAGACCGGCATCGCTCATGTGATAGCGGACGCCTTCGCCCATATCGCTGACATTCATGCAGCCGCCCAGCGCCATCAGCGCCAGCAGCAAGACCAGGCTACGCATCTTTCCTCCAGTGGCCGGCGACGAAAAACCGGCGAATAGCCGGCGGATGCAGCTTTTGCGCCAGCTTCAGCCACCGATCACTTTCATGACTGTCACGCCGCCAGAAAAGGCTACGTCTTGCTTGTCAGCCAAAGCCTTGACCAACAACCGCTGCAAGGCCGGCAGCGCCTGATGACGTGGTTTTTCCAGCAGGTCGCCGACGAAGTGCCGGTTACCTGACGACAGGCAGCCATGCAGCCAGCCCGTAGAAGACAGGCGCAGCCGCGAGCAGGTACGGCAAAACGGAACGCTTTCGTTGGCAATGACGCCGAAGTGGCCCCTGCCGGGGATGTGGTAACGCATGGCAGTGGCATCCAGCGGCGCATTCACTTGGGCGTAGGTATGCTGGCCGCCGATCAGCGCAAGCAGCTGGTCGAGGCCTACAAACTGCTGGAGGAAGGCGTTGCGATCGTGAGAAAGGTGGCCCATGCGCATCAGCTCGATGAAGCGCAGCTCGAAGCCGCGCGCGAGGCAGTAATCCAGCAGCGGCAGTACCTGATCAAGGTTTTTCCCCCGCATCGGCACCATGTTTACCTTGATTCGCATACCCAGAGCGCTGGCCTGCTCCATTGCATCCAGCACAGTGCCCAGGTCGCCGCCACGGGCAATCTGGCGGAACGCCAGCGGGTCGAGGGTGTCGAGGGAAACGTTCAGCCGACGAATCCCAGCCGCCTGCAGTTGCGGCAACTTGCGCGCCAGCAACTGGCCGTTGGTGGTCAGCGAGACGTCATCAAGGTCGAGTTTGGCCACGGCAGCCAGAAAGGCATCCAGGCGCGGGCTGACCAGTGGCTCACCGCCAGTAATCCGCAGGCGCTCGATGCCGGCGGCTTCGATCAGATAGGCCACGCCACGGGCCAAGGCATCCGCCGACAGCTCGTCCTGCGCCGCCACCAGCCGCTTTCCGTCAGGTACGCAGTAGGTACAGGCGTAGTTGCAGGCAGCCGTCAGGCTGACGCGCAGGTTGCGAAACCGCCTGCCTTGACGATCGACAATCATGAATGACTCCGGCATGGATGAAGGGGCCGGCAAAACCTGACTCATAAATCAGGTTTTTGCAAGCCCCAATGCGCAATGCCGAATTTCCAAACGATAGCCAACGCTTCGGGCTGCACTGCCGCGCAGAGGACGCACGACGCAGTTTCGCTAAATGCTCAGCTTGAGGGTTCCGGGTCGCGCTTGCGCTTGTTGCCCATACGCACGCCAATGTCCATCAGGAACTGGAAGAAGCCTTCCTGGTCTTCCAGCACGTTGCTCCAGAACGGCGAGTGGTACAGCGCCACAGCGCCGTGCACCAGAGCCCAGGCAGCGCAGTAGTGGAAATACGGCGGCACGTCTTCGAGCTTGCCTTCGCTGATACGGCCCTTGATCAGCTGAGTCAGGCGGTCGAAGTTGGAGGCACGGATGCTGTGCAGCTGCTCGACCATTTCCGGCACCTGATTGCCCTTGACCACCTTTTCTTCAAGGCGGTCGAACAGCCGGTAGCGTTGCGGATCGCGCATGCGGAACTCGAAGTAGGCGCGCGACAGCGCTTCCTTGTCACGGTCGACGTCGGCCGAGTGCAACAGCTCGTTCAGGTCACGCTCGTAGTCGAGCATCAGGCGCAGGTAGATCTCCGCCTTGGACTTGAAGTGCTTGTAGATCGTGCCTTTGCCGATGCCCACGGCGTCGGCGATCATCTCGACGGTGACGCTGTCTTCACCTTGCTCGAGAAACAGCTTGAGCGCGGTATCGAGGATTTCCTGTTCGCGACGGCGAAACTCACGGACCTTACGAGGTTCTTTCTGCATGGGAAGGACTGGATGACAATCGAAGCGGTTTATTATGCCTAACTTGCGGGAAATTGCACGGATCATCCACGCATGTCTGTGTTTCACGATGCATACGGCCATACGCTGCGGGAGGAATGAAACGTTGGCGTATTCCAAATCTGTTTAAAAAACGTCCAATATGCACTGGCACTGCGCCAAACCTGACCAATACTTGAAGTGTTGGCGCGGCGCATCCCCCCCAGTGGCGCGCCGATAAAGGTGCTCAGGGACCGCGTACCTTTGTTTTACTCCTAATGGTCTTAACCCGGATTCCTCCCCCAGAACCCGGGTTTTTTTTGTGTTTTTGTGGGGAGGATGGTGTGACGGCTGTCGGGTGCGTGACGCATGATTTTCAGCGCCTGTGAGATCGAGCGCCGCGCGGGCGGCGCTCGATCTCACAGGCGCTGCAAGGGCTGTGGCAGGCACCTTGTGACCCTCACACAATCGCTAACCCCGGTGAATCAATCCACCCGCGCCAACGGGAACAGCCGCTTGAAGTTGGCGGTAGTCTGCTCGGCCAACTGCTCATAACTGGCCCCACGCAGCGAAGCCACATACTCCGCCACCTCCCGCACATACTGCGGCAGGTTCGGCTTGCCCCGATGCGGAATCGGCGCCAGGTAGGGCGAATCGGTCTCCACCAGCAAGCGATCGACCGGCACCTGCCGCGCCACTTCCCGCAACGCTTCGGCATTGCGGAAGGTAACGATGCCCGACAGCGAAATGTAATAACCCAGGTCCAGCGCCGCCTTGGCCATGTCCCAGTCCTCGGTAAAGCAGTGCAGCACGCCCGCTTGCGGCAGGTTCGCCTCACGCAGCAGCGCCAGGGTATCGGCACGTGCCGCCCGGGTATGCACGATCACCGGTTTGCCGGTCTGCCTGGAGGCCTCCAGATGCAGGCGGAACGAGGCTTGCTGCAGCTCGGCAGCCTCCGGCTCGTAGTGGTAATCCAGCCCGGTTTCACCAATCGCCACCACATGCGGGTGGGCCAGTTCGCGCAACAACCATTCCAACGCCGGGGTTTCGCCAGGGGCCAGGTCCAGCGGGTGCACGCCCACCGAGCAGTCGACGTCAGCGTACTGCTCGCTCAGCGCCTTCACTGCACCCGCATTCTCGGCACTGACGCCAATGCACAGGAAATGCCCGACCCCACGCTCACGCGCCGCCTGCAGGGCAGCGTCGAGGGAGCCCTGGTGGGCAGTGAGGTCAAGACGGTCGAGGTGGCAATGGGAATCTACGAGCATGGGATAACGGCACACATGAAAAATGGAAAATCAGCGGGCACCCGGCAGTTGCAGCCAGTGAGCCAGCAGCGATTCAAGCAACAAGGCGCGGTTGAGGTTGGCCTTGCCCAGTACCTTCTGGCGCTGTTCGAGGATCCATGCCTGCACCTCCAGCACCTTGGCCTGGCGGCTCTTCTGCGCCAGGTATTGCACGACCTTGCGCATATCGGCCAAGCCTAACCCTTCTTCGTCCTGGGTCAACTGGTAGCGCAGGATCAGGTGCGTCCAATCGCAGAACCAGTCGAACAGCAGCAACAACGGCACACCGCTCCAGGCATCGGCCAGCTGGCTGGGCGATTGCTGCTGCTTGAGCAGCTTCTTCACCCCGTCGGTTACCAGCGCGCGTTGCTCGCGAACACCCTGCGCCTGCAGGCTGACCGCCATCAATGGCGAACCTGCTGCCAGCGTCAGCAGCTCATCGCGCTCGACCTCGTCGCAGTCGGGTAAAGCGCCAGCCAGCCATGCCTGGCTCTGGGCCAGGCTGGGCTGCGGACAGGCTACCTGCTGGCAGCGGCTCTTGATCGTCGGCAACAGTCGGCTGGGCTGGTGCGTCACCAGCAACAACACGGTGTCACCGGAAGGTTCTTCAAGGCTTTTGAGCAGGGCGTTGGAGGCGTTGACATTCATCGCCTCCACCGGCTCGATCAACACCACCTTGCGCCCGCCCAGCTGCGCGGTCTGCACCACAAAGGCCACCAGCTCACGTACCTGGTCGACCTTGATCGGCTTGTCAGCCTCCTCCGGCTCGAGGACGAAGTTGTCCGGGTGGCTGCCGGCCTTGAGCAACAGGCACGACTTACACGCCCCACAAGCGTCAAGGCCCTGCGGCTGCTGGCACAACAGGCGCGCCATCAGGCGCTCGGCCATGGCCCGCTTGCCAATACCCTGCGGCCCATGCAGCAGATAAGCGTGGGCGTGCCGGCTGCGACCGGCCAGTTGCTGCCACAGCGCCTGCTGCCAAGGGTAGGCCTCAGCCACGGCAACGCTCCAGAATGCCTGGCAGCAGTGCGTCGATGTCACGCTGCACCGCCTCCAGGGATTGTGCCGCATCAAGCAGGCTGTAGCGCTGTGGCGCGCTTTGCGCGCGCTGCAGGTATGCCTGGCGCACCGCTTCGAAGAAGGCCTGCCCTTCCTGCTCGAATCGGTCCAGGCGGCCACGGGCGGCGGCGCGGGCAAGGCCCACTTCTACCGGCAGGTCAAAGACCAGGGTCAGGTCTGGGCGCAGGTCGCCCTGGACGAATTGCTCCAGAACCGCGATACGCTCGACCGACAAACCACGACCGCCGCCCTGATAGGCATAGGTGGCGTCCGTGAAACGGTCACACAGCACCACAGCCCCGCGGGCCAGCGCCGGCCGGATCACCTGTGCCAGGTGCTGGGCGCGAGCGGCGAACACCAGCAGCAGCTCGGTGTCGGCCGCCATGCCTTCGTCGCTGGGCGTCAGCAACAGTTCACGCACCTTTTCCGCCAGCGGCGTACCGCCTGGCTCACGGGTCAGCACCACGTCCAGGCCGTGCTCGCGCAGGCGCGCGGCCAGGTAGTCGCGATTGGTGCTCTTGCCCGCGCCTTCGGGGCCTTCCAAAGTAATAAACAAGCCGCTCACAGGCAGTCCTTAATGTTGTTCGTCAGGCGTCGGCCGCTCGGCCGCTTGCGCACCGCCGGCAGGGGCATCCTGCGCGGGCGCTTCATCGGGGGCTGGCTGCGCAGTTGGCTCGTCCGCTGCTGACGGGTCCGCTGCTGGGGGCTCAGGGCGCTGCGCATCGTCGGCGCCCGATGCCTGTTCGGCATCATCAGCACCTGGCTTGGTCTCTTGCTGCGGCGCAGGGCTGGAGCGGTAGTCCGACCGGCGCTTGAGCTGAAACTCGCGCACTGCCGAATTGTGGTCGTCGAGGTCGTCGGAAAACACATGGCTGCCATCGCCGCGGGCGACGAAGTAAAGGCTGGTGCCATTGGACGGGTTCAGCGCCGCGTGAATCGCCTCGCGGCCGACCATGGCGATCGGGGTCGGTGGCAGCCCAGTCATGGTGTAAGTGTTGTAGGGCGTTGGCTCGCGCAGGTCGGCGCGGGTGATCTTGCCGTTGTAGCGTTCACCCATGCCATAGATAACCGTCGGGTCGGTCTGCAGCATCATACCCAGGCGCATGCGCCGCACGAACACACCGGCGATCTGCCCGCGCTCCTGCGGAATGCCGGTTTCCTTTTCGACCAGAGAGGCCATGATCAGCGCTTGGTACGGATCACGATACGGCAGGTCGGTGGAACGCTCGGCCCACTCCTTGGCCAGCACTTCGTCCAGACGCATGTAGGCCTGCTGCAGCAACTCGACATCGCTCATACCCCGCACGAAACGGTAGGTGTCGGGGAAGAAGCGGCCTTCGGGGAATACACCGGTATGGCCAAGCTTGTCCATGACCTCGGCATCCGACAAGCCGTCCAGGGTATGCTTGATCTTTTCATGCTTGGCCACGGCCGCACGCACCTGGCGGAAGGTCCAGCCTTCGACCAGGGTGAGGTTGTACTGCACCACGTCGGCACGGCGCCAGGCGTCGAACAACTGCTCGACGGTCATGCCAGGGGTAAGACGGTACTCGCCGGTGTGCAGGGGGGTGCCGGCCATGTTGAAGCGCCAGTACAAACGCAACCAGACAGCATCGTCAAGCAAACCTTCCCTTTGCATGCTGTAGAACATGCGGTTGGGGTTAGTGCCATTGGGCACATCCAGCAGGCGTTCCTGCGTGACGTGCAGAGGCTGCTCCAGGACCGAGTTGACCTTCCAGGCCGACCAGCCAAACGCCAGGCCGGCAAGGATCAAGCCCATTTCCAGCAACAGCAGGAATTTACGTCTCACGAATTCAGGTTTCCAGTAACGTACGGGCAACGGCCTGCAGTTTACGAGTGAGCGGGCCCGGCGACCAGTTTAGCGTGGCTACGCCACACACGGGCCAAATGCCGTAAACGCTATTGCAAACAAATACTTCATCCGCTTGCTCAAGCGCCTCGAACGACAGGTCGCAGACGTGCACCGCAATACCCAGCAGCGGGGCCTGCTCCAGCAGTGCGGCACGCATCACGCCCGCCACGCCACAACGGCTAAGATCGGCGGTAAGCAGCACGCCATCACGCACCAGAAACAGATTGCTATAAACCCCTTCGATCACCCTGCCCTGCGCGTCACGCATCAGGCCTTCGGCATGGTCGCTGTCCTGCCATTCGGCACGGGCCAGCACCTGCTCCAGGCGGTTAAGGTGTTTGAGGCCGGCCAACAGTGGTTGTTCCCCAAGCCGGGTCTGGCAAGGGAACAAACGCACGCCATGCTCGGCATGCTCGACAGGATAACGGGGTAATGGGCTGCCTTGCAGGATACGCCGCGGCGCTGCATCGACAGCTGGCGCATAGCCACGCTGGCTATCGCCACGGGTAAGGATGAGTTTGACGACACCCTCACCCAGCTGACTGGCGTAACGCAGCAGCTCGTCGCGCACCAGCGCCAGATCGGTGTTGATCGCCAAGCGCTGGCAACCCAGTGCCAGGCGTGCAAGGTGGCCGTCCAGCAAGCTGGGCCGGGCACCTCGCACGGCGATGGTTTCGAACAAGCCATCGCCGTAGGCCAGGCCGCGGTTCTGCAGGTTGAGTGCAGTCGCCGGCTGGCCGTCGATCCAGCTGTGCATCAGTCGGCAAACCGGCGGAATACCAGCGAGCCGTTGGTGCCGCCAAAGCCGAACGAGTTGGACAGCACCACGTCGATCGGCATGCTGCGCGCCTGGTGGGGAACGAAGTCGAGGTCACACCCTTCGTCCGGCTCGTCCAAGTTGATGGTCGGCGGGGCCATCTGGCTATTGATTGCCAGCACGCTGAAGATCGCTTCCACCGCGCCTGCGGCGCCCAGCAGGTGGCCCGTCATCGACTTGGTCGAGCTGACCGCCAGCTTGTAGGCATGTTCGCCGAACACGCGCTTGATCGCCGCCACTTCGGCCACATCGCCCGCTGGGGTAGAAGTGCCGTGGGCGTTGATGTAGCTGACTTCTTCCGGCTGGATACCGGCATCGCGCAAGGCGTTGGCCATGCAGCGGGCAGCGCCTTCGCCAGAGTCGGGCGGCGAAGTCATGTGGTAGGCGTCGCCGCTCATGCCAAAGCCAACCAGCTCGGCATAGATAGTCGCCCCGCGGGCCTTGGCGTGCTCCAGCTCCTCGAGCACCAGGGCTCCAGCACCGTCGGACAACACAAAGCCGTCACGGCCCTTGTCCCACGGGCGGCTGGCCCGGCTTGGTTCATCGTTGCGGGTAGACAGTGCGCGCGAAGCGCCAAAACCGCCCATGCCCAGACCACAAGCAGCCATTTCGGCGCCACCGGCGATCATCACGTCAGCTTCACCGTAGGCGATATTACGCGCGGCCATGCCGATGCAATGAGTGCCGGTGGTGCACGCAGTGGCGATGGCATAGTTCGGCCCTTGCAGACCCAGGTGGATCGACAGGAAACCGGAGATCATGTTGATGATCGAACCCGGCACGAAGAACGGCGAAATGCGGCGCGGCCCTGAATCGTGCAGGGTGCGGCTGGTTTCTTCGATGTTGGTCAGACCACCGATACCCGAGCCCATGGCCACGCCAATACGCTCGCGGTTGGCATCGGTGACCTCCAGGCCGGCATTACGCACGGCCTGGAAACCAGCCGCCAGGCCGTACTGGATGAACAGGTCGAGCTTGCGGGCCTCTTTGGCCGACAGGTACTGCTCAACCTCGAAGCCTTTCACCGAGCCGCCAAAACGGGTGGAGTAGGCAGACAGGTCCGTGTGTTCGATCGGACCGATGCCACTGCGGCCAGCCAGAATGCCCTGCCAGGTGCTCGGTACATCGGTACCCAGTGGCGACAGCATACCCATACCGGTGACCACGACGCGTCTACGCGACACAGTACTCTCCTTTTCTAATAACAGAGTCTCTTGCCATTGCATTCAAGTGCTGGAATGAAATGGCAACAGGCTCTTGGTGCGCGGTGAACGAAGCCGCCTGAAAAATGCGAGGCGCTCGCAAAGAAAAAACCGCACGCCGGCGAAGGCAGTGCGTTTTTCCCCGACAAGAAACGTCGACTGTAGCGTCTTAGGCCTGGTGGGCTTTGACGTAGTCGATGGCAGCTTGAACGGTAGTGATCTTCTCGGCTTCTTCGTCAGGGATTTCGGTCTCGAATTCCTCTTCCAGAGCCATCACCAGTTCAACGGTGTCAAGCGAATCGGCACCCAGGTCATCGACGAAGGACTTAGTCTCAGTCACTTCTTCTTCCTTGACGCCCAGTTGCTCGGCGACGATTTTCTTGACGCGTTCTTCGATGGTGCTCATACCTAGTTTTCACTCCTAATGGATATATGTCAGGCAGCTGGCCGGTGGCTAATTTTATAGAAAGACGTTCGCTTTTCAAGCTAAACGCACCTTCAGGCTAGTCACCACACCCGCTGCCTGGAATCTGGTTGCAGCTTTATAACGGATTTTAGGCTCGCAGTATGACTCTTTTTTTACGAAACCCGTCACATTGAGTTGCAGTATTACATGTACATCCCGCCGTTGACCGGCACGGTAGCGCCGGTCACGTAGGCGGCGCCGTCGGACGCCAGGAACGAAACCACCTTGGCAATTTCGTCAGCCTGGCCCAGGCGGCCCAGCGGAATCTGGGTCTGCAGGGCTTCGCGCTGAGCTTCCGGCAGCTCGCGGGTCATGTCGGTATCGATGAAGCCCGGGGTCACCGAGTTGACGGTGATGCCACGCGACCCCACCTCACGCGCCAGGGCGCGACTGAAGCCTTCCAGACCGGCCTTGGCAGCCGCATAGTTGGCCTGACCCGCGTTACCCATGGCACCGACGACCGAGCCGATGCTGATGATACGACCCCAACGTGCCTTGGTCATGCCACGCAGCACGCCCTTGGACAGACGGTAGAGGCTGTTCAGGTTGGTGTCGATGACATCGAACCACTCGTCGTCTTTCATGCGCAGCATGAGGTTGTCGCGGGTGATACCAGCGTTGTTGACCAGGATGGCCGGCGCGCCGAACTGCTGGCCAATGGCGGCCAGTACTGCTTCAACCGATTCGGCGCTGGTCACGTTTAGCTCCATGCCGGTGCCGGTGATGCCGTGTTCTTTCAGGGTGGCAGCGATGCGCTCGGCGCCGGACGCCGAAGTGGCGGTACCAATCACGGTCGCGCCCTGGCGCCCCAGCTCGAGGGCGATGGCCTGGCCAATGCCACGGCTGGCGCCGGTAACCAGTGCAACTTTACCTTGCAGGCTCATGCAAGCTTCTCCAAATCAGGCCAGTGCCGCGCGGGTGGCAGCAACGGCGTCAGGGGTGTTGAGGTTGTAGGTGGTCACGCCGTCGGCGCAACGCTTGTTAAGGCCAGCCAGGACCTTGCCCGGGCCACACTCGACCAGGTTGACCGCACCGTTGGCGGCCAGGGTCTGCACGCACTCGACCCAGCGTACCGGCTGGTACAGCTGTGCCAGCAGGTCGTGCTTGAGGGCATCGAGGTCGGCGGCGACGGCGGCAGTGACGTTCTGCACCACCGGAATCTGCGGGGCCTTCCATTCGATGGCATTGACCGAATCGGCAAAGCGCTCAGCGGCGGGCTTCATCAGGGCGCAATGCGACGGAACGCTGACCGCCAGCGGCAGGGCGCGCTTGGCACCTTTGGCCTTGCACAGCTCCATGGCGCGATCTACCGCTGCCTTGTTACCGGCGATCACCACTTGGCCAGGCGAGTTGAAATTCACGGCGCTGACCACTTCATCCTCAGCGGCTTCGGCGCAGAGTTCCACGACCACAGCATCGTCCAGGCCGAGAATGGCAGCCATGGCGCCATGACCGGCCGGTACGGCTTCCTGCATCAGCTGACCGCGGCGCTCGACCAGGCGAACAGCCTCTTTCAGGCTGATGCTGCCAGCGGCGACCAGGGCGCTGTATTCGCCCAGGCTGTGCCCGGAAACGAAGGCAGGCTTGGCGCCGCCCTCTTCCAGCCACAGGCGCCACAGTGCGATGGACGCAGTAAGGATTGCCGGCTGGGTCTTGTCGGTCTGATTAAGTTGCTCTTCCGGGCCGTCCTGGACCAACTTCCACAGGTCGTAGCCGAGCGCTTCGGACGCTTCCTTGAAGGTTTCGATGATCACTGGCTTCTCGGCGCCGAGCTCGGCGAGCATGCCCAGCGACTGGGAACCTTGACCGGGAAAGACGAATGCGAGGGATGCAGACATTGAACAAGCCCTTATGATCTTGTCGTCGGATAGTGTGCGCCAAGCCCGAGGCCAGGCGCGGAATCTGAAAACTTGGATGGAAACACAGACCAAGCGGTCACATTTAAGCACTTCATCGGCGAAATGCCTAAGGCAACAGGTCTTCAAGGCGGCCATGCAGCCGCTGCGGCAGGTTTTCCTGAATTTCGATCAGCGCCCGCTGGATGGCACTCTGAAACCCCTGCACGCCCGCCGAGCCATGACTCTTGATGACGATGCCCTGCAGCCCCAGGAAGCTCGCCCCATTATGCCGCGCCGGCGCCAGGTCGGCCTGCAGACGCTTGAGCAGCGGCATGGCAACGGCCCCGGCAATGCGGGCAAAAGCACCGCCCTTGAACAGTTTTTCGATGCGCGCACCGATCATCGTCGCCAGGCCCTCGCTGGACTTGAGCAGTATGTTGCCGACAAAACCGTCGCACACCACCACGTCTGCCTCGCCCCGGTACAGGCCATCCCCTTCGACGAAACCGACATAGTTGAGGCCGCGGGCGTTCTGCAACAACGTGGCAGCCAGCTTGACCTGCTGGTTACCCTTGATGTCCTCGGTACCGATATTCAACAGCGCCACGCGTGGCCGATGCACACCCAGGGCCTGAGCGGCCACCGAGCCCATTACCGCGAACTGGTAGAGGTTTTCGGCACTGCAGTCCACATTCGCGCCCAGATCGAGCAGTTGGCAGTAACCCGTCTGGGTCGGGATCGCCGCCACCATGGCCGGCCGGTCGATACCCGGCAGGGTCTTGAGCACGAAGCGCGACAACGCCATCAGCGCCCCGGTATTGCCGGCACTGACACAGGCCTGGGCTTTTCCGTCGCGCACCAGTTCGAGGGCGATGCGCATCGACGAATCCGGCTTGCCGCGCAACGCCTGGGATGGCCGCTCGTCCATGCCGACTACCTCACTGGCGGCGACAATCTGCAGGCGCGCGCGATCCGCAGCTGGCAGGCCACTGACGAGATCTTCAAGGAGGGAGGGTTGACCGACGAGGGTCAGATGGAGCGAGGGGGTAGCCGAAAGGCAGGCAATGCTAGCCTGGACAATGCTGCGGGGACCGAAGTCCCCGCCCATTGCGTCGATCGCGATGACCTGAGCGGACAAGGATTACTCGTCAGCGCCCTTGTCGACCACTTTACGACCACGGTATACGCCTTCTGGCGAAACGTGGTGGCGCAGGTGAACTTCACCGGTGGTTTTCTCTACCGACAGCGCGTTTTCCGACAGAGCGTCGTGCGAACGGCGCATGTCACGGGCAGAGCGGGATTTTTTGTTCTGCTGAACAGCCATAATTGATTAACTCCTAAACGTTTGGGTCACGCTTTAACTGCGCCAAAACACTGAACGGGTTGGACCGCGATACCTCGTCCTTGCTCGATTCGGGCTCGTCTGCGCCCGCCGGCTGCTGGCATTCTTCCGGATGATGAGCAGGCACGATTGGCAAGGCGAGCAAAAGCTCCTCCTCGACCAATGCCTGCAGATCCAAAGGATCTTCGCCCAGTTCCAGCACGTCATAGCCTTTCGGCAACGACTGGGTATTCGCACCCTCCTTCACCACGGCGTATGTACATTCGCTGTGGATCGGTAGGGTGACCAGCTCAAGACAACGCTGGCAAACCATCTTGACTTCGACGTCCAGCTCGCTGTGGATTACCACCACGTGCTGTTCATCTCGTTCAAAATCGAACTTCGCCTGCACCGTACCGACATTGTCGGAAAGCGGGTCGCAGAGTCTTTCCAAATCAGCGAGTTGCAGCGAACCGTTAAGGGTTACGCCACGATCGGCTAATTTGCGCGGGTCAACGTGAGGTGGAATCGGGTCATTCAACATAGGCGCAGCATTCTAGGGATGCCCCCCGCCCCTGTCAAAGGAAATTAGGCGGCATCGTGCGTGATAGAATTGGTTCAACCGAACCCGGAGTCTACCATGCTTCCTTTGTTACTGGCTTCCAGCTCTGCCTATCGCCGCGAACTGCTCGCTCGCCTGCACCTGCCCTTCACCTGGGCAAGCCCCGATATAGACGAGCAGCGCCTGGAAGACGAGCCAGCCGTTGAACTGGTACGCCGCCTTGCCAGGCAAAAAGCCGAGGCCTTGGCGGGCAGCCATCCCGGGCACCTGATTATCGGGTCGGACCAGGTAGCTGTGCTGGGCGAACAGGTGCTGGGTAAGCCGCACACCTTCGAGCGGGCTTGCGAGCAACTGCTGGAGTGTAGCGGGCAGCAGGTGAGCTTTCTGACTGGGCTGGCACTGCTGAACAGCGCCACCGGGCAATGCCAGGTGGATTGCGTGCCGTTTACTGTCACGATGCGCGAATTGAGCCGCGAGCGCGTGGAGCGCTACGTCGCGACGGAACAGCCGCTGGATTGCGCAGGGAGCTTCAAGGCGGAGGGGTTGGGGGTGAGCCTGTTCCAGAGCACCCATGGGTGCGATGCAACCAGCCTGATCGGGCTGCCGCTGATTCGGCTGGTGGATATGCTGACCAAGGAAGGGGTGATGGTTCCGTAACCTGGCTGGAGATTTTGGCGCCCGACAGTTCGAGCGCCGCCCGGGAGGGTGAACGATCGGGGATATTGGACCGCGGGTCCGGCCTATTCGCGGGTAAACCCGCTCCTACAACGCACCGCTGGGCACCCCGATTGATGAGCGAGCCTGCGCGCAATGCGCCGCGCGGGCGGCGCTCGACCTGCCAGGCACCACAAGAACTGCGACGAACTCAACGCAACTGCGGCCCCTGGAACCCCATCCACATCGCCAGGTGCTCTGCCACACTGGCACCCACGCGCTTTGAGAAGCGATCAAAAGGCGACTCCTGAACGGTGAAGTCAACCAACTCCTTCTCGCCCACGATCTCACGCGCCACATAGCTGGCACTGCCCAAGCCATCCACCAGCCCCAGCGCCTTGGCCTGCTCACCCGACCAGATCAGGCCGCTGAACAACTCCGGGTGCTGTTTATCCTTCAGGCGCTCGCCCCGCCCCTGCTTGACCATTGCGATGAACTGCTGGTGCGTGGTATCCAGCACGCCCTGCCAGAACCGGGTTTCTTCTGGTTTTTCCGGCGAAAACGGATCAAGGAACGCCTTGTGCTCACCCGATGTATAGGCACGCCGCTCGACCCCTAGCTTCTCCATGGTGCCAACAAAGCCATAACCCGCCGCCGTCACCCCAATGGAACCCACCAGGCTGGCCTTGTCGGCATAGATCTCGTCCGCCGCACTGGCGATGTAATAGGCACCGGAAGCACCAAGGTCAGCGATCACCGCATACAGCTTGATGGCGGGATATTCGGCACGCAGGCGACGGATTTCGTCATACACGTAACCCGCCTGCACCGGGCTGCCACCCGGGCTATTGATGCGCATCACCACCGCCTTGGTCTTGTCGTCCTTGAACGCTTCGCGCAGGCTCTTGACGATGTTATCGGCGCTGGCAGCCTCCTGATCGGCAATCACCCCGCGCACTTCGACCAGCGCGGTATGGCTGGCACTGCGCGAAGCGGCCTTGTCCATGTCCATCAGCGGCGAGAACAACGCCAGAATGCCAAACAGGTAGACGAAGGTCAGCAGCTTGAAGAAGATCCCCCAGCGCCGCGACCGTCGCTGCTCCTGCACGCTGGCCAGCAAGGTCTTTTCCAGCAGCCTCCAGCTGTTGCGCTCTTCGCGCTCCCCGGGCTCGGCCTCAGGGGCTTTCCATTCGTCTGCCATGCTTACCTACCTTGGAAATGGAATTGCGGAACCACCCAGCCACTCGCGCAACTGGGAAAAGTGATCGATGCATACCTGCGGGCCAAACTCGGCCAGCGCCTGCAGCGACATGGCACCATAGCCAACCGCAACCGAATGCATGCCGGCATTGCTGGCCATCTGCAGGTCGAATGCCGAATCTCCGACCATCAGCGCACGCGACGGTTCGACGCCACAATGCCCGAGGATTTCCTCAAGCATCAGCGGGTGTGGCTTGCCACGGGTCTCGTCAGCGGCGCGGGTGATGTCGAAGAACCGCTCCCAGCCATTGGCCTTGAGCACCCGATCCAGCCCACGACGGGCCTTGCCGGTGGCCACCGCCAGGCGGTAACCCTCGGCGCGAAAGGCATCCAGCGACTCGACCACACCATCGAACAACGGCGAAGGCTGCTGATCCAGCGCAACATAGACATCGGCATAGTGCTGGCGGAAGCTGGCAACCTCTGCAGGCGCCAGGTGCGGGTACAGGGTGTGGATCGCCTCGTCCAAGGCCAGGCCGATGATGCCCTTGACCGCATTGTCGCTGCTCTGCGCCTCGCCGGCACGTTCTGCGGCGACATTCATGGCCTCGACGATACGCCCAATGGAATCGGCCAGGGTGCCGTCCCAGTCGAAGATCAGTAGCTCATAGCCTTTTTTCATGGGTCAGGACGCACTCAGACGTTCAACGGTTTTCGCCCAGACCTCATCCACAGGCGCCTCGAGCTTCAATTCACCGCCGTCCGGCAGCGGTACAGTCAACGCGTAGGCATGCAGGAACAGGCGCTTGCCACCCAACTCGCGAATTTCGCGACTGAAGTCTTCGTCGCCGTATTTGCTGTCGCCAGCGATCATGTGCCCGGCATGCAAGGTGTGCACGCGAATCTGATGGGTACGACCGGTGATCGGGCGCGCCTCGACAATGGTGGCAAAGTCGCCAAAGCGGCGCAGCACGCGAAACAGGGTCAGCGCCTCCTTGCCTTCATCGTTCACTTCGACCATGCGCTCACCGGAGCGCAGGTTGCTCTTGAGCAACGGCGCGTTGACCTGCTTTTTCGAGGTGGGCCAGTGGCCGCGCACCAGCGCCATGTAGCGCTTGTCGACACCATCGCCGCGCAGGGCGGCATGCAGGTGGCGCAGCATGCTGCGCTTCTTGGCGATCATCAACAGGCCAGACGTGTCGCGATCCAGGCGATGCACCAGCTCCAGCTCCTTGGCGTCCGGGCGCAACTGGCGCAGCGCCTCGATCACCCCGAAGCTCAGGCCACT
Organism: Pseudomonas sp. 2,4-D; assembly: GCF_030418155.1. Taxonomy (NCBI): domain Bacteria; kingdom Pseudomonadati; phylum Pseudomonadota; class Gammaproteobacteria; order Pseudomonadales; family Pseudomonadaceae; genus Pseudomonas; species Pseudomonas sp. 2,4-D. The sequence continues at coordinate 29,399 of NZ_JAUHUI010000054.1, forward strand.
GCCGCCGTGCACGGCAATGCCGGCCGGTTTGTTCATCACGATAAGCGCCTTGTCTTCGTAGACAATGGCGGCTTCCAGGCGCTGCAGCAGGCCTTGGGCCACCGGCGCCGGCTCGTCTCGCTCCGGCAAGCGGACGGGCGGAACCCGCACGATGTCGCCGGCCTGGATCTTGTACTCCGGCTTGACGCGGCCCTTGTTGACCCTCACCTCACCCTTGCGCAGGATGCGGTAGACCAGCGTCTTGGGCACGCCCTTGAGGGCCGTGATGAGGAAATTATCGATGCGTTGGCCGGCAAGCTCCGGCGCGACTTCGATCAGCTGAACGCCGGAAGTCGGAGGGGTATTGGTCGTCATTGCGGGATCATAACAATTTTTTATGGAATTGAAGCACTTAATCATTGCTGCTATAGTCGCGAACGCCGCCAAAAGCGGCAGGCCAGCGGCACCAGGCTCTTTGCCGGTCCCTGACCTTCGCAATTCTCCAGGACGCGAGGCCGTCCTACGGGGTTTTCGCCAGTTTACCGAAATGCCTGGAATCGCCACCAGCGCCGTGTAGAGAAGACCGAAAAAAAACGACAAGTGCGGTGTTTCACCTGCTTACCCGATTCTTTTCGCTGCACCTCTGCCCGCGAGTCGCTTCCACGCATCGCCCGGCGAATGCTTCGGAAATACCTGCCTTGGACATGAATGGCGCCAGCGCAGACCAGCGCTGGCGAAAAATGCAACCCGTTGCGGATTCAGCGCGCGGCAGCACCCGAATTATCAGGGATACGTGCAGGGTGGAGATGCACAGCCCTCGGACCGTGTAGCACCGCGTCCGGCCACCAGCCCACTGACGGCTGGTGAGCGGATAAGGTCCTGAACAGATGCCCTCCGGGCGTCCACGGCTGACGGTTGATTCCTCCTCCTGACTGAGTGCACAAGGCCCGCTTGGTTGATTCGGATACCTATTCGAAGCCACCGGGGCCTTGTTGGCACCGCAGCAAACAGGACGCGTCGTCGCGACAACGGCAGGCTGGGCAACCGGCTGGTGCCGAACGTCGCTCGACACGGGGGTGGCCCGGCCACCCTTTGCGCACCTTGGCACCGACCATGAGACGTCGTGTGTGCCGAACGCCGTTTCCGGCAGCCCGGAAACCGACGGTACAACATGAAAAGAATGCTGATTAACGCGACTCAACCCGAAGAGTTGCGTGTAGCCCTGGTGGACGGCCAACGTCTCTACGACCTGGACATCGAGTCCGGCGCGCGCGAGCAGAAAAAGGCCAACATCTACAAAGGCAAGATCACCCGCATCGAACCCAGCCTCGAAGCCGCCTTCGTCGACTTCGGTTCCGAACGTCACGGCTTCCTGCCGCTGAAAGAAATCTCCCGCGAGTACTTCAAGAAGGCCCCAGAAGGCCGGGTCAACATCAAGGAAGTGCTCAGCGAAGGCCAGGAAGTCATCGTTCAGGTCGAGAAGGAAGAGCGCGGCAACAAAGGCGCCGCCCTCACCACCTTCATCAGCCTGGCCGGCCGCTACCTGGTGCTGATGCCCAACAACCCGCGCGCCGGTGGCATCTCGCGCCGCATCGAAGGCGAAGAGCGCAACGAACTGCGCGAAGCCCTGAACGGCCTGACCGTACCGGGCGATATGGGCCTGATCGTGCGCACTGCCGGCCTTGGCCGCAGCAGCGAAGAAATGCAGTGGGACCTGGATTACCTGCTGCAGCTGTGGACCGCCATCAAGGAAGCGTCCCTGGACCGCGCCGCGCCATTCCTGATCTACCAGGAAAGCAACGTCATCATCCGCGCCATCCGCGACTACCTGCGCCAGGACATCGGCGAAGTGCTGATCGACAGCATCGACGCCCAGGAAGAAGCGCTGACCTTCATCCGCCAGGTGATGCCGCAGTACGCCAGCAAGGTCAAGCTGTACGAAGACAGCGTACCGCTGTTCAACCGCTTCCAGATCGAAAGCCAGATCGAGACGGCCTTCCAGCGCGTGGTCGACCTGCCGTCCGGCGGTTCGATCGTGATCGACCCGACCGAAGCCCTGGTGTCGATCGACATCAACTCGGCGCGCGCCACCAAAGGCAGCGACATCGAAGAAACCGCCCTGCAGACCAACCTGGAAGCGGCCGAGGAAATCGCCCGCCAGCTGCGCCTGCGTGACATCGGCGGCCTGATCGTCATCGACTTCATCGACATGACCCCGGCGAAGAACCAGCGCGCCGTTGAAGAGCGCGTTCGTGAATGCCTGGAAGCCGACCGCGCCCGCGTGCAGGTAGGCCGCATCTCGCGCTTCGGCCTGCTGGAAATGTCCCGTCAGCGCCTGCGCCCATCGCTGGGCGAAAGCAGCGGCATCGTCTGCCCACGCTGCTCCGGCACCGGCATCATCCGTGACGTCGAATCGCTGTCGCTGGCCATCCTGCGCTTGATCGAAGAAGAAGCCCTGAAGGACCGCACCGCCGAAGTACGTGCTCAAGTGCCGATCCCGGTAGCCGCTTTCCTGCTGAACGAAAAGCGTAATTCGATTACCAAGATCGAGCTGCGCACCCGTGCGCGCATCATCATCCTGCCGAACGACCACCTGGAAACCCCGCACTTCGAAGTCCAGCGCCTGCGCGACGACAACCCTGAAGTGCTGAACAACCAGTCCAGCTACGAAATCGCTGCCGCCGAAGCCGAAGAAGCGCCGCAACCGACCGCCACCCGCACCCTGGTACGCCAGGAAGCCGCAGTGAAGACGGCCCCGGCCCGCGCCAACGCACCGGTACCGGCCGCCGCTGAAGAGCCCCAGGCTGCCGCTCCAGTCGCCCCTGCCCCGAGCGCTCCGGAGCCAAGCCTGTTCAAAGGCCTGGTGAAGTCACTGGTGAGCCTGTTCGCCGGCAAGGACGAGCCTGCCGCCGCGCCAGTGGTTCCCGCCGCCGAAAAACCGGCTGCCGAGCGCAGCCCGCGCAACGAAGAACGCCGCAACGGCCGCCAGCAAAGCCGCAACCGCAACGGCCGCCGCGACGAAGAACGCAAACCGCGTGAAGAGCGTGCCGAGCGCGCACCGCGTGAAGAGCGTGCCCCGCGCGAAGAGCGTGCACCGCGTGAGGAACGTGCCCCACGTGAAGAGCGTGCACCGCGTGAAGAACGTGCTCCGCGCCAGCCACGCGAAGACCGCCGTAGCAACCGCGGCGAAGAGCGCGTTCGCGAACTGCGCGAGCCGCTGGACGCTACCCCGCCAACCGAACGTGAAGAGCGCCAGCCGCGTGAAGAACGTGTAGCCCGCGAAGAGCGAGCGCCACGTGAAGAGCGCGCACCGCGTGAAGAGCGCGCACCGCGTGAAGAGCGTGCTCCACGTGAAGAACGCGCACCGCGTGATGAGCGTGCCCCACGTGAAGAACGGGCACCGCGTGAAGAACGCGCCCCTCGCGAAGAACGTGCCCCACGTGAAGAACGCGCCCCTCGCGAAGAACGTGCTCCACGCGAAGAACGCGCCCCGCGCCCACCACGCGAAGAGCGCCAACCACGCGCTGCCGAAGAAGCAACCGAACAGGCAGCCGAACTGGCCGAAGAGCAACTGCCAGGCGAAGAGCTGCTGCAAGACGAGCAGGAAGGCACCGATGGCGAGCGCCCGCGCCGCCGCTCCCGTGGCCAGCGTCGTCGCAGCAACCGTCGTGAGCGTCAGCGCAATGCCAATGGCGAGCTGATCGACGGCAGTGAAGAAGAAGGCAGCGAAGAGCAGCCACAACAGCACCAGGCCACCGAGCTGGGTGCCGAACTGGCTGCCGGCCTTGCCGTGACGGCTGCTGTCGCAAGCAGCAACATCAGCTCCGACGCAGAAGCCCAGGCCAACCAGCAGGCCGAGCGCGCCACCGCTGAAGTCGCCGCCGTTGCAGAAACCGACAACAGCGAAGCCGCCCAACCGGTCGAGCAGGTCGAAGCGGTCACCAAAGCTGAAGAAGCGTCCGTGGCCCCAGCGGTCGAGCAGCCGGTCACCGAGCCAGTGGCCGCAGCCGCGGCAACTGCCGAGCCTGTGGTCGAAATGGCCCCGCAGCCTGTCGCTGAAAATGCACCTGCTGTTGAGCCGGTCGTGGTTGCAGAAACCGTGGTCACTGAAACCCCAGCAGAAGCCCCAGCGGTAGAAGCCGGTGAAATCGAACAGGCCCCGGCCGTGGCCGAAGTCACTCCGGTTGCCGTACAGCCTGCCCCGGTTGTCGAAGCCCAGCCAGAAGTGGTGGCCGAGCCTGCACCGGCACCTGCAGTGGTCGAACCTGCCACTGTCATGCTGGCCAACGGCCGCGCACCGAACGACCCACGTGAAGTGCGTCGCCGCAAGCGCGAGGCCGAGGCTGCTGCCAAAGCGGCACAGGAAGCTGCTGCAGCTTCCCAGGAACCAGCCTTGGAAACCGCCGATGAGCACAAACCTCATCACGGCTGATAGCCAAAGCTGAATGAAAAAGCCCCGCCAGTGCGAACTGGCGGGGCTTTTTTTGGTTTGCCTGACTGGCCTCTTCGCGGGTAAACCCGCTCCTACAATAGCCTCTGTCCAACCCCCGATGTGTGTACACTACCGATCAGCGCGTAGGAGCGGGTTTACCCGCGAATACGGTGGTGGCGGCAACGGTGAACGGCGGGTGGAAA
>NZ_JAUHUI010000055.1:0-32485 GCF_030418155.1 Pseudomonas sp. 2,4-D
ACTCAATGGCCTGAGCCCTGTGGAATACAGGGCTCGGGCTGTAGCTTAGAACTGTCCAACTTTTGGGGGGCAGTCCATCCGTGTGGGAGCGGGCGTGCCCGCGAAACAGGCGCCGCGGTGCATGGCACCGGCTTTGCCGGTGTTCGCGGGCACGCCCGCTCCCACAGACTGATTGCCATTAAGCGGGCCTGTCGCTACAGTGACGGCCCGTTTTTTGTTGCCTCGCTAACGAATCATGACTCCCTTAGAACGCTATCAAGCAGATCTGAAACGTCCCGACTTCTTCCATGACGCGGCGCAGGAAACTGCGGTGCGTCACCTCCAGCGCCTGTACGACGACCTGGTGCATGCGCAGAACAACAAGCCGGGCGTGTTCGGCAAGCTGTTCGGCAAGAAGGAGCAGACTCCGGTCAAGGGCCTGTACTTCTGGGGTGGGGTGGGGCGAGGCAAGACCTACCTGGTTGATACCTTCTACGAAGCGCTGCCGTTCAAGCAGAAGATGCGTACGCACTTCCACCGCTTCATGAAGCGTGTGCACGAGGAGATGAAAACCCTCAAGGGCGAGAAGAACCCGCTGACCATCATTGCCAAGCGCTTCAGCGAAGAAGCCAAGGTGATCTGCTTCGACGAATTCTTCGTGTCGGACATTACCGACGCCATGATCCTCGGCACCTTGATGGAAGAGCTGTTCAAGAATGGCGTGTCGCTGGTGGCCACCTCCAACATCGTGCCGGACGGCCTGTACAAGGACGGCCTGCAGCGTGCGCGCTTCCTGCCGGCCATCGCCATGATCAAGCAGTACACCGACGTGGTGAACGTCGATAGCGGGGTCGACTACCGCCTGCGTCACCTGGAGCAGGCCGAACTGTTCCACTTCCCGCTCGATGACGCGGCGCACCAGAGCATGCGCGCCAGCTTCAAGGCGCTCACCCCTGAGTGCACCCAGGCGATCGAGAACGACGTGCTGATGATCGAGAACCGCCCGATCAATGCCCTGCGTACTTGCGACGACGTCGCCTGGTTCGACTTCCGCGCCCTGTGCGACGGGCCGCGCAGCCAGAACGACTACATTGAGTTGGGCAAGATCTTCCACGCCGTATTGCTGAGCAACGTGGAGCAGATGGGCGTCACCACCGACGACATCGCCCGCCGCTTCATCAACATGGTGGACGAGTTTTACGATCGCAACGTCAAGCTGATCATCTCGGCCGAGGTGGAGTTGAAGGACCTGTATACCGGTGGGCGTCTGAGCTTCGAGTTCCAGCGTACCCTGAGCCGGTTGCTGGAGATGCAGTCGCACGAATTCCTGGCGCGCGCACACAAGCCCTGACGCCAGCGGCAAGCTTCAGGCGGCAAGGAAAATTCAGGGCAATGCGCGATCCGCTCTGGTTTTTCTTGTCGCTTGAAGCTCGAAACCTGCCGCTCTGGAAGCCTTTCAGGCTTCCTGCATGAACTGCTGCCGATACTGGTTCGGCGACAACTCGGTGTGCTGGCGGAACAGCCGCGCAAAGAAACTGGCATCGTCATAGCCCACCTCGTAACTGATGGTCTTGATGCTCTTGCGCGTACTCGACAACAACCCCTTGGCTGTCTCGATGCGTAGCCGTTGCAGGTAGTGCAGCGGCTTGTCACCTGTTGCGCCCTGGAAGCGGCGCATGAAGTTGCGGATGCTCATGCCGTGGTTGCGGGCCACATCCTCGAAGCGGAACTTGTCGGCGAAGTGCTCCTCCAGCCAATGCTGGATCTGCAGGATGATCAGGTCCTGGTGCAGCTTCTGCCCGCCAAAGCCCATGCGCCCCGGGGTGTAGTTGCGTTGCACTTCGTAAAGGATATCGCGGGACACCGCACGGGCCACGTTGGCACCGCAGAAGCGTTCGATCAGGTAGATGTACAGGTCGCAGGCTGAAGTTGCACCGCCGGCGCAATAGATATTGTCGGCATCGGTCAGGTGCTTGTCCTGGTTCAGGCGGATCTGCGGGAAGCGTTCGGCAAAGCTGTTGAAGAAGCGCCAGTAGGTGGTCGCCTCCTTGCCATCGAGCAGGCCGGATTCGGCCAGCCAGAACACACCACTGGCCTCGGCGCACAGCACCGCGCCACGCGCGTGCTGTTCACGCAGCCACGGCAGCACCTGTGGATAACGTTGCAGCAGGTTGTCGAAATCATCCCAGTAGGCAGGGAGGATGATCACATCAGCGTCGTCCAGGCCGCCGTCAACCGGTAACTGCACATTGCTGAAGCTGTCCACGGGCTGGCTGTCGGGGCTCACCAGGTGGATTTCGAACATGGGCTGCAAGCCCAGGCCCAGCTGCTTGCTGTAGCGCAGGCTGGCGAGGTGGAAGAAGTCCTTGGCCTGCATCAAGGTCGAAGCGAACACCTTGTCAATGGCCAGGATGCTGACGCGCCGCAGCGACGCTGAGGGTTGGGTAAACATCATTGTCATTGTTCTTATAGGGTAGAGTGGTCAATCACCGGCTGGATCGTCTTATTTTTTGGCGATTGTGTCTACCCCATGTAACAGCGGCGCGAAGCGGGGCGCAGTGTTTGGCTCAAGGCGCCGGGTTGGGCTGCTCCTGATGAATGGCTTCGATCGCTGTCAGCAGATCGGCGCTCAGGTTCAGTTCAAGGCTGGCCAGGTTGCTGTCCAGTTGCTGCAGGCTGGTGGCACCAATGATGTTGCTGGTCACGAACGGCTGTCGGGTGACGAACGCCAGGGCCATTTGCGCCGGGTCCAGGCCGTGCTCGCGGGCCAACTGCACGTAGCGGCTACAGGCCGCCACGGTCTGTGGGTTGGAGTAACGGGCAAAGCGGCTGAACAGGGTCAGGCGTGCATTGTCCGGCCGTGCGCCGTTCTCGTACTTGCCCGAGAGCATGCCGAAGGCCAGCGGCGAATAGGCCAGCAGGCCACACTGCTCGCGTATGGCCACTTCTGCCAGGCCCACCTCGAAGCTGCGGTTGAGCAGGTTGTAAGGGTTCTGGATCGATACAGCCCGTGGCCAGCCGCGGCTCTCGGCCAGCTGCAGGAATTTCATGGTGCCCCACGGCGTTTCGTTGGACAGGCCGATGTGGCGGATCTTGCCCGCACGCACCTGCTCGTCCAGCACTTCAAGGGTTTCTTCCAGTGGGGTGAAGTGATCTTGGGGCAGGTGCTGGTAGCCCAGCTTGCCGAAGAAGTTGGTGCTGCGCTCTGGCCAGTGCAGCTGGTACAGGTCAACGCGATCGGTCTGCAGGCGCTTGAGGCTTTCGTCCAGCGCCGCGACGATGTGCTGACGGTTGTGCTTGAGCTGCCCGTCACGGATATGGCTGATGCCGTTGCCCGGGCCTGCAACCTTGCTGGCCAGGATCCACGCGTCGCGGTCGCCATGGTCACGGAACCAGTTGCCGATGATGCGCTCGGTGGCCGCGTAGGTCTCCGGGCGGGGAGGGACCGGGTACATCTCGGCGGTGTCGATGAAGTTGACCCCGGCAGCCTTGGCCCGGGCAATCTGTTCGTAGGCCTCGGCCTGGATGTTCTGCTCGCCCCAGGTCATGGTGCCCAGGCACAGGGCGCTGACGTTGAGGTCGGTACGGCCGAGCTTGCGGTATTCCATCGGTTATTCACTCCTTGGCGATAGAAGCCAATCAAAGCAGGTTGAAATTTTTCGCGCAATCTGGATAATTCAGCCCCTCTCCGCGTGGCGGAAGTGATGCACCATCACGCAGGAAGAACCCCGTCGAACATTGGCGTGCCCGACCCGAGCCCCCAAAAGCGTCTGTGTTCGGCTGCGCGCTTGCCCTTGGCAAGCTGTGCACTATCCAGTAAGATTCGCCGTCTATTTTTCGCTGGGCGGCCTCTGAGGCTTTAGAGAATGAAAACTTTTACTGCTAAACCGGAAACAGTAAAGCGCGAGTGGTTCGTAGTCGACGCCGCTGGCCAGACCCTGGGTCGTCTGGCTACCGAAATCGCTACCCGTCTGCGTGGCAAACACAAACCAGAATACACCCCTCACGTTGACACCGGCGACTACATCGTCGTTATCAACGCCGAGCAGGTTCGTGTGACTGGTGCCAAGTCTTCCGACAAAATGTACTACTCCCACTCCGGTTTCCCAGGCGGTATCAAGGAAATCAACTTCGAGAAGTTGATCGCCAAGGCCCCTGAGCGTGTTATCGAAACTGCGGTCAAAGGCATGCTGCCTAAGAACCCGCTGGGTCGCGACATGTACCGCAAGCTGAAAGTGTACGCGGGTGCTGCTCACCCTCACACTGCTCAGCAGCCTCAAGAACTGAAGATCTAACGGGATAGTTCATTATGTCGGCGACTCAAAATTACGGCACTGGCCGTCGCAAGACCGCAACCGCTCGCGTATTCCTGCGTCCGGGTACTGGTAACATTTCCATCAACAACCGTTCTCTGGACGTGTTCTTCGGTCGCGAAACCGCTCGCATGGTTGTTCGCCAGCCGCTCGAGCTGACTGAATCCGTTGAGAAATTCGACATCTACGTCACCGTTTCCGGTGGTGGTGTCAGCGGTCAGGCCGGTGCGATCCGTCACGGTATCACCCGCGCTCTGATGGAATACGACGAAACCCTGCGTGGCGCTCTGCGTCGTGCTGGCTACGTCACCCGCGACGCTCGTGAAGTTGAGCGTAAGAAAGTGGGTCTGCGTAAAGCGCGTAAGCGTCCTCAGTACTCCAAGCGTTAATACCGCTTCGGCAGTCGAAAAAGCCCGGTTCCTTGGAACCGGGCTTTTTTTTTAGCCTTGAACTAACCTGTCAGCAGTCAGTGGCCGCTTGTCGCATAGACGTAGATCAAGCAAAGCGTGGGTTGTCGCCCTTGCCGGGGTAATCACCTTGTCAGTGTGTGGATTTGTTTCTTACCATGGCGGCCAATTTTTAGTGCCATTGACACAACCTAAGTACAGGCCAGGTCCAACTGGCCAAGCAAGCTGATGGGAGAGGACTGAATGAGCAATGACGGCGTCAACGCAGGCCGGCGCCGCTTCCTCGTAGCCGCGACATCCGTGGTCGGGGCGGCGGGGGCAGTGGGGGCTGCGGTACCGTTCGTGGGGTCATGGTTTCCCAGTGCCAAGGCGAAAGCCGCGGGTGCACCGGTGAAGGTCAACATCGCCAAGGTCGAGGCGGGGCAGCAGATGGTGGCCGAGTGGCGTGGCCAGCCCGTATTCATCGTGCGGCGAACGGAGGAAATCCTTGGCAATCTGAAAAAAATCACGGGTGACCTGTCCGACCCTGAGTCCAAGGCCTCGGTACAGCCAGCGTACGTCGACCCTGAGGTTCGCTCGATCAAGCCGGAAATTCTCATTCTCGTCGGCCTGTGCACGCACCTGGGCTGCTCGCCCACCTTCCGACCAGAAGTGGCGCCAGCCGACCTTGGGCCGAAATGGGTAGGTGGTTACTTCTGCCCGTGCCACGGCTCTCACTATGACCTGGCTGGCCGTGTCTACAAGTCCCAGCCAGCGCCTCTCAACCTGCCCGTGCCACCGCACTCTTATGAGTCGGACGAGATCATCGTCATTGGCGTCGACCAGGAGAACGCATGATGAGCAAGTTCATGGACTGGATTGATGCTCGCTTCCCCGCCACCAAGATGTGGGAAGACCACCTCAGCAAGTATTACGCACCCAAGAACTTCAACTTCCTGTACTTCTTCGGCTCCCTGGCATTGCTGGTGCTGGTCAACCAGATCGTGACCGGCGTGTGGCTGACCATGAGCTTCACGCCCTCGGCGGAAGAGGCGTTCGCCTCCGTCGAGTACATCATGCGTGACGTGGAATACGGCTGGATCCTGCGCTACCTGCATTCCACGGGGGCGTCAGCGTTCTTCATCGTGGTCTACCTGCACATGTTCCGCGGCCTGCTCTATGGCTCCTATCAGAAGCCACGCGAACTGGTCTGGCTGTTCGGCATGCTGATCTATCTGGCGCTGATGGCTGAAGCGTTCATGGGCTACCTGCTGCCATGGGGGCAGATGTCGTACTGGGGCGCCCAGGTGATCATCTCGCTGTTCGGTGCCATCCCGGTGATCGGTGATGACCTTACCCAGTGGATCCGTGGTGACTATCTGATCTCGGGCATCACCCTGAACCGCTTCTTTGCCCTGCATGTGGTTGCCCTGCCAATCGTGATTCTTGGCCTGGTGGTATTGCACATCCTCGCCTTGCACGAAGTGGGTTCGAACAACCCTGATGGCGTCGACATCAAGAAGAAAAAGGACGAAAACGGTATTCCGCTGGATGGTATTCCGTTCCACCCGTACTACACCGTCAAAGACATTGTCGGCGTGGTGGTGTTCCTGTTCGTGTTCTGCGCGGTGGTGTTCTTCTTCCCTGAAATGGGTGGTTACTTCCTGGAGAAACCTAACTTCGAGCAGGCCAACGCCTTCAAGACCCCAGAGCACATCGCGCCGGTGTGGTACTTCACACCGTTCTACGCAATCTTGCGTGCGGTGCCTGACAAACTGATGGGCGTCATTGCCATGGGGGCGGCCATCGCCGTGCTGTTCGTACTGCCTTGGCTCGACCGCAGTCCGGTGCGTTCCATGCGTTACAAGGGCTGGATCAGCAAGGTCTTCCTGCTGGTGTTCTGCGTGTCCTTCGTCATCCTCGGCGTGCTGGGCGTACTGGCACCGACACCTGGGCGTACTTTGCTGTCGCAGGTATGCACGGTGCTGTACTTCGCCTACTTCCTGCTGATGCCGTTCTACACAAGGCTCGAGAAGACCAAACCGGTTCCGGAAAGGGTGACTGGCTGATGAAAAAGTTGATTGCAGTATTTTTGCTGGCAGTGATGCCTGCCTTTTCCTTCGCTGCCGAAACTGGCCTTGAACTGGACAAGGTCGATATCGACCTGACTGACAAGGCCGCCATGCAGGACGGCGCGCGTACCTTCGCCAACTATTGCATGGGGTGTCACAGTGCCAAGTTCCAGCGTTACGAGCGGGTGGCTGATGATCTGGGTATCCCGCATGAATTGATGCTCGAGAAGCTGGTGTTCACGGGCGCCAAGATCGGTGACCACATGCAGATCGGCATGAAGCCCAGTGACGCCAAGACCTGGTTCGGTGCCGCGCCGCCCGACCTGACCCTGGTCGCCCGCGTGCGCGGTACCGATTGGCTTTACACCTACCTACGCAGCTTCTATGAGGACCCATCGCGCCCTTACGGGGTGAACAACAAGGTATTCCCGAACGTCGGCATGCCTAACGTGCTGGTGGGTCTGCAGGGTAACCAGGTGGTGGGTTGCAAGCAGGTGCAGACGGTGGTCGATGGCAAGAAGCAATTCGACCCGTTGACCGGGAGCCCGTTGACCCATGAAGCTTGCGATCAGCTGACCATTACGCCGAATTCCGGTACCCTGACGGCCGAGCAGTTCGACGAGAAGGTCAAGAACCTTGTGACCTTCCTGGCCTATTCGGCCAACCCAGTCAAACTGGAAAGCCAGCGCATCGGCACCTATGTGTTGCTGTATCTGGCTTTCTTCTTCGTATTCGCCTACTTGCTCAAGCGTGAATACTGGAAGGACGTGCACTGATCACGCAGTAGTTTCTGGTTGTTGAACGCGCCCGGGGTGGCCTAGCAGTATTGCCAGGCCACCCCGGGCGCGTTTTCATTTAAAGTTGCACAAGCATCCGTGCGAGGAGCCGCTACATGGGCGCAACCAACAGGTTAGCCTGCTATTCCGATCCCGCTGATCACTATTCTCATCGGGTGCGCCTGGTTCTGGCCGAGAAGGGCGTCAGCGTGCAGTTGATCGATGTCGATCCCGCCCGCCTGCCGCCGAAGCTGGCCGAGGTCAACCCCTATGGCAGCGTGCCGACCTTGGTCGACCGTGACCTGGCGTTGTATGAATCGACCGTGGTGATGGAATACCTCGAGGAGCGTTACCCGCACCCGCCGCTGATGCCGGTATACCCGGTGGCGCGTGGCAACAGCCGTCTGCTGATGCACCGCATCCAGCGCGACTGGTGTGCCTTGGCCGATACCGTGCTTGACCCGCGTAGCAGTGAAGCTGCCCGAACCGAAGCGCGCAAGGCCTTGCGCGAAAGCCTGACCGGGGTCTCGCCGTTGTTCAGCGAGTTCGCCTGCTTCATGAGTGATGAGCAAAGCCTGGTCGATTGCTGTCTATTGCCCATACTCTGGCGTTTGCCGGTGTTGGGTATCGAATTGCCGCGGCAAGCCAAGCCGCTGCTGGATTACATGGAGCGCCAGTTCGCCCGCGAGCCTTTTCAGGCGAGCCTGTCCTCCGTAGAACGTGAAATGCGCAAGCTTTAAGGAGCCGTTGATGAACTCCAGTCGCCCCTATCTGGTTCGAGCACTGTACGAGTGGATCGTCGACAACGATTGCACGCCCCATATGCTGGTCAATGCCGAATTCCCGAAAGTTCAGGTGCCGGATGGTTTCGCCAGTGATGGCCAGATCGTCTTGAATATCTCGCCAAGTGCCGTGCGTAGCCTGCACATGGACAATGACGCAGTCAGTTTCGAGGGCCGCTTCAGTGGCGTGGCTCACTCGCTGTTCGTGCCGGTTGGTGCAATCCTGGGTATCTACGCCCGCGAAAATGGCCAGGGTATGGTCTTCGAGCTGGAGCCGTCTTCGATGGATGGCGACGAGCTGGAAGACGATGATGTGCAGCCGGATGACGATGGCCCGCCAGACGATGGAGGGCAGCCGCCGCGTCCGACTGGCCGGCCAAGCCTGAAAGTGGTCAAGTAACAAAAAAGGCGATCCCGATGGATCGCCTTTTTGTTTGGCCTGTCCAGGCAATCACTGAGTCAATCGATGTACTCGAACAGCTTTACGATCTTCTGCACGCCCGACACGCCCTGCACCACGGCAGTGGCCGAGTTGGCTTCTTGACGGGTGACCAGACCCAGCAGGTAGACGATCCCGTTTTCGGTAATCACCTTGATGCGCGAGCTGGGCACGGCGCTGTCGGTCAGCATCTGGGTCTTGATCTTGGTGGTCAGCCAGGCGTCGTTGTTGCGCGCCAGAATGGAGGAGGGCTGCATCACTTGCAGCTCGTTGTGGACTTTCTTGACCCGCTGGACCTGGCTGGCGGTTTGCTCCGCGAGGCTCTTGAGGTCGGCGCGCGGGGTCTGACCGGCCAGCAGAACGATGCCGTTGTAGCTGCTGACAACGATGTGCGAGCCCTTGTCCAGGTCTGGGTTGGCTTTGGAAATGTTCACGGCGGCCTTGGTCTCGATCAGCGAGTCGTCGATCTTGCTGCCGATGGTGCGCGTGCCGCGATCGTCCTCGATCGGCGAATTGCGGGTAGAGGTGAGTACCGAGCTGCAACCAGTGACGCTCAGGCACAGGGTCAGGGCCATCAGGCCGAGGCGCATAGGGGTCATTCTTCACTCCCGAACAGTTGGCTGTCGATCAGATCGCACAGGCAGTGGATCGCCAGCAGGTGGACTTCCTGGATACGCGCGGTAACTGTCGAAGGTACGCGGATTTCCACGTCCTCGGGCAGCAGCAGCGAAGCCATGCCGCCGCCGTCGCGACCCGTCAATGCTACGACAATCATTTCACGGTCATGTGCGGCCTGGATCGCCTGGATCACGTTGGCCGAATTGCCGCTGGTAGAGATCGCCAGCAGAACGTCACCGGGCTGGCCCAGGGCGCGGATCTGCTTGGAAAAGACTTCGTTGTAGCTGTAGTCGTTGGCGATCGAGGTCAGGGTCGAGCTGTCGGTGGTCAGCGCGATGGCCGGCAGGCTGGGGCGCTCGCGCTCGAAGCGGTTGAGCAGCTCCGATGAAAAGTGCTGGGCATCGCCGGCCGAGCCGCCGTTGCCGCAGGCGAGCATCTTGCCCTCGTTGAGCAACGCATTGACCATGACCAGGCTGGCCTGCTCGATGTGCGGTGCCAGGATGTCCATTGCCTGTTGCTTGGTTTCGATGCTGGCCTCGAACAGCCGGCGAATTCGGGATTGCATGTCCATCTGGTGACCTTAAATGGGGCGGTGGCCTTTGCTACGCGCAACAACGACCAGCCCGCGATACATAGAGCAAAAAAAACGAAGTGGGTTCAGCATTCGAAGGCGTTTTTCAGCCATTGAAGCGGTCTGCCTGCATGGTGGCTACCCTGCAGGGCGACCACGTCGAAGCGGCAGGGATAGTTGCCCCAGTGGGCCTCCTTCTGCAGGAACAGGCTGGCGGCAAGCACCAACCGTTTCTGCTTGCGCCCGTCGATACTGTCGAGGGCGCCTCCGAAGCCCGCGTGCAACCGGTAGCGGACTTCGACGAATACTACTGTATCGGCGTCGAGCATGACCAGATCAAGCTCACCGCCTTTGCATCGCCAGTTGCGTGCCAGCAACTGCAGCCCTTGCCCCTGAAGGTACTCAAGGGCTTGGGTTTCTGCCGCTTGCCCGGCACCGGTAGGCGATGCTGCGGCCATCAACGCACGGTGTCAGGCAGGCGCTTGACCTGGCCGCCGGCAAACTCGGCCCATGGCAGCTGGCGTTCGACGCGCTGGTTGGCATTGATGCTCAGGCTGCCCGAAAGGCCAAGGACGCGGTTGTCCGGTAGCGCTTTCAGTTGGCCCAGGCGCGGCGCCAGGCTGTAGGCATCGACGCCCATGGCATACAGGCGGCCGAGGCTGCCGGCGGCTTGCGGCCATTGCTGTACAACCTGTTGACGCAGGCTGTTGCTGGTGTCGAGCAGCCAGGGTGTTTCGCAGAAGCGGATGCCGTTCATGTCATTGTACTGGTTGACGTCACCGCTGGCGCTGTACAGGTTCGAGGTGGCATAGACCGGCACGTCACCGGCGTACTGGAAGTTCAGGGTCGGCTTGATCTGTTGCGCCTGTTGTGGGGTCGAGGCGAGGAAGATGAAGTCGATGTCCTGGCGGCGCGACGGTTGTGCAGCGATGCTGCCGCCCACCGTGCTTTGCAGGCTCTTGGCGCGGCCTTCGCTCTGGCGCAGCTGGAACAGGTCGGCAATTTGCTGGGCCAGGGCGACTGGCTGGGCGATGCGCTCGGCGGCGAGCAGGGTTCCGCCATTGCCTTCCCAGTCCTGGCGGAAGGCGGCCAGGACGCGGTCACCCCATTCGCCGCTCGGCACCAGGGCAACGGCGCGGACCATGCCATCGGCGCGGGCGCGGCGGGCCACTTCGCGGGCTTCGTCCTCGGCAGCCAGGCCGAACTGGAACAGTTGTGGCGGCGCCTTCTGGCCGGCGTCGGCGTAGTTCAGGGCCAGTGTGGTGATCGGCAGCTGTGGTTTGGCGGCCAGTTGTTTGACCAATGGCTTTTCAAGCGGGCCGATGACCAGTTGCACGCCGGCGGCTTGCGCCTGGCGATAGAAGTCGTCCAGCGAGCCGATGCGTGAGCTGTCGAACACCTGCACCGCAGGCGCTGGCTGGCCGCTTTGCTGGGCCTGGAAGTGGGCGGCCATGAAGCCATCGCGCAGGGCGCGGGCTACACCGGCCAGCGGGCCTTCCTGAGGCAGCAGCAGGGCGATCTTGGTCAGCGGCTGGCTGGCCAGCTCCTTGAGCTTGGTCAGGGCCAGCGGCAGTTGCTGGGCGGCAGGGTGGTCCGGGTGCTGTTTGACCCAGGCTTCGATGGCCGCTTGCTGCTGCTCCAGGGTGCCGGCGCTTTTCACGGCGAAGGCCAGGCTGGTCCAGCCAGCCAGGGTCTGATCGTTGGTTGGCTGCTGCAGTTGCTCTGCAGGCAGCGAGGCGACCAAGGCCCAGATGGCGTCATTGTTGGTGCTGGCGGCCTGGCCGCCAAGCAGCGGGGCCAGCAGGATGCGCTGCTGTGCGGCAGCCAGGGCCTGGCCATCGGCTTCGAGCGCGGCAGCGTGCACACTGTAGGTGCGCGCTTGCAGGTCTGCCGGCAGTTCGGCGAGGCGCTGCAGGCTGGGGTGGGCCAGTGCGGTCAGCGCTGCCTTGGGCTGGTTGCGGCTCATGGCCAGCTCGGCCGCGAGGGTGCTGGCGAACACTTGCTGGGCCGGCTTGAGCGTATCCAGCGGGACCTGCTCGAGAATGCGTGCGGCGCGTGGGAAGTCCTTCTGCTTGTAGGCCAGGTCGGCTGCGCTCAGGCGCAGCAGTGCGGCGTCTTCCGCAGACGTGCTGGAAGCGGCCTTTTCGAGCAGTTGCTCGATGCTGGCGTCCGGGGTGCGTGGCAGTTCGCCCAGGCTGGATGAGGGCGAGCTGGCGCAGGCTGCCAGCAGGGCGGCGAGGCAGAGGGCTGTGAGCAGCCGCAGGCAAGCGATCATGTAAAGGTCCTGTTACTCGATCAAGTTGGCCGGCAATTGTACCCAAGCGCTGGCCGGGGCGCGATGTTGCTGTGTCGATCCTTCACTATAGGTGGCTTGTTCCTGATCGCTGGCGAAGTTCTTTGCGCCCTGTTGCAGGCGCTCGGGCTACAATGGCGCCTTTGATCCGAATGACAGGTGTGCGCAGTGACTGATGTGGCAGGGGCTTCGAAATCCACGGTGGGGACGCTGTATGTGGTGGCAACCCCCATCGGCAACCTTGACGACATGAGCGCCCGGGCGCTGAAGGTGCTGGCGGACGTGGCGCTGATCGCCGCCGAAGACACCCGTCATTCGATCCGCCTGCTGCAACACTTTGGCATCGATACGCCGTTGGCCGCTTGTCATGAGCACAACGAGCGTGACGAGGGCGGGCGTTTTCTCTCCAAACTACTGGCGGGTGAAAATGTGGCGCTGGTCTCCGATGCCGGCACGCCTCTGATTTCCGACCCGGGCTATCACCTGGTGCGCCAGGCCCGTGCTGCGGGGGTGAGTGTGGTGCCGGTGCCGGGCGCCTGTGCCTTGATCGCCGCGCTATCGGCGGCAGGCCTGCCCTCGGACCGCTTCATCTTCGAAGGCTTCCTGCCGGCCAAACAGGCAGGGCGCCGGGCGCGCCTGGAGCAGGTGAGGGAAGAGCCACGCACGCTGATCTTCTACGAAGCCCCGCATCGAATCCTGGAATGCCTTGAAGACATGGAGGCGGTATTTGGTGGCGATCGTCCGGCGTTGCTGGCGCGCGAACTGACCAAGACCTTCGAGACCCTAAAGGGCTTGCCGCTGGCTGAGTTGCGCGCCTTCGTAGCCGGCGACAGCAATCAGCAGCGTGGTGAATGCGTGGTGCTGGTCGGCGGCTGGAGTGCGCCGGAGGGCGAGCAGGCCATCAGTGCCGAAGCACAGCGCGTGCTCGACCTGCTATTGGCTGAGTTGCCACTGAAACGGGCGGCGGCGCTTGCAGCGGAAATTACCGGGGTGCGCAAGAACCTGTTGTATCAACTGGCCCTTGAAAAGCAGAAAGCCGAATAGTGGCAGTTTGATATAAATGGCGTTAGCGCTTGTTCTTGCGCCCGCGTGTCGGTAACCTTGGCGGCGGAGAGTCGATCGGACAGTCGCTGCCTGTTTTTGTTCCGCAACTTTTTGTTGTGTGAGCAGCAGGGGGAGGAAAGTCCGGGCTCCATAGGGCAGAGTGCCAGGTAACGCCTGGGAGGCGTGAGCCTACGGAAAGTGCCACAGAAAATAACCGCCTAAGCACTTCGGTGCCGGTAAGGGTGAAAAGGTGCGGTAAGAGCGCACCGCACGGCTGGCAACAGTTCGTGGCTAGGTAAACCCCACTCGGAGCAAGACCAAATAGGGTTCCATCAGGCGTGGCCCGCGTCGGAACCGGGTAGGTTGCTAGAGGCGTCCAGTGATGGCCGTCGTAGAGGAATGACTGTCCTCGACAAAACCCGGCTTACAGATCGACTCTCCACCTTTCTTTCCCTGCTTGAATCGATAGCAGATCCTCTCTGGTAATACCGAAAAAATCTTACTCTTAATAAATTACTTTAACTTCGAACTCCATTCGCTTGCGTGGGTTTGATTTTTCTCGTGTTTTTTTCTCTCTGGCAGTCCTTCCACATTCCGTTGTTGCGCTAAATCTCGGTCCTGTAAGGCTTTTCCTTATGAACGTGCCTTGACGGTGCTGCGGGCGGATTCCTATAGTGTGCGCAAGTGGCAGAAAGTGGGATGAAGTGGGTTTTCTGACACAAAAAAGCTAACATTGTGGGGAATCACAGCCGTGTTCCGCGGAGCCAATGCCGTCAGCCTCGATGCAAAGGGCCGTCTCGCCATGCCGAGTCGGTACCGTGACGAGCTCGACTCACGTTGCAATGGCCAACTGATCGTGACCATTGACGCCGTAGACCCCTGCTTGTGTGTTTATCCCCTCGATGAGTGGGAACAGATAGAAGCCAAGTTGCGTGCCTTGCCATCGTTGCGTGAGGAAAACCGCCGCCTGCAGCGTTTGCTGATTGGTAATGCGGTTGACCTGGAGCTCGATGGCAGTGGGCGTTTCCTGGTGCCGCCCCGCCTGCGTGAGTACGCCAAGCTCGACAAGAAGGCGATGCTGGTGGGGCAACTGAACAAATTCCAGCTGTGGGATGAAGATGCCTGGAACACGGTTTCGGCAGCTGACCTTGCAGCTATTCAACAACCGGGCGCCATGCCCGACGAATTGCGTGACCTGATCCTGTGACCATAGATAGCGGCTTCAACCACATCACCGTCCTGCTCGACGAAGCTGTCGAGGCATTGGCCCTGCGCGCCGACGGTTGCTATCTGGACGGTACTTTCGGCCGGGGCGGACACAGCCGTCTGATTCTCAGCAAGCTCGGGCCGCAAGGGCGGCTCCTGGGCTTCGACAAAGATCCACAAGCGATTGCCACGGGGCAAGCGCTGGCGGCCGAAGACGGCCGCTTTGTCATTGTGCAGCGCAGTTTTGCCGAGTTGGGTGCAGAAGTGGCAGCGCGCGGCCTGCACGGCAAGGTCAGTGGTGTGTTGCTGGACCTGGGCGTGTCCTCGCCGCAGCTGGATGACCCGGAGCGTGGCTTCAGCTTCCTCAATGATGGCCCGCTGGACATGCGCATGAACCCGGACCAGGGCATCAGTGCCGCTGAGTTCATCGCCACTGCGCCCGTGGAAGAAATCGCCCGCGTCTTCAAGGAGTACGGCGAAGAACGCTTTGCCGGGCGAATGGCGCGTGCAGTGGTCGAGCGCCGTGAAAAACAGCCCTTCACCCGTACCGCCGACCTGGCGGAGGTGCTCAAAGTGGCCAACCCGGCATGGGAAAAGGGCAAGAACCCGGCTACCCGTGCCTTCCAGGGCCTTCGCATTCACGTCAACAACGAGCTGGGTGACCTGGAGGCTGGCCTTGAGGCTGCGCTCGATGCGCTGGAAGTCGGTGGTCGCCTGGCCGTCATCAGTTTCCACTCGCTGGAAGATCGTATCGTCAAGCTGTTCATGCGCAAGCTGGTGAAGGGTGAAGCCGACAACCTGCCGCGTAACCTGCCGGTTCAGCACAAGGCCTTCGAGCCGAAAATCAAGCTGATCGGCAAGGCTCAGTTCGCCTCCGAGGCCGAGCTCAAGGCCAACCCGCGGTCGCGTAGCGCCGTGATGCGCGTGGCGGAGAAGCTGCGGTGAGCAGGCTACTTGCCAAACCCTTGCCAGGCGGAAGCTTCCTGATGCTTTTGCTGTTCGTCGGCGTACTGGTTTCGGCCATTGCCGTGTCCTACAGTGCGCACTGGAACCGTCAACTGCTCAACACCCTGTACGGTGAATTGAACGAGCGCGACAAGGCTCAGGCCGAATGGGGCCGGCTGATTCTTGAGCAGAGTACCTGGACCGCCGCCAGCCGCATCGAGAGCCTGGCCTCAGAGCAGTTGAAGATGCGCGTGCCGTCAGCTGACGAAGTCCGGATGGTGGCGCCATGATGAAGCTCGAAGGCGCACTCTACCCGTGGCGCTTCCGCGTAGTGATCGGCTTGCTGGCGATCATGGTCGGCGCCATTTGCTGGCGCATCATCGACCTTCAGGTAGTTGACCGTGACTTCCTCAAGGGCCAGGGCGATGCACGCAGCCTGCGTCACATCCCCATCCCGGCGCACCGCGGCTTGATCACCGACCGCAACGGTGAGCCGTTGGCCGTGAGTACCCCGGTCACCACGTTGTGGGCCAACCCCAAAGAGATGCAGGCCTCCAAGGAGCGCTGGCCGCAATTGGCCGCTGCGCTGGGGCAAAACCCGCAGCAGTTGATTGAGCGCCTGACCCAGCAGGCCAACAAAGAATTCATCTACCTGGTCCGGGGGCTGACCCCAGAGCAGGGCCAGCACGTGCTCGACCTCAAAGTGCCTGGCGTGTACGGCCTGGAAGAATTCCGCCGCTTCTATCCGGCCGGTGATGTGACTGCACACATGGTCGGCTTTACCGACCTCGACGACCACGGTCGTGAAGGGGTGGAGCTGGCCTATGACGAGTGGCTGGCCGGTGTGCCCGGCAAGCGCCAGGTGATCAAGGACCGGCGCGGTCGGCTGATCAAGGACATTCAGGTAACCAAGAACGCCAAGGCCGGGAAGACCTTGGCGTTGTCGATAGACCTGCGCCTGCAGTACCTGGCTACCCGCGAGCTGCGCAATGCCATTGCCGAACAGGACGCCAAGGCCGGCAGCCTGGTGATCATGGACGTCAAGACCGGTGAGGTCCTGGCCATGGTCAACCAGCCGACTTACAACCCCAACAACCGCCGTAGCATGTTCCCGGCGGCCATGCGTAACCGGGCGATCATCGACGTGTTCGAGCCGGGCTCCACGGTCAAGCCGATCTCCATGAGTGCGGCGCTGCAGAGCGGCCGCTGGAAGCCGACCGACAAGGTCGAGGTGTACCCTGGCAGCCTGCAGATCGGCCGCTACACCATCAAGGACGTGTCGCGCAGCGAGGGCCCGATTCTTGATTTGACCGGCATCCTGATCAACTCCAGTAACGTTGGCATGAGCAAGATCGCCTTCGACATCGGCGGCGAGGCCATCTACCGGGTCATGTCCCAGGTCGGCCTGGGCCAGTACACCGGCCTTGGCTTCCCGGGCGAACGTGTCGGCAACCTGCCCAACCACCGTGAGTGGCGCAAGGCCGAGACCGCCACCCTGTCCTATGGCTACGGCGTATCGGTGACTGCCCTGCAGTTGGTGCATGCCTACGCGGCGCTGGCCAACGACGGCAAGATGGTGCCGCTGTCGATCATCAAGGTCGACAAGGCGCCGGAAGCCGTGCAGGCCATTCCGAAGGATGTCGCCGAAACCGTTCAAGGCATGCTGCAGCAGGTGATCGAAGCGCCGCGCGGCGTCTTCCGTGCCCAGGTGCCGTTCTATCACGTGGCCGGCAAGTCCGGCACCGCGCGTAAGGCCACCGTGGGTGCCAAGGGATACACCGAAAACGCCTACCGCTCGCTGTTCGCCGGCTTCGGGCCAATGAGCGACCCGCGCTACGCCATCGTTGTGGTCATCGACGAGCCGGGCAAGGGCGGCTACTTCGGTGGTCTGGTATCGGCGCCTGTATTCAGCAAGGTCATGTCCGGCACCCTGCGCCTGATGAACGTGCCGCCAGACAACCTGCCGCCACCTGCACCTGCACCAGCCGTGCCATCACAAGTCAATGCAGCAGCCGCCAAGGGAGGGCGTGGATGATGACAATGCCATTAAGCAAACTTTTCGCCCACGCCAGCCGTGATCCATTGATTCGTGAGCTGACCCTAGACAGCCGTAATGTGCGCCCGGGTGACTTGTTCCTGGCGGTGCCGGGTGCCAAGGTCGATGGCCGCGAGCATATCGCCGATGCCCTGGCCCGTGGTGCTGCTGCCGTGGCCTACGAAGAGCAGGGTGCCAATGTGCTGCCGCTGACCGATGCGCCGCTGATTCCGGTCAAAGGCCTGATCGCTCAGCTGTCAGATATCGCCGGGCGCTTCTACGGTGAACCGAGCCGCCAGTTGAATCTGGTCGGCGTGACCGGTACCAACGGCAAGACAAGCGTTACCCAACTGGTAGCCCAGGCACTCGACCTGCTTGGCCAGCGCTGCGGCCTGATTGGCACCCTGGGGACCGGTTTCTACGGCGAGTTGCAGAGCGGCCGCCTGACCACGCCCGACCCGATTGCCGTGCAATCGACCCTCAACGACCTCAAGAAAGGCGGCGCCAAGGCCGTGGCCATGGAAGTGTCTTCCCATGCCCTGGAGCAAGGCCGGGTTGCCGCACTGGAATTCGACATCGCGGTGATGACCAACCTGTCCCGCGACCACCTCGATTATCACGGCAGCATGCAAGCCTATGAGGCCGCCAAGGCCAAGCTGTTCGCCTGGCCGAGCCTGCGTTGCCAGGTGGTCAACCTGGATGATGACTTTGGTCGTCGTCTGGCCGCCGACTTCGCGCGTCGCCCAAGTGTCGACCATATCGAAACCCGGCTGCTGAGCTACAGCCTGGAAAGCCCAGAGGCCTCGTTGTTCTGCCGCGAAGCTGTGTTCAGTGACGATGGCGTGCGCGCCACGATCGTCACTGCCCAAGGTGAACGTATCTTGCGCAGCCAACTGCTGGGCCGCTTCAACCTGAGCAACATGCTTGCCGCTGTGGCGACCCTGCTGGCGCTGGACTATGCGCTGGACGAGATCCTCAAGGTCACGCCGCAACTGCAGGGGCCGGTAGGCCGCATGCAGCGCCTGGGTGGTGGCGACAAGCCGCTGGTGGTGGTCGACTATGCACACACGCCGGATGCACTTGAAAAAGTACTCGAGGCCCTGCGCCCGCACGCTCACGGCAAGCTGTTGTGCCTGTTCGGCTGCGGCGGTGACCGTGATCGCGGCAAGCGCCCGCTGATGGCCGAAGTGGCCGAGCGCCTGGCCGACCGCGTACTGGTCACCGACGACAACCCGCGTACTGAAGATCCGTTGCGCATCTTCGATGACATTCGCCCCGGTTTCACCAGGCCTGACGACGTCGAGTTCGTCGCCGGCCGTGGCGAGGCCATCGCGCACCTGATTGCCACCGCCGCTGCCAACGATGTGATCGTGCTGGCCGGCAAGGGGCACGAGGATTACCAGGAGATCAATGGCGAGCGCCATGATTTCTCCGATTTGACCGAAGCCGAAAAGGCACTTGCAGCCTGGGAGGCTCCACATGCTTAAGCCGTTGTCACTCAGCCAGCTGACCACAGCACTGAAGGGTCAACACATCGGTGGCGACGCCACGTTCACCGGCGTCAGCATCGATAGCCGCAGTGTCAGCGCCGGGCAACTGTTTGTCGCCCTGGCCGGCCCGCGTTTCGATGGCCATGACTACCTGGCAGATGTGAAAGCCAAAGGCGCAGTAGCAGCTCTGGTCGAGCGAGAAGTGGCCGGTGTCGACCTGCCGCAGTTGCTGGTCAAGGATTGCCGGGTAGCACTGGGTCAGCTCGGCGCCCTGAACCGCGCGGCTTTCGACAAGCCTGTAGTGGCCATTACCGGTTCCAGCGGCAAGACCACGGTCAAGGAAATGCTCGCCAGCATCCTGCGTACCCGTGGCCTGGTGCACGCCACTCGCGGCAACTTGAACAATGACCTCGGTGCACCGCTGACACTGCTGGAGATCGCCCCGGAGCACAGCGCAGCAGTGATCGAACTGGGCGCCTCGCGCATTGGCGAAATCCGCTACACCGTAGGCCTGACGCAACCGCAGGTGGTGATCATCAACAACGCCGGTACTGCCCACGTTGGCGAATTCGGCGGCCCGGACAAGATCGTCGAAGCCAAAGGCGAGATTCTCGAAGGCCTGGGCCAGGGCGGTATTGCCATCCTCAACCTGGACGACAAAGCCTTTGACATCTGGAAGGCGCGTGCCGGTGCGCACAAGGTCGTCAGTTTCGCACGCGGCAACCCGAAGGCCGATTTCCACGCGTCAGACATTGGTCGCGATGCCCGTGGCTGCCCGTCCTTCACCCTGCATGGCGCCGGTGAAACGGTAGCCGTGCAACTCAATGTGCTGGGTGAACACAACGTCAGCAATGCCTTGGCCGCCGCCGCCGCTGCACATGCCGTTGGTCTGAGCCTGAGCGGCATCGCCGCCGGCCTGGCTGCGGTGCAACCGGTCAAGGGGCGTACCGTGGCGCAGATCGCGCCGAACGGGGTACGGGTAATCGACGACAGTTACAACGCAAATCCCACCTCTATGTGCGCAGCGATTGATATACTCGCCGGCTTTTCCGGACGCACCGTTCTGGTGCTTGGGGATATCGGCGAATTGGGGCAATGGGCGGAAGAAGGCCACCGTCAGGTGGGTGACTACGCGCGTGGCAAGGTTGACGCCCTGTACGCGGTGGGTTCCAACATGGCACATGCGGTCAAGGCGTTCGGCGCCAATGGCCGCCATTTCGCTACTCAAGCTGAGCTGATCGATGCGGTTAGCGCCGAGAATGCCAGTGACACCACTATCTTGATCAAGGGCTCGCGCAGCGCTGCGATGGAAAACGTCGTGGCGGCATTGTGCGGTGCCAGCGGGGAGAAACATTAATGCTGCTGCTGTTGGCCGAGTATCTGCAACAGTTCCACAAAGGCTTCGCGGTCTTTCAGTACCTGTCCCTGCGCGGGATTCTTGGTGTACTGACCGCGTTGTCTCTGGCGCTGTGGCTGGGCCCCTGGATGATCCGTACCCTGCAAATTCGCCAGATCGGCCAGGCCGTGCGTAACGACGGCCCGCAATCGCACCTGTCCAAGTCCGGCACCCCGACCATGGGTGGGGCGCTGATCCTGTCGGCCATCGCCGTCAGCACCTTGCTGTGGGCCGACCTGAGCAACCGCTATGTATGGGTTGTGCTGATCGTCACCCTGGCGTTCGGTGCCATTGGCTGGGTCGATGACTACCGCAAGGTGATCGAAAAGAACTCGCGTGGCCTTCCAAGCCGCTGGAAGTACTTCTGGCAGTCGGTGTTCGGCCTGGCGGCGGCGGTGTTCCTGTACAAGACGGCGCCAACCAGCGTCGAGACCACGCTGATCCTGCCGTTCATCAAGGATGTCACCATTCCGCTGGGCGTCGGCTTCGTCGTACTGACCTACTTCGTCATTGTCGGTTCGAGCAACGCGGTCAACCTCACCGATGGCCTTGACGGCCTGGCAATCATGCCGACGGTGATGGTCGGCGGCGCGCTGGGCATCTTCTGCTACCTGTCGGGTAACGTGAAGTTCGCCGAGTACCTGCTGATCCCCTACGTGCCGGGCTCGGGCGAGCTGATCGTGTTCTGCGGCGCGCTGATCGGTGCCGGCCTGGGCTTCCTGTGGTTCAACACTTACCCGGCGCAAGTGTTCATGGGCGACGTCGGCGCGCTGGCGCTGGGTGCCGCGCTGGGCACCATCGCCGTCATCGTGCGCCAGGAAATCGTGCTGTTCATCATGGGCGGCATCTTCGTGGTGGAAACCCTGTCGGTGGTGATCCAGGTCGCCTCCTTCAAGCTGACCGGCAAGCGCGTGTTCCGCATGGCGCCGATTCATCACCACTTTGAACTCAAGGGCTGGCCAGAGCCCCGGGTGATCGTCCGATTCTGGATCATCACCGTGATCCTGGTACTGATTGGCCTTGCAACCCTGAAACTGAGGTAGATGAGCGTGTCTTTGATCGCTTCCGACCAATTCCGCATCGTTGTCGGCCTCGGCAAGAGCGGCATGTCCCTGGTTCGCTTCCTGGCGAGCCGGGGCATTGCCTTTGCGGTCGCCGATACCCGCGAGCAACCGCCGGAACTGGAAACCCTGCGCCGTGATTACCCGCAGGTGGAAGTGCGCTGTGGTGAACTGGACGTGGACTTCCTGTGCCGCGCCAACGAGTTGTACGTGAGCCCCGGTCTGGCCTTGGCCACGCCGGCCTTGCAGCAGGCGGCCGCGCGTGGCGTGAAGCTGTCTGGCGACATAGAGCTGTTTGCTCGCCATGCCAAGGCGCCGATCATTGCCATCAGCGGCTCCAACGCCAAGAGCACCGTTACGACGCTGGTCGGTGAAATGGCCGCCAAGGCCGGCAAACGCGTGGCCGTGGGCGGTAACCTCGGTACCCCGGCGCTCGACCTGCTGGCCGATGACATCGAGCTGTACGTGCTGGAGCTTTCCAGCTTCCAGCTGGAAACCACTGACCAGCTCAACGCCGAAGTGGCGACCGTTCTGAACATCAGCGAAGACCACATGGACCGCTATAGCGGCCTTCCGGCCTACCACCTGGCCAAGCACCGGATTTTCCGCGGTGCCCGCCAGGTGGTGGTCAACCGCCAGGACGCCCTGAGCCGGCCGCTGCCGGTGGAAGGCCGTCCATGCTGGACCTTCGGCCTCAACCCGCCCGACTTCAAAGCGTTTGGCCTGCGTGAAGTGGACGGTGAGAAATACCTGGCATTCGAGTTCCAGACGCTGATGCCGGCGCGCGAACTGAAGGTTCGCGGTGCTCACAACCAGAGCAACGCCCTGGCGGCGCTGGCCCTGGGGCATGCTGCAGGCCTGCCGTTCGAGCCCATGCTCGAGGCCCTGCGCGAGTTCGGTGGCCTGGCCCACCGTTGCCAGTGGGTACGCGAGCGTAATGGCGTGAACTGGTATGACGATTCCAAGGCCACCAACGTCGGTGCAGCCCTGGCCGCCATCGAAGGCCTGGGCGCCGATATCGAAGGCAAGTTGGTGCTGATCGCCGGTGGTGACGGCAAAGGTGCTGAATTCACTGCGCTGCGCGAGCCGGTCAAGCGTTTCTGCCGCGCCGTGGTACTGCTTGGCCGTGATGCCGAGCGCCTGGCCGAGGCCTTGGGCGATGCCGTGCCACTGGTTCGGGTCAAGACCCTTGACGATGCCGTACAGCAGTGTGCCGAGCTGGCCCAGGCCGGCGATGCCGTGCTGCTGTCGCCAGCATGCGCCAGCCTCGACATGTTCAAGAACTTCGAGGAACGGGGGCGCCTGTTCGCCCAGGCAGCGGGAGGCCTTGCATGATCTTCGGCATCTTCAAACCCTACCCGTCGCCGCTGATCAGCGGCCGTGGCGTCGACCTGGACTTCCCGATGCTCGCCGGTTGCCTGGCCTTGCTGGGCCTGGGCCTGGTGATGATTACTTCGGCCTCCTCGGAAGTGGCTGCGGTACAATCCGGCAACCCGCTGTATCACATGTTCCGCCACCTGGTGTACGTGTTCCTTGGCCTGGTGGCCTGTGGTGCAACCATCCTGGTGCCGATCGCCACTTGGCAGCGGATGGGCTTCATGATGCTGCTTGGCGCCTTCGGCTTGCTGGTACTGGTACTGGTGCCGGGTATCGGCCGTGAGGTTAACGGCTCCATGCGCTGGATCGGTTTCAGCTTCTTCAACGTACAGCCTTCGGAAATCGCCAAGGTGTTCGTGGTCATCTACCTGGCCGGCTACCTGGTACGCCGACAGACCGAGGTGCGCGAAACCTGGATGGGCTTCTTCAAGCCGTTCATCGTGCTTCTGCCCATGGCCGCATTGCTGCTGATGGAACCGGACTTCGGCGCCACGGTGGTGATGATGGGCGCGGCGGCGGCCATGTTGTTTTTGGGAGGGGTGGGGCTGTTCCGCTTCAGCCTGATGGTGGTGCTGGCGGTGCTGGCGGTATTTGTTCTGGTTCAGGCGCAGCCCTACCGGATGGCGCGCCTTATTACGTTCACCGACCCCTGGGCCGATCAGTTCGGCTCCGGCTACCAGCTGACCCAGGCATTGATTGCCTTCGGCCGTGGCGAGTGGCTGGGCGTTGGCCTGGGCAACAGCGTGCAGAAGCAGTTCTACCTGCCTGAAGCGCACACCGACTTCGTGTTCTCGGTCCTGGCGGAAGAACTGGGCGTGGTCGGCTCGCTGCTGACCGTCGCGCTGTTCGTGTTCGTCACCGTGCGCGCCCTGTACATCGGCCTGTGGGCCGAGAAGGCCAAACAGTTCTTTGCCGCCTACATGGCGTTCGGCCTGGCTTTCCTGTGGATTGGCCAGTTCCTGATCAACATCGGTGTGAACGTCGGCCTGCTGCCGACCAAGGGCCTGACCCTGCCGTTTCTCAGTTACGGGGGAAGCTCGCTGGTGATCTGCTGCGCCTGCGTAGGGCTGTTGCTGCGCATCGAGTGGGAGAGCCGCACGCATCTGGGCAGTGAGGAGCACGAATTCAGCGAAAGTGATTTTGCCGAGGAGACCAGTCATGGCCGCTGAAGGCAAAAATGTATTGATCATGGCCGGCGGCACCGGGGGGCACGTATTCCCGGCGCTGGCCTGCGCCCGTGAGTTCCAGAAGCGCGGTTACAGCGTGCACTGGTTGGGCACCCCACGTGGGATCGAGAACGAGTTGGTGCCACAGGCGGGTTTGCCATTGCACCTGATTCAGGTCAGCGGCCTGCGCGGCAAGGGCAAGTTGTCGTTGCTCAAGGCGCCTTTCACGTTGGTCAAGGCCGTGCTGCAGGCACGGCGCATCATTCGCCAGCTCAAGCCCGTATGTGTCTTGGGCTTTGGCGGCTATGTGACCGGCCCCGGCGGCGTGGCCGCGCGGCTGTGCGGCGTGCCACTGGTGATCCATGAGCAGAACGCCAGGGCCGGTACCGCCAATCGGTTGCTGGTGCCCCTCTCGGCGCGGGTCTGCGAAGCTTTCCCGAACACCTTCGAGGCCAGCGACAAGCGTCGCACCACCGGCAACCCGGTGCGTCCGGAACTCTTCATGGACGCGCAACGCGTGCCCTTGGGCGAGCGCCGCGCACGCCTGTTGGTGCTGGGTGGCAGCCTGGGTGCGGAACCATTGAACAAATTGTTGCCTAAGGCCCTGTCTGAAGTGCCCGCGGCGCTGCGGCCTGAAGTGTTCCACCAGGCCGGCAAGCAGCACGCACCGATCACCGCCGAGCGTTATCACGAGGTGGGCGTCGAGGCTCAGGTAGAGCCCTTCATCAACGACATGGCCCAAGCTTATGGCTGGGCCGACCTGGTGGTGTGCCGGGCCGGTGCCCTGACTGTCAGCGAACTGGCGGCAGCAGGCCTGCCTTCGATGCTGGTGCCTTTGCCCCACGCGATCGACGACCACCAGACCCACAACGCCCAATATCTGGCCCGCGAAGGCGCTGCCTTCCTGATGCCACAAGCGACAACTGGCGCAGCGCAACTCGCTGAACGCCTGAACGAGGTGCTGATGCAACCCGAGAAACTCAACGTCATGGCTGGCACCGCACGGCGCCTGGCCAAACCTGCTGCAACCAGCACCGTGGTCGATATCTGCCTGGAGGTGGCCCATGGTTGAGAGCCAGAAAGCCATGCCCCAGCCGAAGATGGGCCGTATTCGCCGTATTCACTTCGTCGGCATCGGCGGCGTGGGCATGTGCGGTATTGCCGAAGTGTTGCTGAACCTGGGCTATGAAGTGTCCGGTTCGGACCTTAAAGCCTCGCCGGTCACCGAACGCCTGGAGTCCTTCGGCGCTGAGATCTTCGTCGGCCACCGCGCCGAGAACGCCGCCACCGCCGATGTGCTGGTGGTGTCCAGCGCCATCAACCCGGCCAACCCGGAAGTTGCCACCGCCCTCGAGCGGCGCATACCGGTAGTGCCGCGTGCCGAGATGCTCGCCGAGCTGATGCGTTACCGCCATGGCGTGGCCGTTGCCGGTACACACGGCAAGACCACCACGACCAGCCTGCTGGCTTCAGTGTTCGCCGCCGGTGGCCTGGACCCGACCTTCGTCATTGGTGGCCGCCTTACCGCTGCCGGCACCAATGCGCAGCTGGGCACCAGCCGCTACTTGATCGCTGAAGCAGACGAAAGCGATGCCAGCTTCCTGCACCTGCAGCCGATGGTGGCGGTTGTCACCAACATCGACGCCGACCACATGGCGACCTACGAAGGTGACTTCAACAAGCTGAAGAAAACCTTCGTCGAGTTCCTGCACAACCTGCCGTTCTATGGTTTGGCGGTGATGTGCCTGGACGACCCGGTGGTTCGCGAGATCCTGCCGCAGGTCAAGCGTCCTACCGTGACCTACGGCTTCAGCGAAGAGGCCGACATCCGCGCCATCAATGTGCGTCAGCAGGGCATGCAGACCCACTTCACCGTGCTGCGCCGTGACCGCGAGCCGTTGGAGGTTTCGGTGAACATGCCCGGCAACCACAACGTGCTCAACGCCCTGGCTACCATCGCCATCGCCACTGACGAAGGCATTACTGACGAGGCTATCGTCCAGGGCCTGTCCGGCTTCCAGGGTGTTGGTCGTCGCTTCCAGGTATACGGCGAGCTGCCGGTCGAGGGCGGCAGTGTGATGCTGGTCGACGACTACGGCCATCACCCCACCGAAGTGGCGGCGGTGATCAAGGCTGTGCGCGGTGGCTGGCCAAGCCGCCGCCTGGTGATCGTCTACCAGCCGCACCGCTACAGCCGCACCCGTGACCTGTACGACGATTTCGTCCAGGTACTGGGCGATGCCAACGTGCTGCTGCTGATGGAAGTCTACCCGGCCGGCGAAGAGCCGATCCCCGGTGCCGACAGCCGTCAGCTGTGCCACAGCATCCGCCAGCGCGGCAAGCTGGACCCGATCTACATCGAGCGCGGCGCCGAACTGGCACCGCTGGTCAAGCCACTGCTGCGCGCTGGCGACATCCTGCTCTGCCAGGGTGCCGGTGATGTCGGCGGCCTGGCCCCCCAGTTGATGAAAAGCCCGCTGTTCGCAGGCGCCAAGCAGGAGAAGTCGAAATGACCAGCGCCTACGACAAGCTGCACTCGACCCTGGACGTCAAGGCGTTCGGCCGCGTCGCCGTTCTGTACGGTGGCAAGAGCGCCGAGCGTGAGGTGTCGCTGAAATCCGGCGCGGCAGTGATCGATGCGCTGAGCACTGCCGGCGTCGACGTGGTCGCCATCGACGTCGGTGACGACCTGCTCGCTCGCCTGCAGAGCGAGAAGATCGACCGCGCCTTCATCATCCTCCACGGCCGTGGCGGTGAAGACGGGAGCATGCAAGGTTTGCTGGAGTGCCTGGGCATCCCCTACACCGGCAGCGGCATCCTGGCTTCGGCGCTGGCGATGGACAAGCTGCGCACCAAGCAGGTGTGGCAGAGCCTGGGCATTCCCACGCCACGCCACGCGGTGCTGGCGAGCGAAAGCGATTGTTTGCAGGCCAGTACGGAACTGGGCTTCCCGCTTATCGTCAAACCCGCCCATGAAGGCTCTAGCATCGGCATGGCCAAGGTGAACAGCGCCCAGGAACTGGTCGCCGCCTGGCAGGACGCCGCCAAATACGATTCCCAGGTACTGGTGGAGCAGTGGATCCACGGCCCGGAGTTCACCATCGCGGTACTGCGCGGCCAGGTGCTGCCGCCGATCGCCCTGGGTACGCCGCACGTGTTCTACGACTACGACGCCAAGTACATCGCCAACGATACCCAGTACCGCATCCCGTGCGGGCTGGATAGCGTCAAGGAACAGGAACTGATCGACCTGACCGCGCGCGCCTGCGATGCCATTGGCATCGAAGGCTGGGGGCGGCTGGACGTGATGCAGGACGAGCAGGGCCGGTTCTGGCTGCTCGAAGTCAACACTGCACCAGGCATGACAGATCATAGCCTGGTGCCCATGGCGGCCCGCGCGGCTGGCCTGGACTTCCAGCAACTGGTGCTGGCAATCCTGGCCGAAAGCGTGGCGACGCGAGGTTAATAACCATGCAAGGCGCGATGATACGTCAGCAGCAACCCGTTACCGGCCGTAGCAAGCCGGTGCCGCGTGGTGCCAGCCGGCTGGTGGCCGACGAGCCCGTATCGGCGCGCCTGCCCCGGCCAAGCCTGGGCGGCCTCAAGCGCTTGCTGTGGCCGGTGTTGCTGGTGGCGGCCGGCTTTGGTGCCTACGAGGGCGCCATTCGCCTGATGCCGTACGCCGACCGCCCGATCACCAAGATCGATGTGCAGGGTGACCTCAGCTACATCAGTCAGCAATCGGTGCAGCAGCGTATCGCGCCCTACGTGGCGGCGAGCTTCTTCAGCGTCGACCTGCCGGCGATGCGCGCCGAGCTCGAGCAGATGCCGTGGATCGCCCACGCCGAAGTGCGCCGGGTGTGGCCCGACGAGGTGGTGATCCGCCTTGAAGAGCAACTGCCGGTGGCACGCTGGGGGGACGCAGCCCTGCTCAACAACCAGGGTCAGGCTTTCACCCCGCGCGAGCTGGCCAACTATGAGCACCTGCCGCAGCTGGCCGGGCCGCAGCGTGCTCAGCAACAAGTCATGCAGCAGTATCAGGTATTGAGCCAGATGCTGCGCCCCTTGGGCTTTTCCATCGCTCGCCTGGAGCTGCGCGAGCGAGGCAGCTGGTTCCTGACCACCGGTGCGAGCAGTGCCGGGCCAGGCATCGAGTTGCTGCTGGGGCGCGATCATCTGGTGGAGAAGATGCGCCGTTTCATTGCCATTTACGACAAGACACTCAAAGACCAGATCACCACTATCGCCCGCATTGATCTGCGTTATTCCAACGGACTTGCCGTTGGTTGGCGGGAACCGATTGCACCGACGACGGCCCAACCCGCCGTTGCGAAGAATTAGAGAGAGGCAGGACCATGGCAAACGCGCATAGCGGCAAAATGATCGTCGGGCTGGACATTGGCACCTCCAAGGTGGTGGCGCTGGTGGGCGAAGTGGGCGAAGACGGCACCCTGGAAATCGTCGGGATCGGCACCCATCCGTCCCGTGGCCTGAAAAAAGGCGTGGTGGTGAACATCGAGTCCACCGTGCAGTCGATCCAGCGCGCCGTGGAAGAGGCGCAGCTGATGGCCGGCTGCCGTATCCACTCGGCGTTCGTCGGTGTGGCCGGTAACCACATCCGCAGCCTGAACTCCCACGGCATCGTCGCCATCCGTGACCGCGAAGTCAGCCTGGCCGACCTGGAGCGCGTACTCGACGCTGCCCAGGCTGTGGCGATTCCGGCCGACCAGCGCGTGCTGCACACCTTGCCGCAGGACTACGTGATCGACAACCAGGAAGGCGTGCGCGAGCCGCTGGGCATGTCTGGTGTGCGCCTGGAAGCCAAGGTTCACGTGGTCACTTGCGCAGTCAACGCCGCCCAGAACATCGAGAAGTGTGTGCGCCGCTGCGGCCTGGAAATCGACGACATCATCCTCGAGCAGCTGGCCTCGGCCTACTCGGTACTGACCGATGATGAAAAAGAGCTGGGCGTGTGCCTGGTGGACATCGGTGGCGGCACCACTGACATCGCCATCTTCACCGAGGGTGCCATCCGCCACACGGCGGTCATCCCGATTGCTGGCGACCAGGTGACCAACGACATCGCCATGGCCCTGCGTACACCGACCCAGTACGCCGAAGAAATCAAGATCCGCTACGCCTGTGCCTTGGCCAAACTGGCTGGCGCTGGCGAGACCATCAAGGTGCCGAGCGTGGGCGATCGCCCACCGCGCGAGCTGTCGCGCCAGGCCCTGGCCGAGGTGGTGGAGCCACGTTACGACGAGCTCTTCACCCTGATCCAGGCCGAACTGCGCCGCAGTGGCTACGAAGACCTGGTGCCCGCCGGCATCGTCCTCACCGGCGGCACCGCGAAGATGGAAGGCGCCGTGGAACTGGCCGAGGAAATCTTCCACATGCCGGTACGCCTGGGCGTGCCGCACAGCGTTCGGGGGCTGAGCGACGTGGTGCGCAACCCGATCTATTCCACTGGCGTGGGCTTGCTCACCTACGGCCTGCTGAAGCAGTCCGAGGACTTGGCCCTGACCGGTAACAGCAACAGCAGCAGCAACAGCTATGGCGATGAACCGAAGGCCCCAGTGCTTGAACGCTTCAAGAAGTGGGTCCAGGGCAACTTCTAAGTTTCAAAGCAGTAGTGGTAGGCGCAACAACTAGAGAACTGTAAGGAGAGGGAAAATGTTCGAGCTCGTAGACAACGTCCCGCAAAGTCCGGTCATTAAAGTGATCGGCGTTGGTGGTGGTGGCGGCAACGCCGTCAATCACATGGTCAAGAGCAGCATCGAAGGCGTGGAATTCATCTGCGCCAACACCGATGCCCAGGCGCTGAAAAACATTGGCGCGCGCACCATCCTGCAATTGGGCACGGGTGTGACCAAGGGCCTGGGTGCCGGTGCCAATCCGGAAGTCGGCCGTCAGGCCGCGCTGGAAGACCGTGAGCGCATCGCCGAAGTGCTGCAGGGCACCAACATGGTGTTCATCACCACCGGCATGGGTGGCGGTACCGGTACCGGTGCAGCGCCAATCATTGCCGAAGTGGCCAAGGAAATGGGTATCCTCACCGTAGCAGTGGTGACCCGTCCGTTCCCGTTCGAAGGCCGCAAGCGCATGCAGATCGCCGATGAAGG
This sequence comes from Pseudomonas sp. 2,4-D, assembly GCF_030418155.1. NCBI lineage: Bacteria > Pseudomonadati > Pseudomonadota > Gammaproteobacteria > Pseudomonadales > Pseudomonadaceae > Pseudomonas > Pseudomonas sp. 2,4-D. The sequence continues at coordinate 30,072 of NZ_JAUHUI010000055.1, forward strand.
CATCCGCATGCTGGCTGAAAGCGTCGACTCGTTGATCACCATCCCCAACGAGAAGCTGCTGACCATCCTGGGCAAGGATGCCAGCCTGCTGTCCGCCTTCGCCAAGGCTGACGATGTACTGGCTGGTGCCGTACGCGGTATCTCCGACATCATCAAGCGCCCAGGCATGATCAACGTCGACTTCGCCGACGTGCGCACCGTGATGGGTGAAATGGGCATGGCCATGATGGGTACTGGCTGCGCCAGCGGCCCGAACCGTGCGCGTGAAGCCACCGAGGCAGCTATCCGTAACCCGCTGCTGGAAGACGTCAACCTGCAGGGCGCCCGCGGTATCCTGGTGAACATCACCGCAGGCCCGGACCTGTCGCTGGGTGAGTACTCCGACGTGGGTAGCATCATCGAAGCCTTCGCCTCCGACCACGCGATGGTCAAGGTCGGCACCGTGATCGACCCGGACATGCGTGACGAACTGCACGTGACCGTGGTGGCCACTGGTCTGGGCGCACGCATCGAGAAGCCTGTGAAGGTGGTCGACAATACCCTGCAGACTGCCCAGCAGGCGTACGAAGCGTCCAACCCTGCACCGGTACGCCAGGAGCAGCCAGCGGTCAACTACCGTGACCTGGAGCGCCCGACCGTCATGCGCAACCAGGCGCATGCAGGTGCTGCCGCAGCCGCTAAACTGAACCCTCAGGATGACTTGGACTACCTCGATATCCCAGCATTCCTGCGTCGTCAGGCTGATTAATGGAATTTATCAGGGGTATAAAGGTGATTGGTATTCATCAAAGGTTGGGTCTGTTATCATCCCCAGCCTTTGTTGATACCTGTTCGCAATTTGCGCTGAAGCGGCCAATGCCATGATTAAACAACGCACCCTGAAGAATACCATCCGTGCCACAGGTGTCGGTCTGCACTCCGGGGAGAAGGTTTACCTGACCCTCAAGCCTGCACCTGTTGACACCGGCATCGTCTTCCGCCGCGCCGACCTCGACCCTGTCGTCGAGATCCCTGCGCGTGCGGCCAACGTCGGCGAGACAACCATGTCGACGACGTTGGTCAACGGTGACGTCAAGGTCGATACGGTCGAGCACCTGCTCTCCGCCATGGCGGGTTTGGGCATCGATAACGCCTACGTCGAGCTCTCCGCCTCGGAAGTGCCGATCATGGATGGCAGCGCCGGTCCTTTTGTATTCCTGATTCAGTCTGCCGGCCTGGAAGAACAGGACGCAGCCAAGAAGTTCATCCGCATCCTGCGTGAGGTAACCGTGGAAGAGGGCGACAAGCGCGCCACGTTCCTGCCTTTCGAAGGTTTCAAGGTGAGCTTCGAGATCGATTTCGATCACCCGGTGCTTCGCAACCGGACCCAGAGCGCCAGCGTCGACTTTTCCAGCACGTCGTTCGTGAAGGAAGTCAGCCGCGCGCGTACTTTTGGTTTCATGCGTGACATCGAGTACCTGCGCAAGCACAACCTTGCGTTGGGTGGCAGTGTCGAGAACGCCATCGTGGTCGATGAGGACGGCGTGCTCAACGAAGACGGCCTTCGTTACGAAGACGAATTCGTCAAGCACAAGATCCTCGACGCCATCGGCGATCTGTACCTGCTGGGCAACAGCCTGATCGGCGAGTTCAAGGGCTTCAAGTCCGGCCACGCGCTGAACAACCAGCTGTTGCGCAAGCTGATTGCTGAAACCGATGCCTGGGAAGTGGTCACTTTCGAAGATGCCAGTACGGCACCGATCTCGTACATGCGCCCTGTTGCGGCCGTGTAAGTTCGAACACTCTCTAGTTCATTAAGGCCACCTTCGGGTGGCCTTTTTTATGGCTTGCCCTCGGCGTGGGCGGCCAACCGTTCCAGTGCTGCGCGCAGTTTGGGGTCGGTAATGCCCTCGGCGGTGTCACGCAGGCTCTCGGCCGCGCTGTTCGAAAGCTCGGCCGCATGCCCGCCACGCTTGGCCGGTACCAGCGGCGGTTGCACCTTGTACAGGATGCGCCTGAGGTTGCCGAATGCTTCCATGGCCTGCAGGGCCGCCAACAAGCGCTTCTGCTGGTAGCGCAGGCGGGTTGCCCAATGGCCGTCGGTAACCACCAGCAACAAAGTACCATCGCGCCAGGACGCCACATGGCAGTGCTCGCGGGCAGCCGGTTGCAACTGGCTTTCCAGCAGGCGCTGCAAGTGTTCCAGGCGCTCGGCCTGGTTCAGCAGCAGGCGCAGCGGGCGCACCTGGCGCAGCAGGGCGGAGGGCGGCTGGGCGGGGGAGGGTTTGTAGGCCATGGGGGTACGCGTGAGGTGACGTGGGCACAGTCTAACATCTCCGTTGCCTGTGCCGGCCTCTTCGCGGGTGAACCCGCTCCTACAGGGTTATCGATACCTCGTAGGGGCGGGCTTGCCCGCGAAGAGGCCGGTACGGGCG
>NZ_JAUHUI010000056.1:0-32485 GCF_030418155.1 Pseudomonas sp. 2,4-D
CTCAATGGCCTGAGCCCTGTGGAATACAGGGCTCAGGCTGCAGCTTAAAACTGTCCAACTTTTGGGGGGCAGTCCAAATACGCCACCTTCAGGAGAGAGGAGGACCTGTGGGAGCGGCCTTGTGTCGCGACAGGGCTGCACAGCAGCCCCAGGAACAGGCACGCAGATCAGAGCTTGTTGAACAGGCTCAGCTGGGAAATACGCGAGAAGGCCAGCTGCGAGGCCTCCAGCATGGCCTGCTGCAAGGTCAGAGTGATGGCCGCCTGCGACATGTCGGTGTTGCCGATGGCGTTCTGGGTGGTCTTGTTGGCCAGCCCCAGGCTGGTGTTCTCCTGGCGTTGAATCTCAAGCGAGTTGCCGCGAGCACCGATCGAACCACGGGTGATATCGACCTGCTCACGGGCACTGGCCAGGTTTGCAATGGCCGAGGCCGCCGCATCTTTCAGCGCATTCGCCGCGCCAGCACCGGTCACCGGCGTTTCCAGTGCCGCCCGCAGTTGGCTGAGGGTTTCCAGCACGTTCTGGTTCTGGTGGGTATTGGCCGTGACCGCAAACTGGTCGCCTGCCTCCGGCGAACCGGACACCTGGTAGGTCACCCCGGCCACCGTCAACGACGGCGCCGTAAAGGTACCTTTGGCGACCGGCTTGCTGTCGGCCGTCAGCGGCTGGGCATAGAACTCGTAAGCACCCGGCCCCGTGAACTTGATCACCGCACCATCACTGGGGAACGTGCTGCGATAGGCGGCCTCATCAGTCACACTACTGCTGGTGACCTGGGCGCTGGAGGTGTTGCTGCCATTTCGGGTGGTATTGAACGAATCCGGGCGTGCTTCCAGAGAGAACTCGCGCCCGCCCACGGCGGCGTCGGCATCGGCACCCTCCTCCAAGGTAACGGTTATTTCGAACTCCACGCCACGCAGGGCAATCTTGTTGGCACCTTCGGTTTTGCTGTCGAAGGTACCGTTGGTGGGCGTTTCCGAGGTGATGTCATTACCGTTGGCGTCAGTGATGGTGTACTGCGTCGCGCTGGTGAAGGTCAGCTTGTAGGGCTGGCCTGCCGTGAAACTGTTGTTGTAGGTGGTGCTCGAGGCCAGCAGACCAGACGACACCCCGACCACGCTATCGTCAGTCGCCGGCACCAGCAGGGTCGACTGGGTGCGGCTCTTGTTGCTGGCCGAGTCGAAGATGCTGAAACCGGTGTCGTTGGTGGCCAGGCTCAGGGTATCGGATACCTGCAGGCTCAGCTGGGTCTGGTCGCCGTGGTAGCTATAGGTGCCATCGGAGTTACGCACATAGGGCGGCGTGGTGCTCTTGGAGCCTCCGAACATGTAGTCGCCGTTGGCATCGCGCGAGTTGAGCAGGCCAAAGATGTTGGCCTCGATCTCTTTCAGCTCGGTGCCGATGGCCACGCGGTCAGAATCGGTCACCCCGGCGCCACCGGCACGGATCGCCAACTCGCTGGCGCGCTGCATGGCCTCGTTGATGGTGGAGAGCACGCTCTCCTCCTGCAACAGCGAGTTGCTCACGGTGTTGATGTTGCCGCTGTACTGGTCCAGCAACGATTGCTGCTGTTGCAGCAGCAGCAGTCGCGCAGCACCGACCGGGTCATCGGCTGCGGTCTGGATACGGATACCCGACGTCACCTGGTCGTTGGTCTTGTTCATGCTGGAGAAGTTCTTGGAGTAGCTACTGGCGCTGGCCTCATAGAACTGAGCAGTGGAAATACGCACGATAGTCTTCTCCTTACAAAGCGTTGATCAGGGTGCTGAAGGTTTCTTGCGCCGCCTTGATGATCTGCGAGGACGCCGTGTAGTAATGCTGGAACTTGACCAGGCTGGCCGCTTCGTCATCCAGGTTGACCCCGGACACCGCGCTGCGGCTTTCGCTGGCGGACTTGAGCACCGCCTCGGTCGCGGTGCTGTCGATGGACGCCTGGTTCGCCTTGGCACCCACGCGCTCGACCAGCGAGGCGTAGGCCGAAGTGAAGCTGGTACCGCCACCGGAACCGGTATTCACCGTCGACTTGGTCTGCAGGTCGAGCAGCGCCGTTGCGTTGCGGTTATCGGCCTTGCCGTCGGCATTGAACGACAGGGTAAAACTGTCATTGGCCGCAGGGCTGCCGCCGATGGTGGTCTCGACGGCGAACGTGCGCGGGTTGCCGCTGCCATCCAGAATCGGGTCGCCGGCCGCATCGAGCATCGGCACGGTCACCGACAGTTTGTTGTCGGTACCTGGCACCACGCTGCCGGTACCAATCTGGGTACCCTTGGCATCGAACAGCTTGTAGCCCTGGGAGCCACCGCTGGCAGCGTCGAACACCACGCGCACAGGCATCGAATCGCGAATCGACTGCTGGATCAGCGCGGTATCGGCACCGCCGTAGATGTCCAGCGACTCGCCCAGGGTCGGCTGGGTGATGGTGCCAGTACCGCTGTTGCCACTGCCCGAGGTAGCGCTGATGGGCCCGGCGAAGGCCAGCTTGTTGGCATCGGTCAAGGTCGTGGTAATGCTCCCGGCAGCTGCACGGGTAGGGATGACCTTGAAGCTGTCGCCGGCCGCCAGGCCGCCGCCTTTCAACGCCAGGCTGAAACCATCGATCACCGGTGCCGGGTCGGCATTCAGGTCGAAGCTGCCCATGTCGGTGCCGTCCGAGCGGCGCACACTGTACTGGTTGGCGCTGGTGAACTTCACCTCGTAGTCGTAGGTGGTCAACGCACCGCTGTTGGCGATGGTGACATCCAGATTGCCGGAGCCGGCACTGTTGTTCGACGAGGCCAGGCTGCGCTGGGCAATGGCAGTGGCGCTGTTGATGCTGGAGAACAGCGAGCTGCCGAACTGGCCGTTGGCATCCAGGCCCTGACCCAGCTGGCTATTGATGCTGTCGGCGACGACCAGGGCAACGCGACCAAGCTCGTTCATCGACGGCGTCAGCACGTCCTGGCGATAACGCAACAGGCCGCCAATGGCGCCCCCGGACACCACCGAGGTCACGTCCGAGCTGAACGAGTCATAGTTGATGCGCAGGGCAACCTGGCTCTTGTCGGCCACACCCGGCTCCACCGACAAGGTGTTGGCCTTGGTTCCGGTGACCAGCGATTGGCCACTGCCCAGGTACACGTCGTAGTTGCCATCACGCTCCTGCACCGTCACCCCTACCAGCTCGTTGAGCTGGCGCACGGCTTCGCTGCGCGCATCCAGCAGGCTGTTGGGGGTGTTGCCGGAGGCGCTGGCCGCGGTGATCTGCTTGTTGTACTCGGCAATGTTGGCGGTGAGCTTGTTCACCTGGCCGGCCATGGTGTCGAGCTGGGAGTTGATCGTGGCGTTCTGCTGGGTCAGCTGGGTGCTCACCGCGTTGAAACGGTTGCTCAGGGTTTGCGCCTGGGTCAGCAGCAACTGACGCGAGGCAACGTCACCCGGCTTCGCCGCTGCAGTCTGCAGCGCCGAAAAGAAGGCGGTAAGGACCGAGCTGATACCGGTGTCACGGTCAGCCAGCAGCTTGTCGACGCTGGTGATCTGATCCTGGAACGTCAGCGAGTCTGCCTGCAACGAGGTGGCCGTCTGCAGCTGGTTGTCCAGGTAGGAGCTGTAGATGCGACGCACATCCGCCAGCGTGGTCCCGGTACCCAGAAACCCTGCGCCTATGTTGTGCGAAGGCCCCGCCGCCTGAACCGTCTGCTGGCGCGAGTAGCCACTGGTCGCGGCGTTGGCGATGTTGTTACTGGTTACCGACAAGGCCGCCTGGCTGGCACTCAGGCCACTCAGGCCGATGGAAATCAGGCTCGACATGATTTAGTCCTTTTATAAGTTCGTGGTACTGCCAGCCATGGCGTATTGCGGGGTTGACTGCATTTGCTGGGCGATGCTGATGATTTTCTTCGCATAGCCCGGGTCGGTCGCATAACCTGCTTTTTGCAGCTCTCTTGCAAACTGCTCAGGGTTATCGGCCGCATCCAGCGCACCTTGATAGCGAGCATTGCTCTGCAGCAAGGTAACGAGATCGTGGAAGCTGTCCTGGTAGGAGTCGTAGCTGCGGAACGCCGCGGTTTCCTTGACGAACTGGCCATCGCGGAATTCGCTGGTGATCGCCCGCGCCTGCTCGCCTTGCCAGCTGCCGGTGGCTTTGATGCCGAACAGGTTGTGGCTGCTGCTGCCGTCGCTGTTGCGCATCACCGACTTGCCCCAACCGGTTTCCAGCGCGGCCTGGGCCACCAGGTAGCGTGGGTCGACACCAATGCGCCGGGCGGCCTGTTCGGCCATTGGCAGCATGGTGGCGACGAAGGCGTCGCTGTCGCTGAAAGCCTTGTTCGGCGCCAGCGGTGGCTGGGCCACGGCACGGCCGACAATGCGCAGGCCGTTGTCCGGCACGGCGAAGGCCTTGGCGACTGGCTGACCGTCACGGGCAGGCACGGCGGCGTTATTGGCAGTTTCCGCCGACGGCACGATACCGGCCAACAGGCGGTCGGTGAGTTTGCTGGGCAGGGCCAGGCGCCGCGCGTTGAGTGCAGCAACGTCATTGCGCGTAGCGGACGAGGCCATGGCATGTGCTGGCTCCGCCACCTTGTTGCCCCACAATGCCGGGCCACCGCTATCGACGCGCGGGAACGGGCTGGTATTGGCCGTTGCACTGCGGCCCTTTGTCAGCTGGCGCACCAGTACGTCCTGCAAGCCGATGCCGCCACCTTCGCGGGACATGCTCACGGCCAACTGCTGGTCGTACATGTCACGGTACTGCTTGACCGTTTCGGTGTTCATCGGGTTGTCGTCGGCCAGCACGTCACTGGCCTTGCGCGAGGCCTTGAGCATTTCGCTGATGAACAGCGACTCGAATTCCTGGGCCACCTTACGCACATTGGCTTCGCTGTCGCGGTCGCCGTGCTTGAGGGCACTCAGGCGGTTGAGGTCGGTATAGGCGCCGCTGTCGGCACTACCGGATACCTGGCTTTTGATATTCATCCGCGCCGTCCTCAGATCACGATCAGGTCGGCCTGCAAGGCGCCGGCCTGCTTCAAGGCTTCGAGGATTGCCATCAGGTCGCCGGGCGCTGCGCCCACCTGGTTCACCGCGCGGACGATTTCATCCAGCGTGGTGCCCGGGCCGAACTTGAACATCGGCTTGGCTTCCTGCTCGGCATTGACCCGCGAGCGTGGCACCACGGCAGTCTGGCCATTGGAGAAGGCCCCCGGCTGGCTGACGATCGGGTCTTCGGTGATGGTCACGGTCAGGCTGCCGTGGGTGACCGCCGCCGGCGACACCTTGACGTTCTGGCCGATGACGATGGTGCCGGTACGCGAATTGATGATGACTTTGGCCACCGCCTGGCCCGGGTCGATTTCGAGGTTTTCGAGGATCGACAGATAATCCACGCGCTGGCTTGGGTCCATTGGCGCACTGACTCGCACCGAACCACCATCCACGGCCTGGGCCACGCCAGGGCCGAGCAGGTCGTTGACCTTGTCCACGATGCGCTTGGCGGTCGTGAAGTCGGGGCGGTTGAGGTTCAAGGTCAGGGTATTGCCCTGGTTGAAGCCGCTCGGCACCGCACGCTCGACACTGGCACCACCCGGAATACGACCGGCCGACGGCACGTTGACAGTGATCTTCGAGCCGTCACGACCTTCGGCATCAAAGCCGCCCACGACCAGGTTGCCCTGGGCAATGGCGTAGACATTGCCGTCGATACCCTTGAGCGGGGTCATCAACAGGCTGCCGCCGCGCAGGCTCTTCGAGTTACCGATCGACGACACGGTGATGTCCACCACCTGGCCCGGCTTGGCGAACGGTGGCAGGTCGGCATGCACCGACACTGCGGCAACGTTCTTCAGCTGCACGTTGCCGGAACCGGCCGGCACCTTGATGCCGAACTGCGACAGCATGTTGTTGAAAGTTTGCAGGGTGAACGGCGTCTGGGTGGTCTGGTCACCCGTGCCATTGAGGCCCACCACCAGGCCGTAACCAATCAACTGGTTGGAACGTACGCCAGAAATGCTGGCAATGTCCTTCAGGCGCTCGGCCTGGGCAGCGAAGGCGCAGGACAAAAGCAGGGTTGTGGCAATCAGCTGCCTCACGTTGAACATGGTCATCCGTACTCAGAAAGGCCAAAGCGGGCTGATGAAGAAGCGGTCCAGCCACCCGGGCTGGCTGGCATCGGCGAACGAACCGGTGCCGGAGTAGGTGATGCGCGCGTCGGCCACACGGGTGGACGGCACGGTGTTGTCGGTGGCGATATCGTCAGCGCGAACCATGCCGGCAATGCGCACCAGCTCTTCGCCGGTGTTCAGGGTCAGCCACTTCTCGCCGCGCACGGCGATGATGCCGTTGGGCAGCACCTCGGCCACGGTGACGGTGATCGAACCGGTCAGCGTGTTGCCCTGGGTGGCCTTGCTGTCGCCCTTGGTCGCGCGATCGCCGCTATAACCGGCCTCCAGCGAAAGGTCGCCGCCACCGAACGGATTATTGGTGTTGGGCGTGCTACCAAACAGCGAAGTCAGGCCGATGTCGGTCTTGCTGGTCTTGGCGATCTGCGAGCCCGCGTTCTTGCTGGCGGACGTGCGCTCATTGAGCGTGATGGTGATGATGTCACCCACCCGGAACGCCTTGCGGTCGCTGTACAGGTTCTGCTCGAAACCGGCCTGGTAGATCGAACCGTTGTTGGCCGCTGCCGGCAACGGGGTGCGCGGCAACACCGGCGCATAGTACGGGTCGTTGGGCTTGGGCGTCGGTGCGACGCAACCTGCCAGCAACACCGCCCCCCCCAGGGCGAAAACGGACAACAGACGATTCATGACACTTACCTCACGGGCGCAGCTGAGTGACAGGGCTTAGAGCTGTTGAGTAACGAACGACAGCATCTGGTCGGCCGTGGAAATGACTTTGGAGTTCATCTCGTAGGCACGCTGAGTGGTGATCATGTTCACCAGCTCTTCCACGGTGCTGACGTTGGAGTTCTCCAGCGTCTGCTGCAAGGTGGTGCCAAAACCGTTCAGGCCTGGGGTGCCGACCTGCGGTGCGCCACTGGCGGCGGTCTCGAGGAACAGGTTGTCACCGATCGCCTGCAGGCCGGCCGGGTTGATGAAGTCGGCGGTCTGGATGTTGCCGATCACCTGTGCAGCCGGGTTGCCGGCGGTGGTGATCGACACGGTGCCGTCCTGGCCTACGGTGAAGGTCTGGGCGTCGTTAGGCACGACAATGGCAGGTTCCAGGGCGTAGCCGTTGGCGGTGACGATCTGGCCATCGGAGTTCAGGTGGAAGGTGCCGTCACGGGTGTACGACACGGTGCCGTCCGGCTGCAGAACCTGGAAGAAACCGCGACCGTTGACTGCCATGTCCAACGGGTTTTCGGTGGTTTGCAGGCTGCCGGCGACGAAGCTTTTCTGGGTGCCCACGATACGCACACCGGTACCGACCTGCAGGCCCGAGGGCAGCTCGCTGTCCTGGGTCGACTGGGCACCAGGCTGGCGCTTGATCTGGTAGAGCAGGTCTGCGAATTCGGCGCGATCACGCTTGAAGCCGGTGGTCGAGACGTTGGCCAGGTTGTTGGAAATGACCGTCAGGTTGGTGTCCTGAGCGGACAGGCCGGTTTTAGCGACCCAAAGAGCCGGAAGCATGTGAGTTCTCCTCGTGCGCCTGTTTTACGGCACCCGTTCAAAAGTGATTAGCCGATTTGCAAAACCCGAGCCATGGCTTCGTCGCCTTCCTTGGCCGTATTCATCATCTTGACGTGCAGTTCGAACTGGCGGGACAGCGCCAGCACCGAGGTCATTTCCTCGACAGCGTTGACATTGCTGCCTTCCAGGAAGCCAGCCACCACCCGCACGTTGACGTCGGCATCGGCCGGCTGGCCGGAAGTGGTATGGATCAGACCGTCCAGGCCCTTCGTCAGGCCTTTGGTGTCCGGGTTGACCAGCTTGATGCGGTCGACCTCGGCCATCACCCGCGGGTCTTCACCCATGGAGCGGATGCTGATGGTGCCGTCGGCACCCACTTCCACTTTCTGCTCCGGCGGGATGGCGATCGGGCCACCGTTGCCGATCACCGGCATGCCATTGCCGGCACGCAGCACACCGAGGGCATCGATGTTCAGACTACCGGTACGCACATAGGCTTCGCTGCCATCCGGCGCCTGCACGGCGACAAAGCCTTTGCCGGTCACCGCGACGTCAAGGTCGCGGCCAGTTTCGACCAACGGGCCTTCACTGAAGTCGGTGGCCGGGCGCTCGGTCATGGCGAAGGCGCGCGCCGGAAAGCTGTCACCGAACACCGGCATCGAACGGGCCTGCTCCAGGTCGCGCTGAAAACCGTTGGTGGAAATGTTCGCCAGGTTGTTGGCGTGGGCCTTCTGCGCCAGCGCGTTCTGGCTGGCGCCGGTCATGGCCACATAAAGCAACTTGTCCACAGTTTCTCCTCTGCGCGTAGCTGCCGCGCTGTCACTGGGCAGGTTCCAAGCAATAATTGAACCAAGTCTGAAACACCCGGTTTACGGGGCTTTCAGCGCGGCAAGGGGCAATAACCGTCAGTTTGTCGGCGGATGTTTGCCGCCTGCGGCAAGGGCTTGCTTAATGGGCGCGGCAGGCGGCGTTGTTGTAGGGACCAGAGTGGCGCACCCAGCCTTTGCCCGGGTTGTGGGCCGAACACAGGTAGCGGCCGGTGACCAGGCTTTGCCATTGATAGAACGGGGCGGGGGCAGCGGGGGCCGGCAGAACCAGCACCAGCAAGGGGAACAAGGCCAGTAACGACAGCCGCTTCATTCGCGTGAACCTTCACATTCTTGGGGCCGCTTTGCGGCCCCAATTACAAACACCCAAAGCAAAAACAATCATCAGGTCATCTGAATGATGGTCTGCATGATGGTGCTTTCAGTGGAAATGGTCTTGGCATTGGCCTGGTAGTTGCTCTGCGCCTTGATCAGGTTGACCAGTTCGCCGGTCAGGTCGACGTTGGAGTCTTCCAGGGCACCACCGGAAATCTGGCCGAGGGTACCGGTGTCCGGAGCGCCGATCACCGGCACGCCCGAGGCGTAGGACTCTTTCCAGTTTGTACCGCCAATCGGCGTCAAGCCCTGCAGGTTGGCGAAGTTGGCAATCGCCACCTGGCCGATCACCTTGTCCTTGCCGTTGGTGAAGCTGGCAAACAGGTAGCCGTTCTGGTCGATGCTCAGCCCCGACAACTCACCGGTGGCGAAGCCATCCTGGGTTTTGGCGATTTCTGCGGACGACGCGTTGTATTGGGTGGCACCCAGCATGTCCAGCTTCACACCGTCCGCGTTGGCGATGGCGCCATTGGCCGACCACTCTCCAGCGGCGTTCTTCTGCGCCGGGATCCAGTCGTTGAGCTGGAAGATCTTGTCTTCGCCAATGCTCAGGCCGCCCGCGACATCACCCGCAGTCATTGCATCCTTGTCCAGCGTACCATCGGACTTGAACGGCACGGCGTTGACCAGCGGCGTGGTGGAAGCCGGATTGGCCGGGTTGCGGCCATCGATAGTGGTGTGCATGGACCAGGTATTGGTCGCGTCGTCCTTGATGAAGTACTGATTCATCTGGTGTTCATTACCCTGGCTGTCGTACACCGGGGTATTGAACGTGAAGTTGTAGGAACTGGCATTGGTGGGATCGAAGGGCGTCACCGACGGGGAGGTCGCGGCCGAGTTCAGGTTGATCTTCTCGGTGATGAGGCTGGTCGGCTTCGGCGTCAGGTTGGAAGTATCGATCTGCAGGTCAGTCAGGATGCCCTGGATGATCTTGCCATCCTCGCCGACCGCATAACCCTGCAGGTTGGCACCCGAAGCATTCACCACATAACCGGCCTTGTCGCTGTAGAAAGCGCCCGCACGGGTGTAGATCTTCGAGCCGTTATCGTTCAGGGCAAAGAAGCCGTTGCCATCGATAGCCATGTCCAGCGCCTGGCCGGTGGCGTTGATATTGCCTGGCGTGAACAGCTGCGAAACCGCGGCAGTCTTTACCCCGGTGCCGATCACGGTCTTGCCTGCGCTGGTGCCGCGAATGGAGTTGGAGTACTGGTCGGCGAACTCGGCACGCGACGACTTGAAGCCAGTGGTGGCAACGTTGGCAATGTTGTTGCCGGTAACGTTCAGGGCCTTGTTTGCTGCATAGAGGCCGCTAAGGCCGATATTGAAAGACATGTGTAACTCCTGTCGTTTTGCTCAGGCCCTAGATGCCGATGCTTTGAATTTTGGAAAGCGCAACACTGCCCAGCCCGGCCAGGTTGAGCGTCATCTCCGAACCGTTGCTACCCATGGTCACACTGGTAACCGAGGCCGGCAGGTTGGTGGTCATGGCCGTGGCCTTGCCATCGATCGAGGCGGTGGCCTTGAAGGTGTAGGTCCCGGCGGCCGCGACTTCACCGTCATCGTTCAGGCCATCCCAGGTAAAGTCGATGCTGCCAGCCTTCTGGGTACCGAGCTCGATGGTGCGCACCAGCTTGTCGTCCTTGTCGTAGATCCCCACCGAGGTGGAGGTACTGGACGACGTCAGGTTGACCGAGCCCTTCATGTCCTTGCTGGTATCGACCACAGCCTTATCGGTCTGGACAATGACGTTGCGCCCGACCAGCGAGGAGGCCTGCAAGGCCTGGGAAGATTGCAGCCCAGCCGCGATGTAGGTCACTGCGTCGTTCAGCGACTGCATGCTTTCCAGGCTGCTGAACTGCGCCAACTGGGCTACGAACTCGCCGTTTTCCTGCGGGTCGAGCGGGTTCTGGTTCTGCATCTGGGTGACCAGCAACTGCAGGAACGCGTCCTTGCCCAACGCGCTGCCGGCGGCGCCGGTAGAGCTGTCAGTCTTGGACGTCTGCTTCTGCAGCGAGGTCAGGTATGCGCTACCGACGTCTGTAGTGGAATTGGTGGTGGTCATGTCGGCTTCCTATCACTGCCCCAGGGTCAGCACTTTCTGCATCATGTTCTTGGCCGTGTTCATCAGTTCAGCGTTGGTCTGAAACGCGCGGCTGGCGGAGATCATGTCAGCCATCTCCTCGACCACATTGACGTTCGGGTAGTAGACGTAGCCGTCCTTGTTCGCCGCCGGGTGGTTCGGCTCGTAGCGTGCTTCCAGAGTGCTCTGGTCTTCGACGATGCCTTTTACCTGCACGCCCTGCCCTGCCTCGCCCTGGTCTTCGAACAGCGACTGGCTGCTGCCGGCCTGCGCATTCTGGAAGGTGGTGGCGAACACCGGGTGGCGGGCGCGGTACGTCTGGTCGATGCTCGAAGACACGGTCTCGGCGTTGGCGATGTTGGACGCCACGGTGTTCAGACGCGTGTTCTGTGCGCTCATGCCGCTACCGGCAATATTGAAGACACTGGAAAGGGACATGGTCATTCTCCCCGCAGGGCGGAAACCAGCCCTTTGAATTTACTGTTGAGCAAGGTGAAGCTGGCCTGGAAGCCAATCGCGTTTTCCGTGTAGTTCGATTGCTCGATCTGCGCATCCACGGTGTTCTGGTCGATCGACGGCTGCAGCGGCGTGCGGTACTTGAGGGTATCGTCAGCCGCGATGGCGAGGCCTTCGGCTTCGATGTGCCGGCTGTTGGTACGGTCCATGGCGAAGCGGCCGCCTTGCTGCTTGCTGGTCTCGGCGGCGAGCACCGAAGAAAAATCCATGTCACGCGCCTTGTAATTGGGCGTGTCGGCGTTGGCGATATTGTTGGCCAACACCTCGGCACGCTGGGCGCGGAAGCCCAGGGCCTTTTCGTGGATACCAAGCGCCTTGTCGAAACTGATGCTCATGTCGGGGAAACCTTCAGAGGTTGACCGGAATTTCGTTGAGCAAGGTATAGCAAGGGCTGTGCCAACCACTGGAAAGCCCGTATTTATGGGGTTTTGCAGCGCAGTACTGTCAGATTGATGCCAGAAAAGCGGCAAAGGCCTTCCGCCTGAGGTGACAAAAGCGGCAATTGATGGGCGGCAAAAGCGGCAAACCAAAAAATTGACGTCAGTGTTTTCCTGTGCGGGCCTCTTCGCGGGTGAACCCGCTCCTACGGCGGGCTGTGTCCAACCTCCGAGGTGTGTCCACCACCAATCTGTGTAGGAGCGGGTTCACCCGCGAATACGGTGGCGGCGACAACGCTGAACGGCGGGTGGAGATTGGCCAGCAGGGCCGGCCTCTTCGCGGGTAAACCCGCTCCTACGGGAATCTCGGCAGGAACAGCGGATAGGCAAACAAAAAGGCCGGCATCTCTCGATACCGGCCTTCGTGCTTACTTGGCCTGGTAGATGATCCCCGGGCTGCACTGCACCATCTGGTAATGGTCCGGCAAGCCGTTCAGCGCTTCCGAGGCGCCGAGGAACAGGTAGCCACCTGGCTTGAGGGTACTGTGAATGCGCAGCAGGATGTCCTTCTTCACCTGCGCCGAGAAATAGATCAGCACATTGCGGCAGAACACGATGTCGAACTTGCCCAGACTGGCATAGCTGTCGAGCAGGTTGAACGAGCGGAATTCGACACGGCTGCGAATCGCTGGCTTGACCGCCCAACGCCCCGGACCCTTGGGGTCGAAGTAGCGCTGCAGGCGTTCCTGGGACAGGCCGCGGGCAATCGCCAGGCTGTCGTATTCGCCGGTTTTGCAGTTGGTCAGCATGGTGCCGGAGAGATCGGTGGCGACGATCTGCGCCCCCATCTTCAACTGGCCGAGGTTGCTGCGCTCGAACTCGTCGATCGCCATTGAAATGGAATACGGCTCCTGCCCCGACGAACAGGCCGCCGACCACATGCGCAGGCGCTGGCCGGGGTTGTTGCGGATGAACTCGGGGATCACCTTGTTCTTCAACACCTCGAAGGGGTAGGTGTCGCGAAACCACAGGGTCTCGTTGGTGGTCATGGCATCGACCACCTGCTCGCGCAAACCGCCGCGCGGCTGGGCCTGAATGCGCTGCACCAGCTCACCCAGGCTCTTGATGCCCTGTTGTTCCATCAGCTTGTTGAGACGGCTGGAAACCAGGTACTGCTTATTCTCGCCCAGCAGGATGCCACAGGCTTTCTCCAGGAAGACCCGGAACTGTTCGAAATCCAAATTACCCGTAGACACTACTGCCGCCTCTTTTCAATCACTGGTGCCGGAGGGCATGCCCCCGGCTGCTTCAATGCGCTGCCTTGATCCGGTCGACCACCCGCTGGGCCAGGTCGTCCGGCTTGAACTTGGCCAGGAAGTCATCGGCACCGACCTTCTTGACCATTGCCTGGTTGAACACCCCGGAAAGCGAAGTATGCAGGCAGATGTGCAATTTTTGCATGCGCGGATCGCTGCGAATCTCTGCGGTTAGCGTATAACCGTCCATTTCCGGCATTTCAATGTCCGAGATCATCATCAGGAACTCTTCTTCCGGCTTTTTGCCCTCATCCACCAGCTGACGCAGGTAGTTCAGCGCCTGACGGCCATCATTGAGCGCCACCACCTCGACCCCTACGGTCTGCAGGCAACGGCTGACCTGTTTGCGCGCAACCGACGAGTCGTCGACGGTCAGCACCCGCATCAACACCGCCTTGTCCTGCACTTCGGCATCGATCACACCGGCCGATACCGACTCGGACGACGGCGACACTTCGGCCAGCACCTTCTCCACGTCGATGATCTCGACCATGCGGTTGTCCACCCGGGTGACCGCAGTGAGGTAGTGATCACGGCCGGTACCCTTGGGTGGCGGATGGATCTCTTCCCAGTTCATGTTGACGATGCGCTCCACCGAATGCACCAGGAAGCCTTGGGTCTTGGTGTTGTACTCGGTGATGATCACGAAGCTGTTGCGTGTATCTTCCTGCAACGGCCGCAACCCGGTGGCCATCGACAAGTCGAGGATCGGGATGGTCGCCCCGCGAATATTGGCAACGCCACGCACCACAGGGTGCGCCTTGGGCAGCAGGGTCAGCGCAGGGCATTGCAGTACTTCCCTGACCTTGAACACATTGATGCCGTAAAGCTGTTCGCCATTGAGGCGGAACAGCAGCAATTCCAGGCGATTCTGCCCCACCAGCTGCGTGCGCTGGTTGACCGAATCCATAACACCCGCCATGCCAGACTCCTTAACGTTTCAGCCTTTCGTTGCAACTCAGGTAGCGAGTCGGCACGGGCTTTGCTTTTTTGAGTGTCATGCACACGAAAACGACATTTTCCCGACGATTGACACGCCTGCTGACTGGCCCGCTGGCCACGCTGTGCCTGCTGATGCCCGGCGCTCGCACAGTGGCGAACGCGTTCACCTTGCCTGAACAGCTTATCGGTGTCACCCAAGGGTTTCTTGAATTCACCGTTGAAGATTATCTGTCCACTACCCAGACTGCCGGCCGCTATGAAATCCAGGTCAACCCGCTGGACCCACGCCTGCGCATGCCGTTGTGCAGCCAGCAGCTGGACGCCTCACTGGAAAGCCCGGCCCAGCCGCTGGGCCGGGTGACGGTACGGATACGCTGCAACGGCGCAGCACCGTGGACGGTATTCGTGCCGGCCACCGTGCGACTTTTCCGCGACGTGGTGGTGGTAACCCGCCCGCTCAAGCGCGACAACACGGTCGGCGAAGGTGACGTGGCCCTGCGCGAGCGCGATGTCGGCACCCTGGGCCAGGGCTTTCTGACCGAGCTGGACCAGGCGGTGGGCATGAAGATGCTGCGCCCCACGGTGATCGACCAGGTGCTCACCCCGCAACACCTGGAACAGGCCGAGGTGGTGCGCAAGGGTGACCAGGTGGTGATCATTGCCCGCAGTGGCAGCCTGAGTGTGCGCATGCCGGGCGAAGCCCTGAGCAAGGGCGGCCTGAGCGAGCAGATCCGGGTACGCAACCTCAATTCCAAACGCGTGGTCAAGGCCAGGGTGACCGGCCCGGGCCAGGTCGAGGTCAGTATGTAGGCCAGCCACCAGATTGCGCTGGCAGTGAGGAACCGCTTTTCCTAAACTGAGTCAGAACATGGGTTCGCGGGCTTGCCGACAGGCGGCAATGCATTTGTGCCTAAAGTTTATATCGGGTTGGCCGAAAACAAGGCAAGCGTCCAAATACCCAGAGGTTTCTGATCATGGTCATCGACTTCAGTCGTTTGAATAACTCTCCGTCCGTCACGGGCGGCGTGCGCGGCAACACCGCGTCCGGCAGCGCCGAAAAACCGGCAGCCAGCCAGGAAGCGGTGAAAGACACCAGCGCCAGCGGAGAGGCGGTACACCTCAGCCAAGAGGCACAGCAGTTGCAGAAAATCAGCGACAAGCTGCGCGACGAGCCAGTAGTCAACAGCGCCCGTGTGGCCCAGTTGAAGCAGGCGATCGCCGACGGCAGCTACCAGGTCGATGCCGGCCGGGTCGCCAGCAAACTGCTTGATTTCGAAGCCCAGCGCTGACCGTACGGCGCGCTGACTTCACGGACGCCAGAAAAGCCAAGAGTTAGCCATGCACGACACCACCTTGCTGCAACTGATCGAAGATGACATTGCCCCGATGCAGGAATTGCTCGACCTTCTGCACAAGGAAGCAATCGCCCTGCATGGCCGCGACATGCCGCTGCTGGAGCAAATCCTGGCGCGCAAGCAGTCGTTGATCATCTTGCTCGAGCAGCATGGTCAGCGCCGCAGCCAATTGCTCGGCAGCCTGGGCCTGAGTGCCGACCGCACCGGTGTGCAGGCTGTAGCCGCGCAGTCACCTCATGGTGATGTGATGCTGCAGCGGCTCGACATGTTGTCGCAACTGATGGACGACTGCCAGCAGGTCAACCAGACCAATGGCCGGATCATCCAGGTTCAGCAACACGTCACCAACAACCAGATCCGTATCCTTCAGGGCGGCGATTCGCCTTCGCTCTACGATAGCCGTGGCAGCACCTCGCCGCTGGCCAAACCGCGCGCGCTCAGCCAAGTGTGATTTTTCTATCAAGGCACAGAACATAGTGGCAAAATGCCGTTACTTGCGTGTGTCGCTTTTGCCTGGAGAACGATAAGCTGTGTTCAATGAATCCGATGCCCCGCAACCACCCAAGGTGTTGAGCACCCCCTTGGAGATTGCGGCCAACTTGCGGCAGCTGCAGGAAAGCCACGACCCCCTGATCATCACCTTCCACGACCGCAGCCAGCGCTTCCAGAGCTATGTGGTACACGTGGACCGCGAAAGCAACACCCTCGCACTGGATGAGATGATCCCCCGTGACGGCGAGAAATTCATCGAGAACGGCGAGCACTTCCGTGTCGAAGGTTTCCACGATGGTGTACGCATCGCCTGGGAATGCGATCACGCGCTTAAAATCAGCGAAGTCGACGGCCACCGCTGCTACAGCGGCGCCCTGCCGCAAGAGATGACCTACCACCAGCGCCGCAACGCCTTCCGCGCCGCGCTGAAGCTATCGCAGCTGGTCGACATCATCCTTGACGGTGCTCACCTCAAGGGCAACGGCGCCATGCGAGGCAAGCTGCTGGATATCTCGGCCACCGGCTGCAAACTGCGCTTCGAAGGCAATGTCGAAGACCGCTTGCAACTGGGCCAGGTGTATGAGCGTTTCAAGGCGGGCAACCCACTGGGCCTGGTGGACACCATGGTCGAGCTGCGTCATCTGCACTATGAAGAGCGCATCAACACTACCTTTGCCGGCGTGCGCTTCCACAACCTGAGCGGGCAGGCTCAACGCAAGATCGAGAGTTTCGTGTACCAGCTGCAGCGTGAGGCGCGGCGGTTCGACAAGGACGATTATTGATCGTCGGTCGGTAAAACAGAAAACGCCACCTGCTGAGGTGGCGTTTTCATTTGTGTTTCTGCTGGGCTGGCCTCTTCGCGGGTAAACCCGCTCCTACAGCGACTTGCTGACCTCTTCAGGTTCAGGCGCCTGTTGCTGCGCACCCTTCTCTTCATCCTCGGTATCTTCAGCCGCCACCGGCGCCTGCATCACGTCCTGCACAGTCTGCTCATCCACCCGCGGGTCCAGCGCCGCCGACAACGGCGAGCCGGCCGCCGGCATCGCCACGTGGCCCAGCGGCGCATCCTGTACCTGATGCAGGCCGGTAACCGCTTTCGGCCGAATGCGCCAGACCAGCACCAAGGCAAAGAATACGAAGAAGGCATACAGCATCTGCGCGCCCAGCACTTTCATCAGAACCCCTGCCGCCAGCGGACCGACGCATGCACCCACACCGTAGGTCACCAACAGCATCGCCGTCAGCGATACCCGGCGCTCGCTTTCCACGTGGTCATTGGAAAAGGCAACCGCCAGCGGGTACAGGCAAAACTGCAGCAACGAGATCAGGAAGCCGATACCGAACAGCAACTCCAGCGGCACAGTGGGCAGTATTGCCAATGGCGCAGCCGCCAGCGCCAGCCCCACTGCCACACTCCGAATCAGCACCGCCCGGTCATAACGGTCAGACAACCAGCCCAGCGGCCACTGCACCAGTAGGCCGGCAAAAATGCAGCTACCCATGAACAGACCGATCTGCTCGGTACTCATCCCCTGGCTTGACGCATATAAAGGCGCCAGACCGTAGAACGAGCCGACAATCAGCCCCGAGCCCAAAACCGTACTGAGCGACTGCGGCACGCGCTTGATGAAGAACTTCGGCTCCATCGGTGCCGGGCGCAGGGGCGCCGGGTGAATACGCCGGGTCATCGCCACGGGCACCAGGCACAGGGCAAAGCACATTGCCACCAGCATCAGCAACTCAGGGCCGAGCTGCGGGTGCACCACCAGAATCAACTGGCCAAGCACCAGCCCCAGGTACGAGGCAATCATGTAGCCGCTGAACACCGCGCCCCGGTGCTTCACATCGGCTTGCTCATTGAGCCAGCTCTCGATGACCATGTATTGGCACATCATCCCCAGGCCGACGATCACGCGCAGCCCGACCCAGGCCGGCAGCCAGCTGGTCAGGCCATGGCCGAGCACCGCAGCGCCGACGATACCGGCACAGGTAGCATAGGCGCGTATGTGCCCTACCCTTCCGATCAGCCGGTGGCCAACCTTGCCGCCAACCGCCAGACCAAAGTAGTTGGCCGCCATCAACGCACCCACCCACAGGCTGTCGACGTGGTCGGCAGCCAGGCGCAGGGCCAGGTAGGTGCTGAGCAGGCCCGAGCCGATCAACATCATCAGCGCGGCGAAATACAACGACTGAAACGGCTTCCATACATTTCGCATACGTCCCGTGGAGCTCCCTGGTCAGGTGGCAGTTTTGGGTGCTAGCAGCATAAAGGCAAAAACCGCCTGGCGCAGGCCCCCCCGACAGCTATTTGGCACTGCGGGGGCGTGCCCGGTGCAGGTTGTGTCGCGCTCAGGCCTGTGCCGCCAGGACCCGGCGCTCCCACGGCGTGATCTCGTCGAAAAAATCGCTCAGCTCAAGGGTCTTGCTGGCAATGTAGCCTTCGATGAACTCGCTGCCGAACAGTTCCCGCGCCAGCGTGCTGCGCTTGAGCCTTTCAAGGGCCGCGTGCAGCGTGCACGGCAGGCTCAGGTGTTCGGGTACTTCGAATTCGCCCTGGATGGCTGGCGATGGCTGCAAGCGCTGCTCGATGCCATGCAGCCCGGCGGCCAGGCTGGCAGCAATGGCCAGGTACGGGTTGGCATCGGCGCCAGGCAGGCGGTTTTCCACCCGTCGCGCGACCGGCGCACTGGCCGGAATGCGCAAGCCAGCGGCGCGATTGTCCTCGGACCAGCACGCATTGTTCGGCGAGGCATAGGGGTGGCACAGGCGCTGGTAGGAATTGACGTTGGGCGCGAACAGGGCGGTGAAGTCGGCCATGCACGCCTGCAACCCGCCGATGAAATGGTGGAAGGTGTCTGTCGGCAGGCCTTGCTCGTCACTGAACACGTTACGCCCGCTGCCGACCTCGACCAGGCTCTGGTGAATGTGCATGGAACTGCCGGGCGTACGCGCCAGCGGCTTGGCCATGCAGACCACGGTCAGCCCGTGCTTGAGCGCCACTTCCTTTAGCAGGTGCTTGAACAGGAAGGTCTGGTCGGCCAACAGCAGCGGGTCGCCGTGCAGCAGGTTGATCTCGAACTGGCTGACACCCATTTCGTGCATGAAGGTGTCACGTGGCAGGCCGAGTGCGGCCATGCAGTGGTACACCTCCTTGAAGAACGGGCGCAGGCCGTTGTTGGAACTGACACTGAACGCCGAATGGCCCAGCTCGCGGCGGCCATCGCTGCCTACAGGCGGCAGGAACGGTTGCTGCGGGTCGGTGTTGGGGGCAAAGACGAAGAACTCCAGCTCGGTTGCCACTACCGGCGCCAGGCCCAGTGCCGCATAGCGGGCTATCACGGCCTTCAGCTGGCCCCGGGTGGACAATGCCGAGGGCCGGCCATCCAGCTCGTTGGCATCGCAGATGGCCAAGGCGCGGCCGTCATCGCTCCAGGGCAGGCGGTGGACCTGACCGGGTTCGGCCACCAGTGCCAGGTCGCCGTCATCACTGCCGTAGAATTTCGCCGCTGGGTAGCCGCCCATGATGCACTGCAGCAGCACACCCCGGGCCATCTGCAGGCGACGGCCTTCGAGGAAGCCGTCGGCGGTCATCACCTTGCCGCGCGGGACGCCGTTGAGGTCGGGGGTGACGCATTCGATTTCATCGATGCCCTGGAGCTGAGCAGTGCTCATGACGCTTGTCCTTGTTGTTGTAGGCTGACAACAACATAGGCTGCGGGTGTTTAAAATATCAAGCAGCCTATATAGGTGCCTGTGTCGACCTCTTCGCGGGTGAACCCGCGCCTACGGGTGGGTGCGATCCTTGTAGGAGCGGGTTCACCCGCGAAGAGGCCGGCACAGGCCACCCCTACTCCCGCAAGGTCATGCCATTGGCCGGCAACGGCAACGCCGTCTTGTAGCGCACCTGCTTCAGGGCAAAACTTGAACGAATATTGGCCACGCCCGGCAAGCGCGTCAGGTAATCGAGAAACCGCTCCAGCGCCTGGATGCTCGGCAGCAGCACCCGCAACAGGTAATCCGGGTCCCCGGTCATCAGGTAGCACTCCATCACCTCGGGCCGCTCGGCGATCTCTTCTTCAAAGCGGTGCAACGACTGCTCCACCTGTTTTTCCAGGCTGACATGGATAAACACATTCACATCCAGCCCCAGCACCTCAGGCGACAGCAAGGTCACCTGCTGGCGGATCACTCCCAGCTCTTCCATGGCCCGCACCCGGTTGAAACAAGGCGTGGGCGACAGATTCACCGAGCGTGCCAGCTCGGCATTGGTGATGCGGGCGTTCTCTTGCAGGCTGTTGAGAATGCCGATATCAGTACGATCGAGTTTGCGCATAAGACAAAATCACCGGTTTTTTGTGTTTATGCGGAATGTTTATCTGCCTCGCTCGGCAAAGGCAATCAACTTGAGAGAAAAATTCTCCTGCCGGGCCACTAAGATGTAGGTGACGCTGACTTACCAGTCACAAGCCGGTACTCAGCGGCGGCCGCTTCAGAGCTCACAAAAACAAATACCCGAGCGAGCGTAAAAAGCATGAACGAGTACGCCCCCCTGCGTTTGCATGTGCCCGAGCCCACCGGCCGGCCAGGCTGCCAGACCGATTTTTCCTACCTGCGCCTCAACGATGCAGGTCAAGCCCGTAAACCCGCTATCGATGTCGATGCTGCCGACACTGCCGACCTGTCCTACAGCCTGGTCCGCGTGCTCGACGAGCAAGGCGATGCGCAAGGCCCCTGGGCCGAAGACATCGACCCACAGGTCCTTCGTCAAGGCATGCGCGCCATGCTCAAGACGCGGATCTTCGACAGCCGCATGGTGGTCGCCCAGCGCCAGAAGAAGATGTCCTTCTACATGCAAAGCCTGGGCGAAGAAGCCATCGGCAGTGGCCAGGCGCTGGCGCTGAACCGCACCGACATGTGCTTCCCGACCTACCGCCAGCAAAGCATCCTGATGGCCCGCGACGTGTCGCTGGTCGAGATGATCTGCCAACTGCTGTCCAACGAGCGCGACCCCCTCAAGGGCCGCCAGTTGCCGATCATGTACTCGGTGCGCGAAGCCGGCTTCTTCACCATCAGCGGCAACCTGGCGACCCAGTTCGTACAGGCGGTCGGCTGGGCCATGGCATCGGCGATCAAGGGCGATACCAAGATCGCCTCGGCATGGATTGGTGACGGCGCTACTGCCGAGTCGGACTTCCACACCGCCCTCACCTTTGCCCACGTATACCGCGCCCCGGTCATCCTCAACGTGGTCAACAACCAGTGGGCCATTTCCACCTTCCAGGCGATCGCCGGTGGCGAGTCGACCACCTTTGCCGGCCGTGGCGTGGGTTGCGGTATTGCTTCGCTGCGGGTTGACGGCAACGACTTCGTCGCCGTGTACGCCGCCTCGCGCTGGGCGGCCGAGCGCGCCCGCCGCGGCCTGGGCCCAAGCCTGATCGAGTGGGTTACTTACCGTGCCGGCCCGCACTCGACGTCGGACGACCCCTCCAAGTACCGCCCTGCCGACGACTGGAGCCACTTCCCGCTGGGTGACCCGATCGCCCGCCTGAAGCAGCACCTGATCAAGATCGGCCACTGGTCCGAGGAAGAACACCAGGCCGTCACGGCCGAGCTCGAAGCTGCGGTGATTGCCGCACAGAAAGAAGCCGAGCAGTACGGCACCCTGGCCAACGGGCACATCCCGAGCGCCGCCTCGATGTTCGAGGATGTGTACAAGGAGATGCCCGAACACCTGCGCCGTCAACGCCAGGAACTGGGGGTTTGAGATGAACGACCACAACAACAGCATCAACCCGGAAACCGCCATGGCCACCACTACCATGACCATGATCCAGGCCCTGCGCTCGGCCATGGATGTCATGCTTGAGCGCGACGACAATGTGGTGGTGTACGGCCAGGACGTCGGTTACTTCGGCGGCGTGTTCCGCTGCACCGAAGGCCTGCAGAACAAGTACGGCAAATCGCGCGTGTTCGACGCGCCCATCTCCGAGAGCGGCATCGTCGGTACCGCCGTGGGCATGGGTGCCTATGGCCTGCGCCCGGTGGTGGAGATCCAGTTCGCCGACTACTTCTACCCGGCCTCCGACCAGATCGTCTCCGAGCTGGCACGCCTGCGTTACCGTTCGGCCGGCGAATTCATTGCCCCGCTGACCCTGCGCATGCCTTGCGGCGGCGGCATCTATGGCGGCCAGACTCACAGCCAGAGCCCGGAAGCGATGTTCACCCAGGTGTGCGGCCTGCGCACCGTGATGCCGTCCAACCCTTATGACGCCAAAGGCCTGTTGATTGCCTCGATCGAATGCGACGACCCGGTAATTTTCCTGGAGCCCAAACGCCTGTACAACGGCCCGTTCGATGGCCACCACGACCGCCCGGTAACACCGTGGTCGAAGCATCCGCACAGCGCCGTGCCCGACGGCTATTACACCGTACCGCTGGACAAGGCCGCCATTACCCGCCCTGGCAATGACGTGACCGTGCTGACCTACGGCACCACGGTGTACGTGGCCCAGGTGGCCGCCGAAGAAAGCGGCGTCGATGCCGAAGTGATCGACCTGCGCAGCCTGTGGCCGCTGGACCTGGATACCATCGTCGAGTCGGTGAAGAAGACCGGCCGTTGCGTGGTGGTGCACGAGGCCACCCGCACCTGCGGCTTCGGTGCCGAGCTGGTGTCGCTGGTGCAGGAGCACTGCTTCCACCACCTGGAGGCGCCGATCGAACGCGTCACCGGCTGGGACACCCCCTACCCTCACGCACAGGAATGGGCTTACTTCCCCGGCCCTTCGCGGGTAGGTGCGGCACTGAAAAAGGTCATGGAGGTCTGAATGGGCACGCACGTCATCAAGATGCCGGACATTGGCGAAGGCATCGCGCAGGTCGAGTTGGTGGAATGGTTCGTCAAAGTCGGCGACATCATCGCCGAGGACCAGGTGGTGGCCGACGTCATGACCGACAAGGCCACCGTGGAAATCCCCTCGCCGGTCAGCGGCAAGGTGTTGGCCCTGGGTGGCCAGCCCGGGGAAGTGATGGCGGTCGGTAGCGAACTGATCCGCATCGAAGTGGAAGGCAGCGGCAACCATGTGGATGTGCCTCAGCCAAAACCGGTAGAGGCCCCGGCTGCCCCCATTGCAGCCAAGCCGGAACCGCAGAAAGACGTAAAACCCGCCGCGTACCAGGCGCCCGCCAACCACGACGCTGCGCCCATCGTGCCGCGCCAGCCGGGCGACAAGCCACTGGCCTCGCCGGCCGTGCGCAAACGCGCCCTGGA
The DNA here is from genome assembly GCF_030418155.1 of Pseudomonas sp. 2,4-D. Taxonomy (NCBI): domain Bacteria; kingdom Pseudomonadati; phylum Pseudomonadota; class Gammaproteobacteria; order Pseudomonadales; family Pseudomonadaceae; genus Pseudomonas; species Pseudomonas sp. 2,4-D. Next base: position 23,152 of record NZ_JAUHUI010000056.1, read on the forward strand.
CGCCGGTATCGAACTGCGTTATGTGCATGGTAGCGGCCCGGCCGGGCGCATTCTGCACGAAGACCTCGACGCCTTCATGAGCAAGCCGCAAAGCAATGCCGGGCAAGCACCTGATGGTTATGCCAAGCGCACCGACAGCGAGCAGGTGCCGGTGATCGGCCTGCGCCGCAAGATCGCCCAGCGCATGCAGGACGCCAAACGCCGGGTCGCGCACTTCAGTTATGTCGAGGAAATCGACGTCACCGCCCTGGAAGCCCTGCGCCAGCAACTCAACAGCAAGCACGGCGACAGCCGCGGCAAGCTGACCTTGCTGCCATTCCTGGTGCGCGCCCTGGTGGTGGCGCTGCGTGACTTCCCGCAGATCAACGCGACCTACGACGACGAAGCGCAGATCATCACCCGCCATGGCGCGGTGCATGTGGGTATTGCCACCCAAGGTGACAACGGCCTGATGGTACCCGTGCTTCGCCACGCCGAAGCGGGCAGCCTGTGGGCCAATGCCGGCGAGATTTCTCGCCTGGCCAACGCTGCACGTAACAACAAGGCCAGCCGTGAAGAGCTGTCCGGCTCGACCATCACCCTGACCAGCCTTGGCGCCTTGGGTGGCATTGTCAGCACGCCCGTGGTCAACACCCCGGAAGTGGCAATCGTCGGGGTCAACCGCATGGTCGAACGGCCAGTGGTGATCGACGGCCAGATCGTCGTGCGCAAGATGATGAACCTGTCCAGCTCGTTCGACCACCGCGTGGTCGATGGCATGGACGCCGCCCTGTTCATCCAGGCCGTGCGTGGCCTGCTCGAACAACCCGCCTGCCTGTTCGTGGAGTGAGCATGCAACAGATTATCCAGACAACCCTGTTGATCATCGGCGGCGGCCCTGGCGGCTATGTAGCAGCCATCCGCGCCGGGCAACTGGGCATTCCTACCGTACTGGTGGAAGGCCAGGCACTGGGCGGCACCTGCCTGAACATCGGCTGCATCCCGTCCAAGGCGCTGATCCACGTGGCCGAGCAGTTTCACCAGGCCTCGCGCTTTACCGAACCCTCGCCGCTGGGCATCAGCGTGGCTTCGCCGCGCCTGGACATCGGCCAGAGCGTCACCTGGAAGGACGGCATTGTCGACCGTCTGACCACCGGTGTTGCCGCCCTGCTGAAAAAGCACGGGGTGAAAGTGGTGCATGGCTGGGCCAAGGTACTGGACGGCAAGCAGGTCGAGGTCGATGGCCAGCGTATCCAGTGCGAGCATCTGTTGCTGGCGACCGGTTCCAGCAGTGTCGAACTGCCTATGCTGCCGCTGGGTGGCCCGGTGATTTCCTCGACCGAAGCCCTGGCGCCGAAAACCCTGCCGCAACACCTGGTAGTGGTCGGCGGTGGCTATATTGGCCTGGAGCTGGGCATTGCCTATCGCAAGCTGGGTGCACAGGTGAGCGTGGTGGAAGCGCGTGAGCGCATCCTGCCGACCTACGACAGCGAATTGACCGCCCCGGTGGCCGAGTCGCTGAAGAAACTGGGCATAGCGTTGCACCTGGGCCACAGCGTCGAGGGCTACGAAAATGGCTGCCTGCTGGCCAGCGACGGCAAGGGTGGGCAACTGCGCCTTGAGGCCGACCAGGTACTGGTGGCCGTGGGCCGCCGGCCACGCACCAAGGGCTTCAACCTGGAATGCCTGGACCTGAAGATGAACGGCGCCGCCATTGCCATCGACGAGCGCTGTCACACCAGCATGCACAACGTCTGGGCCATCGGCGACGTCGCTGGCGAACCGATGCTGGCGCACCGGGCCATGGCCCAGGGCGAGATGGTCGCCGAAATCATCGCCGGCAAGGCCCGACGCTTCGAGCCGGCAGCGATTGCCGCCGTGTGCTTTACCGACCCGGAAGTGGTGGTGGTCGGCAAGACCCCAGAACAAGCCAGCCAGCAGGGCCTGGACTGCATCGTCGCGCAGTTCCCGTTTGCCGCCAACGGCCGGGCCATGAGCCTGGAATCGAAAAGCGGTTTTGTGCGCGTGGTGGCGCGGCGCGACAACCACTTGATCCTGGGCTGGCAGGCGGTTGGCGTGGCGGTTTCCGAACTGTCCACCGCGTTTGCCCAATCGCTGGAGATGGGCGCGCGCCTGGAAGATGTGGCCGGCACCATTCATGCCCACCCAACGCTGGGTGAAGCGGTACAGGAAGCCGCACTGCGCGCCCTGGGCCACGCCTTGCATATCTGACACTGAAGCGGCCGAGGCCGATTTGGCCCGCTGCGCCGAGAGGCGCTGCGGGTCTTTTTTCATTCAGGCCATCTAAGTCTCCAGAGAACCCTAAGCCTCCAGAGAACCGCACACTCTTTGAGGGGCTAGCTACTCGGCAATTGCGTTCTTGCCTGTGCCCTTGGCCCTGTAGAGTGCCTTGTCGGCACGCGCCAGCAGCGCGTGCTGGTCCTCCCCTTCCCGCCATTGCACCACGCCATAGCTCATGGTCAGCCGGCAATCACCCACCGGCTCCACCCGCTCCAGCACCTGACGCAAGCGCGCCGCCACATCCAGCGCCTCCCCCAACGCGGTCTGCGGCAGCACGATGACGAATTCGTCGCCGCCCCAGCGCGCCAGCAGGTCCAGTTCGCGCAAGCAGGTGCGCAGGCTTTCGGCCACCCGGACCAGCGCCGCATCGCCACGGGCGTGACCGTAGCGGTCGTTGATCGGCTTGAAATCATCCATGTCCATCGCAATCAGCGACAACGGCTGACGGAAGCGCTGGGCGCGCTGGCACTCCAGCTGCAACGCACTCTCCAGCCGGTAACGGTTGGCGACACGGGTCAACGCATCGCGTTCGGCCAATTCACGGTTTTCGTCCAGTTGCCGCTGCAACTGCTGGTTCACCCAGGACAACTCACGGGTGCGTTCGGCCACCTGAAACTCCAGCGACTGGTTCTTCTGTTCCAGTTGAGACACCAAACGCTTGCCAACGTCGATATTGCGGTGCGCACCCAGCATGCGCGCTACGGAACCGTCCTCGTTATGCGCGATGATGTAGCCGCTGTCTTCGATCCAGATGTAGCTGCCGTCCTGACAACGGCAACGGTATTCAATGCGGTAGCGCTCGTTGCGGTGATTGATATAGGCCTCGAAATGGGCCATTACCCGTGGGTAGTCTTCGGGATGGATCACGCTTTCCCAGGTAAATACCGAGTTGGCCATGGAGTGGCTGGCATAACCCAGCATGCTGTACCAGCCCGGGTTGCGATAAACGTAACCGGTATTGGCATTCCAGTCCCAGATGCCATCGCTGATCAAATCGAACAAGGTGTGCAATTGCTGTTCACTGAAGCCGGCAGGTACCGGCCTGGTGTCTTGACTCATGGACGCTCTCCCTGATGCCCAGCAACTGCGCTCCGATCAAGGGGCTGCCGACAGTGGTGTTGATTGCCGCGAGCGGCAAGATGATGCCTATCACGGGCAAGCATATGCCCACCCGAGTGCAACCGAAATAGCGCCAACGCCCTGATTTCGACCGGCACAGCGCTGGCATGGCTTTTGCGCTTGGCACCTGCCAACGAGATTTCCAAGGAGGAAACATGATAATCGCCCCTAACGGCATCAGCTGGCAGCCCACGCTCCACCAGCCTCGGCACCCCAGCGATGAGCAGAAAGTGGCCCAGATTGCACCGCTGCGCACGCCAATAACCACCGCCAACACGGCGAGCCAACAACAGAGCGGGGGCAGTACCGCTCAGCAAAACGCTGAGGATGCTCGTGCAGAAGCCTTTGCCAAATTCAAGGTGATGCTGCAAAACCTGGGTTCTGCGACCACCGAGCCGGTCATCGGAGAACCACTGCCGCCCAAGACTGCCCGGCAGGAGTTTCAAGACTTCATGTCCAAGTCGCCCGGCGAGATGATCAAGGAAAAACTGCTGCGTGAAATAGGCCTGACCGAAGAAGAGTACGACGCCCTGCCGCCCGAAATGAAAGCAAAGGTCGACGAGTTGATCGCCCAGCGCATGAAAGATGACATCGAGCGCAAGATCGAGGAGAAAGCGCAAGAGCAGATCGCCAAAGTGGACGGCGGCCTGGATGAAGAGCAACAAGCGGCACGCCCGGTATGAGGGGGTGGCAGCGGCCGGTAAGGAGAGCGCCGCGGATCGTCCAAGGCGCCCCAGCCTGAACGGTTTGAAGACGTCCGGTGGCGTCGATGTTCAGGTGGTGCATGGCTTCGTCAACTGCACCGCTACCGGCGCCATGACCGGTCTCAGGAAAAATAGGCAGGATGTTGTGCAGAGAATTCGTTTGAGGTCCTTGGCCTTATTGTCCAGGGTGGCAGGCTGGTAGCTATTTGCCACGCGTGGACGCAGGCGCATGACGATGCCTGCGTAGGGGAACGATGTCGGATCCCCCCTAAAATAAGAGAGGACAAGGAAATGCAATCACACGGTTTGAAGCAAAGCCTCAAGCAGCGGCATATCACCATGATCGCCCTGGGTGGGGTGATCGGTGCAGGGCTGTTCATGGGCTCGGGCTCATTGATCGCATCGGCAGGGCCCGCGACCATACTGTCGTATTTCATTGGTGGCCTGGTGGTCACCCTGGTCATGTTCATGCTGGGTGAAATGGCCTGCCGCAACCCGGATGCAGGGTCGTTCTCGACCTACGCCAACACCTACCTCGGCGACTGGGCAGGGTTTGCGGTCGGCTGGCTGTACTGGTTCAAGTCGATGATGACCATCACCCTGGAAGCGGTATTGCTGGGCGCCATCCTGCATGACTTCCTGCCCTGGCTACCGATCTGGGCAGGCGCCTTCCTGATGCTGGTGACACTCATGGCCAGCAACGCCTACTCGGTGCGTTCGTTTGCCGAAGTAGAGTATTGGCTGGCCGCGATGAAGGTCGCCACCATCCTCATCTTCATGCTGCTGGGCGTCTCGATCCTACTCGGCCTGCACAGTGAGATTCCCGCCCCCGGCCTGATCAACCTCACCGCCCATGACGGCTTCATGCCCAACGGCCTGTCACCGGTGATGGCCGGCGTTATCGTGGTGATTTTCTCCCTGGGCGGCAGCGAAATTGCCGCCGTGGCCGCGGGTGAGTCAGAGAACCCGCGACAAAACGTGATCCGCGCGATCAAGAGCGTGATCCTGCGGGTGATGCTGTTCTACGTAGGTTCTGTGTCGATCCTGATCCTTTGCCTGCCCTGGACCGACAAGGCCAACCTGGCCTCGCCCTATGTTTCGCTGTTCAGCCTGGCCGGGTTCGGTGGTGCGGCAGTGGCCATGAAACTGGTGCTGTTCGTCTCGTTCATGTCGGTGATGAACTCGTTCATGTTCTCCAACTCGCGCATGCTGTTCTCGCTGAGCCAGCGCGGTCACGCGCCCAAGCTCTTCTCGCGCACCAGTGCCAAGGGCGTACCGATCAATGCACTGCTGCTGAGCCTGTCGATCTGCACGATGATCCTGACCGTGCACTTTGTCAGTGGCGGCGACTTGTTCATGACCTTGGCCAAGAGTACCGGCAGCCTGGTCATGGTCGTATGGATCTTCATCATCATCGCCCACGTGGCCATGCGCATGAAAACCCGCCACGAAGCGGTCGCCCCAAACGCCTTCCGTGCCTGGCTGTTCCCCTATACCAATATCATTGCGCTGTTCGCCTTGCTGGCAGTCATCGGCACCCAGGCGTTCGACCCGGCATCGCGTTTCCAGTTCTGGTTCACGGTGCTGACGGTACTGCTGGTGGTGGCGGGGTACTTCCTGATGCGCCACCGGCTGGCATCTAGCGCGGCGTTAGCCCACGAAGGTGATGCATGACAGCGCTGGCCAAGCGCAGATGCTGTCAACAGCAGCACGGCGGCAACGAAGACGACGGAGACAATCATGGGAATGACGAGAATGGCGTCCCAGGCAGGAATTGAACCTGCAACCTTCCCCTTAGGAGGGGGATGCTCTATCCAATTGAGCTACTGAGACGCTACGACCGGCAGCGAGCGCTGCACAGCGGGATGGCCAGCATGTTAACCAGCATGCTGGCGTTTGTCATGCCTGAACTGGGCTTTTTCGCGTAATCCTTTTCTGCGGCTGCTATCCCCGCGGTAGCACGCCCTGATCGCGAAGCAGCGAAACGAATGCGGCGACCGCCGCCTCCAGTGTGGAAGAATTATCCAGCACATGCACCGACGGGTCGGCTGCAGCTTGCAAGCGTGCGCTGCGCGCCAGGCGCTGCTCCACTTCTTCTGCGGTTTCCCGGCCCCGGGCCAGCAAGCGCTGGCGCAGCACCTCAGGCTTGACCTCGACCAACACGGCCAACAAATCCGGATAGCGCTGACGGGCCGCTGGCAGATAAGCCCGCGAGCCATTCACCAGCACCGCCCTCCCCGCCGCCAACCACTGGTCCACCTGCCGGGGTATGCCATAGTCCAGGCCATTGGCCCGCCAGTGCATGGCAAACGCACCCTGCGCACGCAAGGTATCAAACTGCTCAGGCGTGACCCCTTGGGCAGCTTCGCCTTTGGCTTCGGCCGAACGGGTGATGACCCGGCGGGCAATTTCTACCCCGGCGGCGGCCAGTTGCTCACGCGAAGCGTCGATCAGGGAATCTTTCCCGGAACCCGACGGCCCAACCAGAAATATCAACCGGCCCGTCCCTGATCGGCGGTCGCTTGCGTCATGTTGCATAGCCACTATGCTCTATGGAGGGAACCGGCGCATTCTAGGGCTTTTCCGGGCATTTTTCTGCGTTTTACCGATTGTTGACGGCAAAAGACTGACGGCCAGGCTAGCCAGAGCATGTAAAACTTTTCAAACCAGTGCTCATTTCTGATAATTGGTACTGGCATAAAGCCTTTATCCGGATCACTATTTGTCACATAATTGACGCCAAGCAAACGGCGACCTTGAGGCAAGATGAGCATCCATTTTTCACTGGCGGTTGAACATTTTGTCGTCGCCACGGTCGTACTTCCATCCCGTGCGGCCAATTTGAGAACCGCTTCCCCTGAACCAAACTCTGGTCAATTTATATGCGCCCAATGAAACAGGCTATTTATTCGAGCCGCACTGCTGACAAGTTCGTCGTCCGCCTGCCAGACGGAATGCGTGAGCGCATTGCCGAGGTAGCGCGCAACCACCACCGCAGCATGAACTCCGAGATCATTGCACGCCTGGAACAGAGCCTTATCCAGGAAGGTGCGCTGGGTGACGAACTGAGCATGCGCCTGGACAGCCCTGAACTGTCCCTGCATGAGCGCGAGTTGCTGCAGCGTTTCCGCCAACTGTCCCACCGCCAGCAGAACGCTCTGGTCGCCCTCATCGCTCACGATGTGGAAATGGCCGCAGACGCCTCCTGAGGGCTGCAGCGAATACGAAAAAGCCAGCGTAAGCTGGCTTTTTTGTGGGCGTCTGACTGGCAGCAAGGCCACTACCCTGCGGAATTGTTCCCACAGGGCGGATCGGCTTACAACAGGAACAGCGTGGCCAGCCCAAGGAAGATGAAGAAACCACCGCTGTCGGTCACAGCAGTGATCATCACGCTCGCCCCCATCGCAGGGTCGCGCCCCAGGCGGGCCAATGTCATCGGGATCAGCACGCCCATCAGCGCCGCCAATAACAAGTTCAAGGTCATCGCCGCGGTCATCACCACCCCCAGCGACCAGCTGCCATACAGCCAGAAAGCCACCGCACCAATCACGCCGCCCCAAACCAGGCCGTTGATCAGCGACACCGCCAATTCCTTGCGCATCAAGCGACTGGTATTGCCTGGCGACACTTGGTCCAGGGCCATGGCGCGGACGATCATGGTGATGGTCTGGTTACCAGAGTTGCCACCAATACCCGCAACGATCGGCATCAACGCAGCCAACGCCACCAGCTTTTCAATCGAACCTTCGAACAACCCGATCACTCGCGAAGCAACGAACGCGGTAATCAGATTGATGGCCAGCCACGCCCAACGGTTGCGGAACGAACGCCAGACCGAGGCGAAAATATCTTCCTCTTCACGCAGACCCGCCATGTTGAGGACTTCGCTCTCGCTTTCCTCGCGGATCAGGTCAACCATTTCGTCGATGGTCAGACGGCCGATCAGGCGTTCGCTTTTGTCCACCACCGGGGCGGATACCAGGTCATAACGCTCGAAAGCCTGCGCTGCATCGTAGGCATCTTCCTCGGGCTGGAAGGAGACAGGGTCGGTCGCCATGACCTCCGCCACCTTCTTCTCCGGGTCGTTGACCAGCAGGCGCTTGATCGGCAACACCCCCTTGAGGATGCCGTCGTAATCGACCACGAACAATTTGTCGGTGTGGTTCGGCAATTCTTTCAGGCGGCGCAGGTAGCGAAGCACCACTTCCAGGCTGACGTCTTCGCGGATGGTGACCATCTCGAAGTCCATCAGCGCACCGACCTGCTCCTCGTCATAGCTCAGCGCCGAACGCACCCGCTCGCGCTGCTGGGCATCGAGGGTTTCCATCAGCTCGTGAACAACGTCACGCGGCAGCTCTGGGGCGAGGTCGGCCAGTTCGTCGGCGTCCATCTCCTTGGCGGCAGCCAGCAGCTCGTGATCGTCCATGTCGGCGATCAGCGATTGGCGAACCGAATCGGAAACTTCCAGCAGGATGTCGCCATCGCGCTCCGAGCGCACCAACTGCCAGACCGTCAGGCGATCTTCCAGGGGCAAGGCTTCGAGGATGTAGGCGATGTCGGCGGGGTGCAGGTCATCGAGCTTGCGCTGCAGCTCGACGAGGTTCTGGCGGTGGACCAGGTTTTCTACCAGGTCGTTGTGCGCGCCTTCCTGGCGATGGGTCAGGTCTTCGACCATGCGCTGACGCTGCAGCAGTTCGACCACCTGGGCCAGGCGATCCTGCAGGCTTTCTTGCGCTTTTTTAACTTCTACTTCGGTCATAGGCGAACTCCACTCCCAGCAGCGGAGCACGCCGAGGGAATCAATCGGTCAGATCTTTCTGTATGAATCGTGTTAGCGAGTAACTACTGGGTAAGTCCATGGTGGTTTTCCACAAGCCCCGGCGGGGCTGACGGGCGCAATCATACACTGCTAAAGCTGTCAGATCGCTTAAATTTTTGGCCAGAACAATCGTTTGCGTGATAAAGCTGGGACAACGCTCGAAGCTATCAGTGCGACGGTTGTTTTGGATGAGAAAGCACATTTGATTTTTGAGGCCGCTCAGCGGCGCCAGACTACACCGCAATCATTACAGAAGAGCGTAGATCGACAGGCTCAAGAATTCATTGGCGCACAAACAAAAAGCCCGCTCTATTGAGCGGGCTTTCTGATGGGGTGTGGCGGACTCAGCAGGATTCGAACCTGCGACCGCTCGGTTCGTAGCCGAGTACTCTATCCAGCTGAGCTATGAGTC
>NZ_JAUHUI010000057.1:0-31515 GCF_030418155.1 Pseudomonas sp. 2,4-D
GAATCCCACAGGCATAATTGGCCCGAAACAAACGTAGGAGCGGGTTTACCCGCGAAGCGCCGCGCGGGCGGCGCTCGGTCTCACAGGCGATGAATGTCTCGAGCCGGACGCGCGCGGCGCTCGATTTCACAGACACCAGAGAAACCAAGGCGGGCCCTCTCCACAGCCATTGCTATCTCAAGACAGGCCCTTGGCAGCCCCACCCCACTCTCAAACCGCCCTACCCTGCTTCCTGGCAACCCTGGGAAGCGCCCGCGCAACAGCAGGTATCCGCAATACCATCAACACAGCCCCAATAAACGCATAGATCGCCCATTCCCGAAGGTCGGAACGCACGATCCACAGGAAATGCAGCAAGCCCAACCCAAGCACCGCATACACCAACCTGTGCAGCCTCTTCCACCGCGCCCCCAGCCGCCGTTGGCTGTACCGGTTCGAAGTGACCGCCAACACCAGCAACCCCAAGAACCCCAGCGCCCCCACAATAATGTAGGGTCGCTTGCGCAACTCCACCGCCAACTGCCCCCAATCCAACCCTAGAATGAAAAACAGGTAAGCCAGAATGTGCAGCACTATATAGGCGAACACCCACAACCCCAGCTGCCGGCGAACCACGATCCAGCCAGACCAGCCCGTCAGCTTCTGCATTGGGGTCATGCTCAAGGTCACCAACAGGAAGGTAAGCGCCCCAAGCCCAAGGCGATCCATCATGATCTTCCCGGGATCAGGCCCCAGCAGGTTCATCGCCGCTTCATATAGCCACCACACCGGGAACAGGCAGCCTACGACAAAGATGGCCAAGCGAAACCAGGGGTAACGCATCAGTAGTTCTTCCGCAGATCGAGCCCGGTATACAGCGACGCCACTTCATCAGCATAGCCATTGAACATCTGCGTCTCCCGCACATTGGGGCTGAACAACCCGCTGGGCAAACGACGTTCGCGCGCCTGGCTCCAGCGCGGGTGGTCGACTGTCGGATTCACATTGGCATAGAAACCATATTCATCCGGCGCCAGCCCTTCCCAGGTAGTGCCGGGCTGCTCCGCTACCAGGCTGATGCGCACAATCGACTTGATGCTCTTGAAGCCATACTTCCAAGGCACCACCAAACGCAACGGCGCACCGTTCTGGTTGGGCAGTTCCCGGCCGTACATACCCACCGCGAGAATTGCCAACGGGTGCATCGCCTCATCCAGGCGCAACCCTTCTCTATAAGGCCAGTCGATCAAGGCGAAGCCAGAACGCTGCCCAGGCATATGCTGCGGATCCTTCAGCGTTTCGAAACGCACATAACGCGCACTGGAAGTCGGCTCAACCTGCTTGAGCACCTGAGCCAAAGGGAACCCCAGCCACGGAATGACCATCGACCACGCCTCTACGCAGCGCAGCCGATAGATCCGCTCCTCGAGCTGATAGGGTTTGACGAAGTCCTCCAGCGCATAGCGTCCGGGCTTGCCCACCTCACCATCCACCACAATGGACCACGGTTCGGTCTTCAGGCTGTCGCCATTGGCCGCCGGGTCGCCCTTGTCGGGCCCGAACTCGTAGAAGTTGTTGTAGTGAGTGGCATCCTTGAACGGCGTGATCGCCTCGCCCTTCACCGTCACCGCCTGCCAGCGCGTGGCCGCGAGCTTGTCAGTGAACCAGGCCGGCGCGGCCCCAGCCTGCACATCGGCATAACGCGACATTTGCGCCGCGCCCACCCCGCCCGGCAATGCGCCTAGCGCCAAGCCAGCCAATGAGCCACCCAGCAGGGTTCGACGGGAAAGGTAAATGCCTTCGGGGGTGATCTCCGACGCTTTGCACTCGGAAGACCTGGGAAGCTTGATAAGCATGAACGGCTCCATAGCACTGAGTAACGGATGTACCAGTAAGACTATGGAGCCGTGAGGTTATTCCAGCGTTAAGTGATTTTCACGCTTTGCGACGGCGCGCCTTCAGCAGGAACTGGATCGGCCCCGATGCTGCATAGGCGAGGAAGATCAACAGAAGGATACGCGGTGGGTCGCTGAACACGACGGCAAATACCAGCACCACCGCCAGGATCGCCACGAACGGCACGCGCCCCTTGAGGTCCAGCTCCTTGAAACTGTTGTACTTGATGTTGCTGACCATCAGCATGCCAGCAGCAGCCACCAGCAGCGCGACCAGGAACGACAGCTTGGAACCCTGGATGCCATAGTCGCTGAACGCCCATACGGTGCCCGCCACCACACCTGCGGCAGCCGGGCTGGCCAGGCCGATGAAGTAGCGCTTGTCGGCGGTACCGACCTGGGTATTGAAGCGCGCCAGGCGCAACGCGGCACCGGCCACATAGATGAAGGCAACCATCCAGCCGACCTTGCCCATGTCACCCAGCGCCCAGCCGAAGGCCAGCAAAGCCGGGGCCACGCCGAAGGCGACCATATCCGACAGCGAGTCATACTCGGCACCGAAGGCACTCTGGGTATTGGTCATGCGCGCAACGCGGCCGTCCAGGCCGTCGAGCACCATGGCCACGAAGATGGCGATAGCGGCAAAAGCGAAGTACTTGCTCGCCTCGCGCGGGTCGCCAGCACTCAGGGCGCTCTGTGCGCTCATCGAGCTGATGATGGAATAGAAACCGGCAAACAGGTTGGCGGTGGTAAACAGGTTGGGCAACAGGTAGATGCCGCGGTGGCGCACCTTGCGGCCTTCGGCGTCATGCCCTTCTTCAACGTGCTCATCGACAGGTAGCAGGCTTTCGGCGTCGGAGGGCTTGTTCGGCTCTTCGGGACGTTCGCTCATGGAGGGTACCTTGCAACAGGATGGAAAATGTTCGACACGGGCCCGCGAAACAGGTTCTGACAGCGAGCCACTGGTCTGCTTTATACCAGAAGCTGGATGCCAGAACGAAAAAACGCGGCCGAAGCCGCGTTTTTCATCTATCGATAAGACTTAGTTCTTGGTCTTGTCGACGATTTTGTTAGCCGAGATCCACGGCATCATCGAGCGCAGCTGCTCGCCGATGATTTCGATGCCGTGAGCGGCGTTGTTGCGGCGCTTGGCGGTCATCGATGGGTAGTTGGTAGCACCTTCGGAGATGAACATCTTCGCGTACTCGCCGTCCTGGATGCGCTTCAGGGCATTGCGCATGGCCTTGCGGGATTCTTCGTTGATGACTTCCGGGCCAGTCACGTACTCACCGTACTCGGCGTTGTTGGAGATCGAGTAGTTCATGTTGGCGATGCCGCCTTCGTACATGAGGTCGACGATCAGCTTCAGCTCGTGCAGGCACTCGAAGTAGGCCATTTCCGGCGCGTAGCCAGCTTCGACCAGGGTTTCGAAACCGGCTTTGACCAGCTCGACGGTACCGCCACACAGAACAGCCTGCTCACCGAACAGGTCGGTTTCGGTTTCGTCCTTGAAGGTGGTTTCGATGATACCGGTACGGCCACCACCTACGCCCGAAGCGTAGGACAGTGCGACGTTCTTGGCGTTGCCGGAAGCGTCCTGGTAGATAGCGATCAGGTCAGGGATGCCGCCGCCTTTGACGAACTCGGAGCGAACGGTGTGGCCCGGGGCTTTCGGCGCGATCATGATCACGTCGAGGTCGGCACGCGGAACAACCTGGTTGTAGTGGATCGAGAAGCCGTGAGAGAAGGCCAGGGTAGCGCCCTTCTTGATGTTCGGCTCGATTTCGTTCTTGTACAGAGCGCCCTGGAACTCGTCCGGGGTCAGGATCATGACCAGGTCAGCCGCAGCGACAGCGGTAGCAACGTCGGCAACTTTCAGGCCGTGGGCTTCAGCCTTGGCAACGGTAGCCGAACCTTTACGCAGACCGACGGTAACGTCTACACCGGAGTCTTTCAGGTTGCACGCCTGAGCGTGGCCCTGGGAGCCGTAACCGATGATGGCGACTTTCTTACCCTGGATGATGGAAAGGTCGCAGTCTTTATCGTAGAAAACTTTCATGAAAATACCCCTGGTTATATCTCGGCCCCTGCGGAGCCATCGCTAATTTTTTGGATTTAGATGCTGAGCACTTTGTCGCCACGGGCAATGCCGGTAACGCCGCTGCGCACGGTTTCCAGAATCGATGCAGTGCCGATCGCCTGGATGAAGCTGTCCAGTTTGTCGCTGGTACCGCTCAGCTGCACGGTGTACACGCTGGCGGTCACGTCGACGATCTGGCCACGGAAGATATCCGTGGTGCGCTTGATCTCGGCACGCTGGGCACCGGTGGCCTTGACCTTGACCAGCATCAGTTCACGCTCGATGTGAGCGCTTTCCGACAGGTCGACAAGCTTGACCACTTCGACCAGCTTGTTCAGGTTCTTGGTGATCTGTTCGATCACTTCGTCATGGCCAACGGTGGTCAGCGTCAGACGCGACAGGGTCGGGTCTTCGGTTGGCGCTACAGTCAGGCTTTCAATGTTGTAGTTGCGCTGGGAGAACAGGCCGACCACGCGGGACAACGCACCTGGTTCGTTTTCCAGCAGCAGGGAAATGATGTGCCGCATATCAGGTACGCTCCGTCTTGCTCAGCCACATGTCACGCATCGAGCCATCCTTGATCTGCATCGGATAGACGTGCTCACTGCGGTCAACCGCGATGTCGATGAACACCAGACGGTCCTTCATCGCAAACGCTTCTTCCAGCTTCGGCTTGAGGTCCTTCAGGCTGGTAATGCGGATACCCACATGGCCATAGGCCTCAGCCAGCTTGATGAAGTCAGGCAGCGACTCGACGTACGAGTGCGAGTGACGACCGTTGTAGGCCATGTCCTGCCATTGGCGGACCATGCCCAACACACCGTTGTTCAGGTTGACGATCTTCACCGGCAGGCCGTATTGCATGCAGGTGGACAGCTCCTGGATGTTCATCTGGATGCTGCCTTCGCCGGTCACGCAGGCCACGTCCTGATCCGGGAAGTTGAGCTTGACGCCCATCGCCGCCGGGAAGCCGAAGCCCATGGTGCCCAGGCCACCGGAGTTGATCCAGCGGTTTGGCTTGTTGAAGCGGTAGTACTGCGCGGCAAACATCTGGTGCTGGCCGACGTCGGAAGTGACGAAGGCATCGCCATTGGTCACTTCGCACAGTGTCTCGATGACTTTTTGCGGTTTGATGACGTTGCCATCGCCCTTGTCGTAAGGGAACAACTCGCCATTGCCACGCCATTCGTCAATCTGCTTCCACCAGGTATCCAGCGCCGCCTTGTCAGGCTGCTCGCCGATTTCCTTGAGGATGCCGAGCATTTCGTTGAGCACGCTGTCGACCGGGCCGACGATTGGCACGTCGGCCTTGATCATCTTCGAGATCGACGCCGGGTCGATGTCGATGTGAATGATCTTGGCGTTCGGGCAGAACTTGGCCGGGCCGTTTACAACGCGGTCGTCGAAACGCGCACCGACGGCAAAGATGACGTCGGCATTGTGCATGGCCATGTTGGCGGTGTAGCTGCCATGCATGCCGAGCATGCCGAGGAACTGGCGGTCGGTACCCGGGAAGCCACCCAGCCCCATCAGGGTATTGGTGACCGGCAGGTTCAGCGACTTGGCGATTTCAGTCAGGGCTTCGGAGCCACCGCCGAGGATCACACCGCCACCGGAGTAGACGACCGGACGCTTGGCCGCCAGAAGCATCTCGGCAGCTTTGCGGATCTGGCCGGAGTGACCGCGGACCGCCGGGCTGTAGGAGCGCAGCTTGACCTTTTTCGGGTAGACGTATTCAAACTTCTCAGCCGGGTTGGTCATATCTTTTGGAATGTCGACCACGACCGGACCTGGACGACCGGATTGCGCCAGGTAGAAAGCTTTTTTCAGAACTTCAGGGATCTCGGTCGGATTCTTGATCATGAAGCTGTGCTTCACGATCGGCCGCGAGATACCAATCATGTCGGTTTCCTGGAAGGCATCGGTACCCACCATGGTGCTAGGCACCTGGCCGGACAGGATGACCATCGGAATCGAGTCCATGTAGGCGGTGGCAATGCCGGTAATGGCATTGGTCGCGCCAGGACCGGAGGTTACCAGCACCACACCGGCCTTGCCGGTGGCGCGAGCGTAGCCGTCCGCCATATGGGTGGCCGCCTGCTCGTGACGAACCAGGATGTGTTCCACTTCCGGTTCTTTGAACAGTGCGTCGTAAACATGCAGGAGAGCACCACCAGGGTACCCGTAGATGTGCTTAACGCCTTCGTCACGCAAGAAGCGGACGACCATCTCAGCGCCAGATAAAAGCTCCACGTTGTTCACCTCTAAAACGCCAGAATACCGCCCTCACTGGACGGGTCTTAATAGGTTTACTGCCAAGCAGAGCATGAGCGAACGTCAGCACTGACTGAGCAAGTATTGGGAGATCCCCAGAGTGTTGCGGGGGTTTCCCACCCAGCGCGAGGTAACGCGTTGCGGGGTGTAACAGGTCGGCGCGGGTGTGCACCTCATGATCTGCTTAGCGGGTCTGCTTCTGGCAGTCCCTCTACAGCGGAAGTTGGATTCTTGTGATTCGGCGCCAACAAGTCAAGAAAAATTATTGCCAATTTTTCCTCAAGATGAATTCCTGCCACCACTAAAAATCGCTTCAGCAGCAGAATTAAGAAGATTTCCAAAAAAAAGGGCCACAATCTGCGGCCCTCGACGGAAAAACTGAAGAAATCAGGCGGAAGGAGCGATCAATTGATCAAAAGCTGCCAATAGGCGGCGTAGCTCACGACTTTGCTCCGGCCGGTCGGTAAACACGGTTTCGGCCATGACAAGGATGCTCGATGCATTGGGCAGCGGGTGGCCCAGCTCGATGATGATCTTCATGCGGGGCAGGAAGATCCATTGCAGCCACTGCTCAAAACTGAGGGTATCCACGGCGAACGGCACCGTACTGGCCAGTGCCTCGTCGCTTGGCGGCTCGTCATCCCACCAGCCTTGCACCTGCAGCTCGCGCTCGATCAAGAGCAGGTGGTCGGCAATATCCAGCACACGTTGCTCGATCATCACGAATTGACCCGCGCCTTTTGCCGGGCCAGCGCAGCCCCAGCGCTATCACCCTGCTTTTCACGGGCCTGGGCGATCGTGTTCCAAAGCTCTGCCTGCAGGCTGGGGCGGCCGTTGGCGTAAGTCAGGGCGCGGCGCGCCAACTGCTCGGCCTGCGCTGCATCACCTTGCGAAAGGCGCACCTGGGCCAGGCGATACAGCACCTGCGGCTCACGCGGAGCAATGCGCTGGGCACGCTCAAGACTCGAAGCGGCACCGTTGAAGTCGCCGCTGCCCTGCTGCGTCTGCGCAGTGGTCAACAGTGCCAGCACAGGACCGTCCAGCTGCTCGTCGGCCGACAGGCCACCGGCGGCGGCGCTGCGCGGAATACCGGTTGGCGCACTGGCGCTTTGCGGGGTGCTGTTCATCGCAGCGATGTCGAAGGGTTCGTCGGCAATCGGGTTGGGATTGGTGGTCATCGGTGCCGAACTGACAGGCCCTGTACTGATCGGCCCTGGAGTGATAGGCGAGGTACTGATCGGCGCAGCGCCATTGGACGCCGGGAACGTCTGGATGCCCGAAGCGCCTGCGCCCTGCGGGATCATCACGGTGACACCGGAATCCTCCGGCAGCGTCTGCGCCTGGGCGGTGCCGGCGTTATAGCCACCCGCCGAGCGGTTGGCCGTCACGCGTTCGCTGTTGGACACGCGGGTGCTCGAATCGACCACCGGAATATTGCCACGTGGGACGCTGGAGCACCCCTGGAGCACAGCCAACGCCGTCACGGCAGGAAACAGCCACTTGTTCACATCACACCTCATCAATGCAGCCTGTGCTTAATTCATCCAGCCTTTGACCCAGTCCATTACCGATTCTACTGGGTCCTGCTCGCCGCCACAGGCTGCGCCGGCCGGCGGCTCACTCCCGCGAATATACGGCATCTGCACCGCTCCCGGACAGCTGGCATCAGACCCATGGCCACTGTAGGGGTCGATCCAGGCCTGCACCACGTTGTCCGGTTGCGGCATATCCAGCGGCAGCGGGTCGGCCTTCTTCATGAAGCTGGTCCACACCTGCAAGGCGCCGGTGGCGCCGGTAAACGGTGTCTTGCCGTTATCGTCACGCCCCATCCACACCACGGCCAGCAGATCCTGACTGAAGCCGGAGAACCAGCTGTCACGCGAGTCGTTACTGGTACCGGTCTTGCCCGCCAGGGTCAGCGAGCGCGGCAAGGTGTTGTACACCGAACGCCCTGTACCTTCTCGCATTACGCGTTGCATGGCGTTCTGCACCAGGTAAATGGCACCTGGGTCGAAGGTCTGCTGGATCTGGAACGGGTAGCGCTTGAGCGGCTCGCCCTCGGCGGTGAGCACGCTGCGGATGCCGCGCATCGGCGTGTTGAAGCCGCCGTTGGCGATGGTCTGGTACATGGTTGCCACCTGCATCGGCGACATGCCACCTGCCCCCAGCAACATGGCAGGGAATGCAGGCCAGTCGACATTCACGCCCAAACGACCAATGGTCTTGATCACGTTCGGCACACCCACTTCCAGGCCAAGCTTGGCGGTCGACAGGTTGTAGGAGTTGGCCAGCCCCTGATACAGGTAGATAGTGCCATGCGGGCGGCGGTCATAGTTTTGCGGGCGCCAGACTTGGCCGTCAGCCCCCTTGACCGAAAATGGCTCGTCCTGCACCCAACTGGTCAGGGTGTACTTGCTCGGCTGCTCCAGCGCAGTCAGGTATACCGACGGCTTGACCAACGAGCCGATCGGCCGCACAGCATCGATGGCCCGGTTGAAGCCGGCGAAGCCTGCCTGGCGGCTACCGATCAGCGCCTGCACTTCACCGGTCTCAGGGTTGGTCACGACCATCGCCGCTTCCACATCGTCTGCCCCCTTGCGGCCCGCCAGGCGCTTGAAGGTCTCGCTCATCGAGGTTTCAGCCTTCATCTGCAGGATCGGGTCGAAGCTGGTAAAGATGCGCAGGCCTTCTTCGGTCAAGTCTTCGTCGCGGTAATCCTGGCGCAACTGTCGCTTGACCAGGTCGAGGAAGGCCGGGAACGAGCTGTCGGCCAGGCTGCCACGCTTGGTCACGCCCAACGGCATTTTCTTCGCCGCATCGACTTCTGCCTGGCTGGCCACGCCCTGTTCGGCCACCAGGTCGAGCACCAGGTTGCGGCGAGCCAGGGCCCGCTCGGGATGACGCCGCGGGTTGTAGTAGGACGGGCCTTTGACCATGCCCACCAGCAGGGCGATCTGATGCAGTTTCAGCTCAGACAGCGGCTGGCTGAAGAAGAACTGGCTAGCCAGACCAAAGCCGTGCACCGCGCGTTGACCGTCCTGGCCGACGAACACCTCGTTGAGGTAGGCCTCAAGGATTTCGCGTTTGTCGTAGTGCAGTTCGAGCAGGACCGCCATCATCGCCTCGGTCAGCTTGCGGCTGAGGCTGCGCTCGCTGCTGAGGTAGAAGTTCTTCACCAATTGCTGGGTCAGGGTACTGCCACCCTGGCGCATCGAGCCGGACGACGTGTTGACCCACATGGCCCGGACGATGGACTTTGGCGACACGCCGAAGTGGCTGTAGAACTCGCGGTCCTCCGTTGCCACCAGGGTTTCGAGCAGATATTTGGGTACCTGATCGATCTTGATCAGGATGCGGTCTTCGAGATTTTTCGGATAGATGCCGCCGATCATCAGCGGCTCCAGCCGCACCACGTCAAGCGCCTTGCCGTTGGCACCGGAAAGGCCCGCAACGTAATCGCCAGAGAAGCGCACGCGGACGAACTGCGCCGGTTCCATGCCCTCGTAGAACTGGAAGCCACGGGTATTGAGGTCGACGGTATTGCCGTTGACGGACGCAGCGCCCGGGCCGTTGGCCGCGCTTTCGCGACGGTAGCCGAGCGCATCGAGCTCGGTGAGGAAGTCGTTCTTGCTCAACTTCTGGCCGGTGAACAGCTCCAGCGGTCGGGCATACACTTTGGCCGGGATGGTCCAGCGCTTGCCGGAGAACTTTTCCTGGACGACGGCATCGAGGTAAACCGCGAAGCCGGCAACGATCACCAGGCCAACCAGGCTGAGCTTCAAAGCCCAGCCCAGCCAGGCGCGGGAGCGGCCGGTCGGGCGTTTCTGAGGGGTGCGGGGATTTCGGGTTCGGGTCATGGCGGCGGATTATACGCACTTTATAAAGGCTGGGCAGACGGCCCGGCGGTAGGCAGGGACGGCACCATTGACCATAATGGCGCATTCGAATTCCCTTGCCCCGGAAGGATTTGCCGTGAGCCAAGCTCTTATTACTGCGTTGCAGAACCCTGCCCTGTACCCTCACCCCGTGGAGGGGTTTCAGCTCATCGAGACGCATATCTCCTGGGTCCTGCTCACTGGCGAATATGCCTACAAGATCAAGAAACCGATGAATTTCGGCTTCCTGGACTTCACTGGACTGGACCAGCGCCAGCATTTCTGTAATGAAGAATTGCGCCTGAACCAACGCCTGACCGAAGGCCTGTACCTGCAAGTGTTGCCGATCACCGGTAGCGTCGACGCACCGCAGATCGGTGGCGAAGGTGAAGCCATCGAATATGTGCTGAAGATGCGCCAGTTCCCCCAGGGCCAGATGCTCAACACCCTGCAGGCCAATGGCGAACTGAACGCCACGCACATAGACCAGATGGCCCGGCAGATTGCCGAGTTTCACCTGCAAGCCCCGCGTGTGCCGATGGAGCACCCGCTGGGCACGCCAGACAGCGTGATGGCCCCGGTGGAGCAGAACTTCGAGCAGATTCGCCCATTCCTCAGCGACAAAGCCGATCTGCAGCAACTCGACGCCCTGCAGGCCTGGGCCCGCAGCAGCTTCGAACGCCTGCATGGCCTGCTGGAAAAGCGCAAGGCCAATGGTTTCATCCGTGAGTGCCACGGTGACATCCACCTGGGCAATGCCACCTTGATCGATGGCAAGGTGGTGATCTTCGATTGCATCGAGTTCAACGAGCCTTTCCGACTGACCGACGTCTACGCCGACACCGCCTTCCTGGCCATGGACCTTGAAGACCGCGGCCTGAAGTGCCTGGCCCGACGCTTCATCAGCCAGTACCTGGAACTGACAGGAGACTACGAAGGCCTGGAACTGCTCAACTTCTACAAAGCCTACCGCGCGCTGGTGCGGGCCAAGGTCGCACTGTTCAGCATGCCGGCCGACGCTGATGGCGTGCAGCGGGCCACCACCCTGCGCACCTACCGCAACTACGCCAACCTGGCCGAAAGCTACAGCGCCATCCCGTCGCGCCTGCTGGCCATCACCCATGGCGTTTCGGCGGTGGGCAAAAGTCACGTGGCCATGCGCCTGGTTGAGGCCCTGGGTGCAGTGCGCGTGCGTTCGGACGTAGAGCGTAAGCGCCTGTTCGGCGAACAACAGCAGGCCGACGCCGGCCAGCTGAGTACGGGCATATACGACCAGGACGCCAGCGCAGCGACCTATCAGCGCCTGCACGAGGTGGCATCGACCGTGCTGCGCGCCGGTTTCCCGGTGGTGCTGGACGCCACCTACCTCAAGCGTGAGCAACGCCAGGCTGCGGCAGAGGTTGCCAGCCAGACCGGCGTGCCGTTCCTCATCCTCGACTGTCACGCGCCAGAGGCGGTCATCGCCAGTTGGCTGGAGCAGCGCCAGGCCGAAAACAGCGACCCGTCGGATGCCACGCTGGAGGTGATCAAGGCCCAGCAGGCCAGCCGTGAGGCGCTGGATGCGCAGGAGCTGGTGCACAGCACCCGCGTCGATACCCAGGCTGCCGGCAGCATGGATCAGGTGATCGAGCAGATTCGCCAGCAGTTGCCTGGCCTGTAAGTTCGTCATCTTCCTGTGCCTGCCCGCCAAGGGGCAGGCACAGGCCGCTCATCCCCCGATGGCAAAAAGCCGCACATTTCCCAACGCCCGCTACACTCCTCTCAGACCTGCTCGCGATTTATCCCCCATTCCCGTTCAGCCATCGCAAGGAGGCTCGATGAACGATGAATTGCAGCATCTGAAGAACCTTGGCAAGACTTCTGCGCAGTGGCTGCATGCAGCCGGCATCCACAGTGCATCGGATTTGCGCCGCCTGGGCGCGGTGGGTGCGTACCAGGCCGTGAAGACACGAGGGTTCCGTGCATCGAAGGTGCTGTTGTATGCCATTGAAGGCGCCCTGCTGGACATGCACTGGAACGATTTGCCGCTCGAACGCAAGGAAGCACTCAATCAACAATTGGACGCGAAAAACCCTACGCAAAAAAAACCAAAATAATCGGGGTAAAGGGATTGACGGCTAAATGAGAATTTTTATGATTATCACAACTGGTCGCGAGACTGGTTGGATAAGCTAAGAGCCCCTGGTTCGGACTCTCAGATTATCTCCTCATCAGGCTAATCACGGTTATTGACCCGGCAATTTGCCGGGTCTTTTTTTGCCTGTGCTTTTTCAGGATCAACGCCGCAGCTGCGCGCAATAATCCTGCTCCGGCATCGCTGCCGTGTACCACACATAATCAGCCTCGCCAGGCTCGATTCGCTCGCCCACCTCAGCCAGCAGCAATACCTTGCTCTCCCCCGACGCCCTCAGGTCAGCCAGATGCAAGGGTATGCCCAGGTCCTTGCGCACATGGTAAGCCCCGGCAAACAGCAGCGCCGGTTGCGGTGCCGCCTGCAAACGCTCGGCCATGCGCCGGTCGCGCTGCTGCTGAACGGCCAGCATCGCCGGTAACTGGTTTTCCGGCAGCATCCCGCAATGCCCGGCGCGCACCTGTTCCAGCAAGGCAGCCTTTACCGCGGGTGCATTGGACTTTTCACCCTGCACCGGAGCTGGTTGTCGATAGGCCTGACGCATCTCGGCGGGCGAAAGGTTGGCTGCCAGCAACGTCACCCGATGCTGCAAGGCTTCAGTGACAATCGGCCCGTACAACTGCCAATCCCAGCCCTCCTGCCAGGCCAGCGCCTTGGGCAAGTCTTCCGGCAAAGGCTGCCCCGCCAGCTTGTCCACCCGTGATTGCTGTTCGGGCTGCAGCATCTCCAGCAGCAGGCTGCCCTGGGTGCGCTGGCCTTGCAGGGCGCGCAGCAGCCACAGTTGCAGCGCGTGATGGTCAGGGTTGTCGTGCTTCTCGCCGACAAGCACTCGGGGTGCGTCAGCCAGGCGCTGCACCAGCGTTTCAGGGCTTATGACCTGCTCATTGGACAGGTCGACAATTTTTCCCAGCTGGGCGTGCGTGCGACCTTCACTGCTCTGCCAGGCGGGCAACGGCGGCAGGCTGGCCTGACAGCCGCCTATCGCCAGTACCAGGCTCAGCGAGAAACCGGACAGCAGCGGGTGTCGCATCGGCAGTTACTCCATGTCATCCACAATTTGAATGGCCAGCTCCGGGGGCGGACCTGTCGCGAGACAAGGCCGCTTCCACAAAGGCCGTGCACGGTTCGAGAATCAACGGGTGATGATCAGCGGATGCCCGCGCTCGGGGTGCGCCTGCACCAGTACGTCGATACCGTACACCGCTTTCAGGGCCGCAGGGGTCAGTGCCGCTTCGGGCGTGGCAAACGCATGGCAGCGCCCCTGCTCCAGCAACAGGATACGGTCACAGTAACGCGCCGCCAGGTTCAGGTCATGCAGAATCACCAACACTGCAGCACCGCAGTCGGCGAAGCGGCGTACGGCTTCCAGGGTGGTGTGCTGATGCAGCGGGTCGAGCATCGAGGTTGGTTCATCGAGCAACAACGTGCTGCCCTCCTCCCCCGGCCATAGCTGCGCCAGCACGCGGGCCAGGTGTACCCGTTGCCGCTCGCCACCGGAAAGTGCCAAGTAGCTGCGCTCCACCAGGTGCCAGGCATCTGCCGCCCGCAACGCCGCTTCGACAATTTCCGCATCGCGCCGCTGACCGGTGCCATGAGGCATGCGCCCCATGCCTACCACTTCCTCCACCCGAAACGAGAAACCCAGGCTGGACACCTGCGGCAACACTGCCAGGCGCCTTGCCCGTTCCTGTCCGGCCCAATCGGCCAGCGGGCGGCCCTGAAGCGTTACCCGCCCACGGCCGGGGGCCAGCTCACCGCACAGCACACTCAGCAGACTGCTCTTGCCGGCACCGTTGGGGCCAAGCACACCCACGACCTGCCCCGCAGGCAACTGCAAGTGAATGTCGTGCAGCACCTCATTGCTGCCCCTGCACAGATACAGGCCCTCAACTTGCAACATCAGCCGCGCCCTCGCATCAGCAGGAACAGGAAGAACGGCGCACCGATGAAGGCCGTGACGATACCAATCGGCAGCTCGGCAGGCGCCAGCAGCAGCCGCGCCGCCAGGTCGGCAAACAACATCAGCACCCCGCCGGCCAGCAGCGAGGCTGGCAGCACCACACGGTGATCGGGCCCGGCCAGCAGGCGTACCAGGTGCGGCACTACCAGGCCGATAAAGCCGATCAACCCGGCTGCAGCCACTGCCGCCCCCACCCCCAGCGCCGTGCAGAACACCAGTTCACGCTTGAGCCGCTCCACGTCAACGCCCAGGTGGCGCGCCTCCGACTCCCCCAGCAACAGGGCATTCAGTGCCTTGGCCCGGCGCGGCAACCACACCGCCACCCCTGTCGCCACCAGCAATAATGGCCACAGCCGCTCATAGCTGGCGCCATTGAGGCTGCCAAGGTTCCAGAACGTCAGCGTGCGCAAGGTGGCGTCATCGGCCAGGTAAGAGAACAGCCCCACGGCCGCGCCACCTAGCGCGGTCATGGCCACGCCAGCCAATAACATCGTGGCGACGTTGGTCTGGCCATCGCGGCGCCCCAGGCGGTAGACCAGCGCAGTTACCCCAAGCCCGCCGACAAAAGCGCAGAACGACAGCAGATAAGGTGCGAAAGCATCCGGCATGCCGCCAAACCAAGCGCCGCCGACAATGGCAACCGCTGCTCCCACTGCGGCGCCGGCAGCAACCCCTACCAGCCCGGGGTCGGCCAGCGGGTTGCGGAACAGCCCCTGCATGGCCACCCCGGACAGAGCCAACACCGCGCCCACCGCCAACCCCAACAGGGTACGGGGCAGACGGATCTGGCCAAGGATCATCTCGGCCTGCTGCAGGCCATCTTCGGAAACGGGCAGCCCCAACAGGCGCAGGCCAGCGCGCAGCGTATCGAACATTGGCAGGCTGACTGGCCCCAGCGCCAGTGACAGCCAGGTCGCCAACAGACACAACAGGCTCAGGCTAATGAACAACGTGCGTGGCGAAACCCTTTGTTTCATTGTGCGAAGCTGGCCTGAGCAGCCGGGTAGAAGGCGGCTGCCAGCGACTGCAAGGTCGCCGGTAGCCGAGGCCCGAGCCCGCCGACCAGCAGCGTCGGGTCCAATGAGACCAGGCGTTTCTCACGCACGGCCCGCGAGGCAGCCAGCGCGGGGTTTTCTTTCAACAGCGCCTGCAAGGCCTGTTCATCGGCCAGCGCCCGGTCGGAAAACACGATCACATCCGGGTCAAGCGCCGCCAAGGCTTCGTTGGAGAAGTTCTTGTAGCCTGGGTGCGCGGCCAGGTTACGCCCACCCGCCTGGCCCAGCAGCCAGTCACCGGCAGTACCTTGCCCGGCGATCAGCGGCTTGGCCCCGGCATGGCCGACCAGCAGCAACACCCCAGGAGCCTGCTGCCCGGCCTGGGCCAGCTTGACGTTGGCATGCAACGCATCGAGCCGTTGGCGGTAGTCCGCTGCAAGCACGGACGCTTGCTGCTCTGCACCGAGCAACTGCCCCAGGTGCCTGAGGTTTTCATCTACCGCCGGCAGCTCGGCCTTGCTGGAGAACAACTCGACCCGCACGCCGGCCTTGCGGATTTGCGCCAGTACCGGTGGCGGCCCCATCTCCTCGGTGCCCACCAGCACATCCGGGCGCAGGCTGAGAATGCCTTCGGCCGACAGTTGTCGCTGATAACCCACACTGGGCAAGGCTTTCAACGAGGCCGGGTGCTGACTGGTAGTGTCCACACCGACCAGGCGCGCTTCACCTCCCAATGCGGTTATCCACTCGCTCAAGGCGCCACCCGCGCTGACCCAGCGTTGCGGCAGCTCGGCTGCCAAGGCTTGGGTAGAGAGCACAAGGCTTGCACACAGAGCGAGAAAAGCAGCTGGACGGCGCATCATCGGGTTCCTTCTGAAGACGGGCTACACGCCTTGTGGCGAGCGGCGGAACTGCGCACCATAGGCAGCCGGGCGCAGCGAATGCGATCAATTTGATAATTATTCGCATTGGAGCGTCAAGCCATCACGTGTTTCACGGGTCATCCTTGCCATGCACTTCCTTTGTACATCCCTCGGCCTCGCCGAGGGCCAAAGCCGCGCCTTCAGCGTAGACGGCCTCGAACTGTTCGGCGTGCGTCGCCAAGGCCAGGTGTACCTGTACCGCAACCGCTGCCCGCACCGGGACATCCCGCTGAACTGGGCAGAGGACGCGTTTCTGGATGACAGCGCCAGCCTCATCCACTGCGCCCATCACGGAGCCCTGTTCCTGATAGAAAGCGGCGAATGCGTGGCAGGCCCCTGTGAGGGTGAGCAGCTGCAGCCCCTGGGCTGCCACGAAGACAGCCGGGGCATCTGGTTCAAGGGGTAAGCAGCACCGGTAAGCGGCGATCGATGACGATACCCTCGGCGTCCAGCCGAGTGCCATAGGCCAGCACCTCCACCCCGTCCGCTACGGCAGCGCGCAGCGCCTGGGCGTAGGCCGTATCGATTTCTTCAGCCGGGCGCACAGCGTCGATACCGGTCAGGTTCACGCAATACAGTTGCACGGCCCGCACGCCCTGCCGGGCCAGCTTTGCCAGCTCACGCAGGTGTTTCGCACCGCGTTGAGTCACCGCATCAGGGAAGGCCGCAACTGCAGTGTCGGGGTAGCCCAGCGTCACGCTCTTGACCTCGACATAGGCCGGGGCACCCTCGAACTCCAGGCGAAAGTCGATACGGCTGCCTTCTTCGCCATAGGCCACTTCGCGCTTGAGTGCAGTGAAACCGGCCAGTTCAGTGATCATGCCAGCGCGCAGGGCCTCTTCGACCAACGCATTGGCCCGCCCGGTATTCACGCAGGCCAACCGCCCCTGGGGGGTTTCGCTGATTTCCCAGGTCCCTGGCAGCTTGCGCTTGGGGTCGTTGGAGCGGCTGAACCACACCTGCCCACCTTCACGCATGCAGTTGAGCATGGAGCCGGTATTCGGGCAGTGGATAGTCATCTGCTCGCCGCTGGCCAGTTCGATATCGGCCAGAAAGCGCTTGTAGCGACGCAGCAGGCGGCCCTGCTCGAGTGAAGGAGAGAAACGCATCAGCCTTGCCAGCTCTGCAGGCCACGGGCAATACGTTGCACCGCTTCTTCCAGGCGCGGCAGGCTCTGGGTATAAGCGAAGCGCACATGGTGCCCGGCCAGGTGGCGACCAAAGTCCAGGCCCGGCGTGAATGCCACGTGCTCGGTTTCCAGGAAGTGTCGGCAGAATGCGAACGCGTCCCCGCCAAAAGCGCTGATATCGGCGTACAGGTAGAACGCGCCTTGCGGCTCGACGGCGATACGGAAGCCCAGTTCACGCAGAGCGGGCAGCAGGTAATCGCGACGGCGGGCGAATTCGGCGCGGCGCTCTTCGAAAATGGCCAGCGCCTCGGGCTGGAAACAGGCCAGCGCGGCATGCTGAGCCATGCTCGGCGCACTGATGTACAGGTTCTGCGCCAGTTTCTCCAGGTCGGCGACCGCACCGGGCGGAGCCACCAGCCAGCCAAGGCGCCAACCAGTCATGCCGAAATACTTGGAAAAACTATTCAGGACGAATGCCGAGTCATCGACTTCCAGCACGCTCGGCGCGTCCATGCCATAGGTGAGGCCATGGTAGATCTCGTCCACCACCAGATGGCCATGCCGCTCATGGGTGGTTTTGGCCAGGCAGGCCAACGCTTCGCGCCCCAGCACGGTACCGGTGGGGTTGGCCGGCGAAGCGACCAGGGCACCGACGGTGTCCTTGTCCCAGTAGCGCTCAACCAGGTCGGCAGTCAGTTGGTAGTTCACATCCGGGCCCACCGGTACCAATTGGGCCCCGCCCTCGACCAGGCGCAGGAAGTGGCGATTGCACGGGTAACCCGGATCGGCCAGCAGCCAATGCTTGCCCGGGTCCACCAGCAGGCTGCTGGCCAGCAGCAGCGCGCCGGAGCCACCTGGGGTAATAAGGATGCGTTCCGGGTCGATGTTCAGGCCATAGCGCTGCCCATAAAAGCCGGCAATTGCCTCACGCAGTGCCGGCAGACCGCGTGCGGCGGTGTAGCGCGTGTGCCCGGCGGCCAGCGCGGCCTGGCCGGCCGCGACGATGGGTGCGGCCGTGGTGAAGTCCGGCTCGCCGATTTCCAGGTGGATCACGTCGTGCCCGGCCGCCTGCAGCTCGTTGGCCCGGGCCAGCAGCGCCATGACGTGGAAAGGTTCGATGGCGCGGCTGCGCGCACTGTAGGGTTGGGCCATGACCTTCTCTCAATTGGGTCTAAACTGGAGATTCTACCTCTGCACACCACCGAACGTACCGCTCAGGCCGGTGTCAACTAGCAGGATCGGGCGGGGTAGCGCACCCCCGATCTATCTGGTAAGTTCGGCGGCTCGCAGTCGCAGGGCCGGCGGTCGCCGGAGATGGAGCATCCTGCGCATTGGATCAGATGAGTGAGAGGCGGTCTATTCATGTCCACCCTAGAAAAGCAAAAAGCCAACCAGAATCTTTATGGGGTTGCACCCTATCAGGAGACCAAGGGTGAGGAGTACATGGGTGAGCCCATGCGCAAGCACTTCACCAAGATCCTCACTGGCTGGAAGCAAGAGCTGATGGTCGGCGTCGACAAGACCGTTGACCATATGAAAGAAGAAGCAGCCAACTTTGCAGATCCCGCAGACCGCGCATCCCAGGAAGAGGAATTCGCCCTCGAACTGCGCAACCGCGACCGCGAGCGCAAGTTGATCAAGAAAATCGATAAAACCCTGCAGAAGATTCAGGACGAAGAGTACGGCTGGTGCGAGTCGTGCGGCATCGAGATCGGCCTGCGACGCCTGGAAGCCCGCCCTACCGCCGACCTGTGCTTCGACTGCAAGGAAATTGCCGAGAAAAAGGAAAAAACGGTCGGCAAAGGCTGATCTTTCTTCCACCTGAACGGGGCGCATCATGCGCCCCGTTTCATTTATATGCCCAGCCTGACCATGACCGACTCCAGCTACATCGGGCGCTTCGCCCCCACCCCCAGCGGCTTCCTGCACTTCGGCTCGCTGGTCGCCGCCCTCGCCTCGTGGCTCGATGCCCGCGCCGTCAACGGCCGCTGGCTGCTGCGCATGGAAGACACCGACCCGCCCCGGGAGATGCCCGGCGCCCGCGATGCCATCCTCCAGACGCTGGAACGTTACGGCCTGCAATGGGATGGCGAGGTGGTATTCCAGAGCCAGCGCCACGATGCCTATGCTGCCGTGGTAGACCGCCTGTTCAACATGGGCCTGGCGTACGCATGCACCTGCTCGCGCAAGCAGCTGGAACGCTACAACGGCATCTACCCGGGCTTTTGCCGCAACGCCGGGCATGCCCGTGAAGGGGCAGCCATCCGCTTGCGGGTGCCAGAGCTGATCTACCGCTTTACCGACCGAGTGCAGGGTGAATACCAGCAACACCTGGGGCGTGAGGTGGGCGATTTCGTCATCCAGCGTCGTGATGGGTTGTACGCCTACCAGCTGGCCGTGGTGCTGGACGATGCCTGGCAGGGTGTTACCGACATCGTGCGTGGCGCCGACCTGCTCGACAACACCCCGCGCCAGCTGTACCTGCAGGAGTTGCTGGGCTTCTCACAGCCGCGTTACCTGCATATTCCGCTGATCGTGCAGCCGGATGGGCACAAGCTGGGCAAGTCGTACCGTTCGCCGCCACTGCAGGCGGAGCATGCTACCCCCCTGCTGCTGCGGGCATTGCGGGCGCTGGGGCAGGAGACAGACCCGGAACTGCTGTTGGCGACACCGGCAGAGGTGCTGGCAGTCGCGCGCACGCAATGGCGGCCGGATGCGATCGCGCAGCGGACCACGGTGCCAGAGGCTGATCTGCGCTGAACCTTTACCGGCCTCTTCGCGGGCGCGCCCGCTCCCACAGGGCCCCCAGTAAACCTAGAGGCAACGCTTTACCTGTAGGAGCGGGTTCACCCGCGAAGAGGCCGGCACATTCATTCCACCTCTCAAAAACAAAAGCCCAGTAAATTCAAACCCTTGGCGAACGCTGTGGATTCCCGCTAGCATCCCCCCTGCCATTTGCGCCAATAATAAGTTCAAGCCCGCAGCGCCCAACCATCGAGGCCAGCATGTACATCTATCGTTTGGTCCTGCTTCTGGTCGTGGGGATCTACCTGTTCTCCCCGGCCATCATGGACTGGTGGATCGAACCGACCGGAGCCTGGTACCGCCCCTACCTGCTCTGGCTGATCCTGATCGTCGTCACCTTCATCCTGCAGAGCCAAAGAGATGCCGATGAGCTTTAGCCTGACCCAGATGATCCTGATCAGCGCCGGGTACCTCATGGTGCTGTTCGGCGTGGCCTGGATCAGCGAGCGCGGGCTGATCCCGCGTTCGATCATTCGCCACCCACTTACCTACACCCTGTCGCTGGGCGTCTACGCCAGTGCCTGGGCCTTCTATGGCTCGGTTGGCCTGGCCTACCAGTACGGCTACGGCTTCCTTGCCTGTTACCTGGGGGTTTCTGGCGCATTCCTGCTGGCGCCGGTGCTGCTCTACCCGATCCTCAAGATCACCCGCACCTATCAGCTGTCATCGCTGGCCGACCTGTTGGCCTTCCGCTTCCGCAGTACCTGGGCCGGGGCCTTGACCACCATCATCATGCTGATTGGCGTGCTGCCATTGCTGGCCTTGCAGATCCAGGCGGTGGCCGATTCGATCAGCATCCTTACCGGTGAACCGGTCAAGGCCCGGGTGGCCTTTGCCTTTTGCACACTGATCATTCTGTTCACCATCTTCTTCGGCTCGCGGCACATCGCCACGCGCGAGAAGCATGAGGGGTTGGTATTCGCCATCGCCTTCGAGTCGGTGATCAAGCTGCTGGCCCTGGGCGGTATCGGCCTGTATGCCTTATATGGCGTATTTGGCGGCCCGCACGAGCTGGAAGTCTGGCTGCTGCAGAACCAGACCGCCCTCGCCGCCCTGCACACCCCCCTGCAGGAAGGCCCATGGCGCACCCTGCTGCTGGTGTTCTTCGCCTCGGCCATCGTCATGCCGCACATGTACCACATGGCCTTTACCGAAAACCTCAACCCGCGCTCGCTGGTCAGCGCCAGCTGGGGCCTGCCGTTGTTCCTGCTGCTGATGAGTCTTGCCGTGCCGCTGGTGCTGTGGGCCGGCCTGCGCCTGGGCGCCAGCACCAACCCCGAGTACTTCACCCTGGGCCTGGGCATCGCCGCCAACAACCAGGCATTGGCACTGCTGGCCTACATTGGCGGCCTGTCGGCAGCCAGCGGCCTGATCATCGTCACCACCCTGGCGCTATCGGGCATGGCCCTGAACCACCTGGTGCTGCCGCTTTACCAGCCACCGGCCGAGGGCAACATCTACCGTTGGCTGAAGTGGACCCGCCGTGCACTGATCGTCGCCATCATCACCGCCGGCTTCATGTTCTACCTGAGCCAGAACTACCACCAGAGCCTGGCCAACCTGGGCATCGTCGCCTTCGTCGCCACCTTGCAGTTCCTGCCTGGGGTGCTGTCGGTGCTCTACTGGCCAACCGCCAACCGCCGCGGTTTCATCGCCGGGCTGCTGGCCGGCACCCTGGTGTGGATGGTGACCATGCTGCTGCCACTTCTCGGCAACTTGCAGGGCTTCTACATTCCGCTGGTGGACATGATCTATGTGCTGGACGACACCAGCTGGCACATGGCAGCCATCGCCTCGTTGGCAGCCAACGTGCTGCTGTTCACCCTGATCTCACTGTTCACCAACGCCAGCACCGAAGAGGTCAGCGCGGCCGAAGCCTGTGCCGTGGATAACGTGCGCCGCCCGCAGCGCCGCGAGCTGCACGCTGCCTCGCCGCAGGAATTCGCCACCCAGCTGGCCAAGCCGCTGGGCGCCAAGGCCGCGCAAAAGGAAGTCGAGCAAGCACTGCGCGACCTCTACCTGCCGTTCGACGAACGCCGCCCCTATGCCCTGCGCCGCCTGCGCGACCGCATTGAAGCCAACCTGTCCGGCCTGATGGGACCGAGCGTGGCTCAGGACATGGTCGAGACTTTCCTGCCGTACAAGTCCGGTAACGAAAACTACGTGACCGAAGACATCCACTTCATCGAAAGCCGCCTGGAAGACTACCACTCGCGCCTGACCGGGCTGGCCGCCGAACTCGATGCCTTGCGCCGCTACCATCGCCAGACCCTGCAGGAATTGCCCATGGGCGTCTGCTCACTGGCCAAGGACCAGGAAATCCTGATGTGGAACAAGGCCATGGAAGAGCTCACCGGCATCGCCGCCAAGCATGTGGTCGGCTCGCGCCTGGTCACCATCGACGAGCCTTGGCGCGGCCTGCTGCAAGGCTTCATCAACGTGCCCGACGAGCACCTGCACAAGCAGCGCCTGGCGCTGGACGGTCAGCCGCGCTGGCTGAACCTGCACAAGGCAGCCATCGACGAGCCATTGGCCCCCGGTAACAGCGGGCTGGTACTGCTGGTGGAAGACCTTACCGAAACCCAGGCACTGGAAGACAAGCTGGTGCACTCCGAGCGCCTGGCCAGCATCGGCCGCCTGGCCGCCGGCGTGGCCCACGAGATCGGCAACCCGATCACCGGCATCGCCTGCCTGGCGCAAAACCTGCGCGAGGAACGCGAAGACGATGGCGAAATCATCGAGTTGTCCAGCCAGATCCTTGACCAGACCAAGCGCGTATCGCGCATCGTCCAGTCGCTGATGAGCTTCGCCCATGCCGGTGGCAGCCACCAGAACAGTGAGGAGCCGGTGTGCCTGGCCGAAGTGGCACAAGATGCCATCGGTCTGCTGGCGTTGAACCGGCGCAATTTCGAAGTACAGTTCTTCAACCTTTGCGACCCGGACCATTGGGCCGAAGGTGACCCGCAGCGCCTGGCCCAGGTGCTGATCAACCTGCTCTCCAACGCCCGCGATGCCTCGCCGCCCGGCAGCGCCGTGCGCGTGCGCAGCGAGGTTAACGAGCACACCGTCGACCTGATCGTCGAAGACGAAGGCAGCGGGATTCCGAAGAACATCATGGACCGCCTGTTCGAACCCTTCTTCACCACCAAGGACCCGGGCGAAGGAACCGGACTGGGGCTCGCTCTGGTCTATTCCATCGTGGAAGAGCATTATGGGCAAATCACCATCGACAGCCCGGCCGATATCGAACGGCAACGTGGCACCCGGATCCGCGTGACCCTGCCCCGGCATGTCGTAGCGACGTCCCCTGAAATTCGAGACCGTCGAGAGAATTGAATCAATGCCGCACATTCTGATCGTCGAAGACGAAACCATCATCCGCTCGGCCCTGCGCCGCCTGCTTGAGCGGAACCAGTACCAGGTCAGCGAGGCCGGCTCGGTGCAGGAAGCCCAGGAACGCTTCAGCATTGCCACTTTCGACCTCATCGTCAGCGACCTGCGCCTGCCAGGCGCGCCCGGCACCGAGCTGATCAAGCTCGGCCAGGGCACCCCGGTACTGATCATGACCAGTTACGCCAGCCTGCGCTCAGCGGTGGACTCGATGAAAATGGGCGCGGTGGACTACATCGCCAAGCCCTTCGACCACGACGAGATGCTGCAGGCAGTAGCGCGTATTCTGCGTGACCGGCAGAACGCCCCCGCTGCTGCACCGCCTGCCGAGCCACGCGCCAGCAATGGCAAGGCTACAGCGCCCGACAAAGGCAGCGCGGCAACGGCCAATGGCGAAATCGGCATCATCGGCTCGTGCCAGCCCATGCAGGACATGTACAGCAAGATCCGCAAGGTCGCGCCTACCGACTCCAATGTGCTGATCCAGGGCGAGTCGGGCACCGGTAAAGAGCTGGTGGCCCGCGCCCTGCACAACCTGTCTCGCCGGGCCAAGGCACCGATGATCTCGGTGAACTGCGCGGCCATCCCCGAAACGCTGATCGAATCCGAACTGTTCGGCCACGAAAAAGGCGCGTTCACCGGCGCCAGCGCCGGGCGCGCCGGCTTGGTGGAGGCCGCCGATGGCGGTACGCTGTTCCTCGATGAAATTGGCGAACTGCCGCTGGAAGCCCAGGCTCGACTGCTGCGTGTGCTGCAGGAAGGCGAGATACGCCGCGTAGGTTCGGTGCAGTCGCAAAAGGTCGATGTGCGCCTGATCGCCGCGACCCACCGCGACCTGAAAAACCTGGCCAAGGCCGGCCAGTTCCGTGAAGACTTGTATTACCGACTGCACGTCATCGCCCTGAAGCTGCCGGCCCTGCGTGAGCGGGGCAGCGACGTCAACGAGATCGCCAACGTCTTCCTCGCCCGCCAGAGCGCTCGCATCGGCCGCGACGACCTGCACTTCTCGGCCGAGGCCGAGCAAGCCATTCGTCACTACAGCTGGCCCGGTAACGTGCGTGAACTGGAAAACGCCGTGGAGCGCGCGGTGATTCTCAGCGAGAGCGCAGAAATTTCCGCCGAGCTGCTGGGCATCGACATCGAGCTGAGCGACCTGGAAGAGGATGACATCCTCGACAATGCCCTGGTGGTGGCCAACGCGGGCAATGCCAGCCACGAGCCGACCGAAGACCTGTCGCTGGAAGACTACTTCCAGCACTTCGTGCTTGAACACCAGGACCACATGACCGAGACCGAACTGGCACGCAAGCTCGGCGTCAGCCGCAAGTGCCTGTGGGAACGCCGCCAGCGCCTGGGCATCCCACGGCGCAAGAGCAACGCTACCAGCGAATAACCGACCTGCGCACCGTACGCCGTAGCCTATGCGGCGTCGGTGAGACCGAGCGCCGCCCGCGCGGCGCTTCGCGGCTAAAGCCGCTGCTACATTTGTTTCGGGCCAGCCCCTCCTGTGCCACACGCGCGCGACCGCCTTGTTGTATGACGCAATCTCGAGCCATGCGCCAAGGCGTTTGCGCTCAAATCCCACAGAAAAAATTGGCCCAAACAAATGTAGGAGCGGCTTTGGCCGCGAAGCGCCGCGCGGGCGGCGCTCGGTCTCACAGGCGCTGAACGTGTCACGGCGAACACCCCAGGTAACACCTTACCTCCCGTAAAAATCTGTTACCCAAGCTTTCCGCCGTAACAGTCCCCGAGGCGTACGGTAACGAAATTGCGACATTTTGGACCTGCCAAAAACTGCAGAACCCGCTCAACCCATTGATTTTATTGAGTTTTGAAAAGTTGGCACGGCACCTGCTATATGTTTGGTACAAGAACAATAACAAGCACTGCAACTCAGAATAAGAACAAGACGAAACGGCTCACGCACAATAAAAACAAGATGGCGGAGGCGCAGCTAACTGATTCTTTTGGAGAGGATGCGTGTTTGGGGCTTGCCCCACAACCAGGCAGAGAACAACAAAAACTGCACTAAAAGCAGCGCCTGAACTGGTTGGATCGACAGATCAACGTGTCATCAGCGGCCAAAGCAATCCGTTTGCTCTTTACCCCCGGTTTGGGGGTCGTCCACAAGCTTCGAGATTTGTGGGCAGGGCACTCAACAAAAACAAGAAGCCCAGCAAAAAAACAATAAGAGCACGTAACGACTTCTTGGGGAGCTTAGGCTCCCCTTGTCGTTTCTACCCTTCTGGCAGGCATCCTGCTACCCGCCTACACCATTCCCCGAGTAAATGCTAGAATCCCCGCCCATCATGCGGCCATTCTCCTATTCTTGGCCGAACATTCCTTCACACAGTGCATCCCATGCTGAAGAAGCTGTTCCAGTCTTTCCGCCCGCCCGTACCGGGCCCGCACCACAGGCGCACCACGCCCGAGGTGATCAACAAGAGCCAGCACTCGCTGCAGCGCCACCAGTTCAGCCGTCATGCGGTGAACATCGTGGAGCGCTTGCAAAGCGCCGGCTACCAGGCTTACCTGGTCGGTGGCTGTGTCCGCGACCTGATGCTGGGCATCACGCCGAAGGACTTCGACGTCGCCACCAGTGCCACCCCCGAACAGGTCCGTGCCGAGTTCCGCAACGCCCGTATCATTGGTCGTCGCTTCAAATTGGTCCATGTGCATTTCGGCCGTGAGATCATTGAAGTTGCCACCTTCCGCGCCCATCACTCCGAGGACGATCAGGGCGATACCCACCGTTCGTCGCATAACGCCAGTGGCCGCATTCTGCGAGACAACGTGTACGGCACCCTGGAAGAGGACGCGCAACGCCGCGACTTCACCATCAACGCCCTGTATTACGATCCGGTCAGCGAGCGCATTCTCGATTACGCCAACGGTGTGCACGACGTGCGCAATCGCCTGCTGCGGCTGATCGGGGACCCGACCCAGCGCTACCAGGAAGACCCGGTGCGCATGCTGCGCGCGGTGCGCTTTGCCGCCAAGCTCGACTTTGGCATCGAAAAGCACACCTACCTGCCGATTCGCGGCCTGGCCCCAATGCTGCGCGAGATTCCACCCGCGCGCCTGTTCGAGGAATGCCTCAAGCTGTTCCTCAGCGGCCAAGGTGCCATCGCCTTCGAAATGCTGGTGGACCTGGAGTTGTTCGAACCGCTGTTCCCGGCCAGTGCCCACGCGCTGGACGAGCGGCCGACCTACACCCACACGCTGATCAGCCAGGCACTGAACAACACCGACCTGCGCGTGAAGCAGGGCAAGCCGGTGACGCCAGCCTTCCTGTTCGCTGCTCTGCTCTGGCCAGCTCTGCCGGCCCGTGTGCTGCACCTGCAGAACCAGGGCGTGCCGCCGATCCCGGCCATGAACGGTGCGGCCCACGACCTGATCGCCGAGCAATGCGCGCGCATTGCCATCCCCAAGCGTTTTACCCTGCCGATCCGCGAGATCTGGGACATGCAGGAGCGCCTGCCGCGCCGCAGCGGCAAGCGCGCCGACATGCTGCTGGACAACCCGCGTTTCCGCGCCGGTTACGACTTCCTGCTGCTGCGTGAGAGCGCCGGGGAAGAAACCGACGACCTGGGCCAGTGGTGGACCGATTACCAGGAGGCAAACGACAGCGAGCGCCGCGAGATGATCCGCGAGCTTGGTAGCCGCGACGAAAGCGCCGGCCCGCGCAAGCGCAAGCGCAGCAGCAGCAAACGCAAGCGCAGTGGCGACGAGGCGTTCGAGTGACCATTCGCGCCTACGTAGGTTTGGGCAGCAACCTGGACGCACCTGCCGAGCAGCTGCGTAGCGCCTTGCAGGCGCTGGACCAGGTCGAAGCCACGCGCCTGGTAGCCGCCTCGGCCCTGTACACCAGCGATTCGCTGCTGCCCGGCCAACCACGCTACACCAATGCTGTCGCCGCCCTGGACACCGCCCTGGCACCACTGGCATTGCTCGATGCGCTGCAGGCCATCGAAAACGACCAGGGCCGCGTACGCAAGGAACGCTGGGGCCCACGTACGCTGGACCTGGACATCCTGCTGTTCGGTGACCAGGTGCTCGACCAGCCACGCCTGAAAGTGCCGCATTACCACATGCATGCCCGCCCGTTCGTGCTGTACCCGTTGGCCGAACTGGTACCGGGGGATTTCCGCCTGGCCGATGGCCGCGCCCTCGCGCAACTGCTCGACGAATGCCCGTTCGTCGGCCTGGAACGCCTGTAGACCGGGCGTTCCAGCCTGCATCGCCACCTCGGTAACGCCAGTAACACCCTGATCGTAACAATGCGGTAACAGGGTGATTGACTTCCCACACCTCGCTCACGACTATAGGCGTCCCGTGTGGCACCAAAGTGCCGCATACCCGTATTTAGGCCCGGACGGACCTGTGCCCGAACATCACGCGCGATGATGTGCCGCTCCGGAAGATGACTACACGCGTTGAATGCAGTCGTTTTTTACAGCGCCTGAACGAGGAATTTCCTACATGCCTGAAGTAACTCTTACCACCCTTAACGGCCTCAAGGCCAAGGGTGAAAAAATCACCATGCTGACCTGCTACGACGCGACCTTCGCCAAGGCCGCCAGCCAGGCCGGCGTTGAAGTGTTGCTGGTGGGCGACTCGCTGGGGATGGTCCTGCAGGGCCACGACAGCACCTTGCCGGTCACCACGGCGGAGATGGCCTACCACACCGCCAGCGTCAAACGCGGCAACGACGGCGCGCTGATCCTCACCGACCTGCCGTTCATGGCCCACGCCACCCCGGAGCAGGCCTTTGCCAACAGCGCCATGCTGATGCAGGCAGGCGCCCACATGGTCAAGATCGAAGGCGCAGCCTGGCTGGCCGAAACCATCCGCTTGCTGGCCGAACGTGGTGTGCCGGTGTGCGCGCACATGGGCCTGACCCCGCAAACCGTCAACGTGCTGGGCGGCTACAAAGTGCAGGGCCGCCAGGAGGCCCAGGCCCGGCAGATGCGCGCCGACGCCATTGCCCTGGAACAGGCCGGTGCGGCCATGCTGCTGCTCGAGTGCGTACCCAGCGAACTGGCGGCGGAAATCACCAATGCCGTTGGCATCCCGGTAATCGGCATTGGCGCCGGCAGCGCCACCGATGGCCAGGTACTGGTACTGCACGACATGCTCGGCCTGTCGCTGAGCGGCCGGGTACCGAAGTTCGTGAAGAACTTCATGCAGGACCAACCGGATATCCATAGCGCCCTCGTCGCTTACGTCGAGGCGGTCAAGCAAGTCAGTTTCCCAGGCAGCGAACACGGGTTCAGTGCATGAATACAGTCAAGACCGTCCGCGAACTGCGCGCGGCAGTGGCCCGCGCGCGCGGTGAGGGCAAACGCATCGGTTTCGTACCGACCATGGGCAACCTGCACAGCGGCCATGCGGCCTTGGTGACCAAGGCTGCCCAGCGCGCCGATTTCGTGGTCGCCAGTATCTTCGTCAACCCGCTGCAGTTCGGCGCCAACGAAGACCTCGACAAATACCCTCGTACCCTGGCAGCCGACCAGGAGCGCTTGGTACAAGCCGGCTGCAACCTGCTGTTCGCGCCCACCGTGGAAGAGATGTACCCCGACGGCATGAGCGTGCAGACACGCGTCAGCGTGCCCCAGCTTTCCGAAGGCCTGTGCGGCGCCAGCCGGCCTGGGCATTTCGAGGGCGTGGCCACCGTGGTGAACAAGCTGTTCAACATGGTCCAGCCAGACCTTGCCGTGTTCGGCGAGAAGGACTATCAGCAGCTGGCGGTGATCCGCGCCATGGTGCGCGATCTGAACATGCCGATCCAGATCATCGGCGAACCCACCGTGCGTGCCGAAGATGGCTTGGCGCTGTCGTCGCGCAATGGCTACCTCACGCCAGAGCAGCGTACTGCTGCGCCAGCGCTGTACCGCACACTGCAGCACATCGCAGCGGGCATCGGCCGTGGCCAGCGGGATTTTGCCGCACTGGTCGCTGAAGGCCAGGCGCAACTGAGCGCAGCAGGTTTCCGTCCGGATTACCTGGAAGTACGCCATGCCGTAAGCTTGCGCCCGGCAGTGATC
This sequence comes from Pseudomonas sp. 2,4-D, assembly GCF_030418155.1. NCBI lineage: Bacteria > Pseudomonadati > Pseudomonadota > Gammaproteobacteria > Pseudomonadales > Pseudomonadaceae > Pseudomonas > Pseudomonas sp. 2,4-D. Next base: position 29,484 of record NZ_JAUHUI010000057.1, read on the forward strand.
GATGATCGAGACCTGGTGGTGATTGCGGCGGCTTACCTGGGTAACACACGGTTGATCGACAACCTCTACCTGCATTTGGAAGAGAAGACTGCATAACGGTCTTGGGCTCCCTTGCAGCCCATTCGCGGGCAAGCCCGCTCCTGCACGTTTATCTGTAGGGGCGGGCTTGCTTGCAATGCCCCACCAAAATCCCCCTGCCATACCCATTCCCAGCACGTGGCCTTTGCCTATAATGGTGCCAGCCTGAACCCGGCAACGACTGCCGTGTCCAAGCCCTCACCACGCACCAAGGGAACCCCGCGCAATGGCGTATTACCGTACACCCCACGATGTGACGGCCCTGCCCGCCTGGCAGGCGCTTCAGAAACACCGCGACGCCATGCAAAGCTTCAGCATGCGCGAAGCCTTCGCCGCCGATGCCAAGCGCTTCGACCAGTTTTCCCTTAGCGCTTGCGGCCTGTTCCTCGACTACTCAAAAAACCTGATCACCGAGCAAAGCCGCGATCTGCTGGTCAACCTGGCCAATGAAGTGGGCCTGCAGGACGCCATCAAGTCGATGTTCGGTGGTGAGATCATCAACGCCTCCGAAGGCCGCCCGGTGCTTCACACCGCCTTGCGCCGGCCCGTAGGTGACAAACTCAGCGTCAACGGCGTGAACGTAATGCCGGAAGTGCACAAGGTGCTCAACCAGATTACCGAACTGGTTGGCCGCATTCACGATGGCCTGTGGCGCGGCTACAGCGAAAAACCGATCACCGACGTGGTCAACATCGGCATTGGCGGTTCGTTCCTCGGCCCCGAGCTGGTTTCCGAAGCGCTGCTACCCTACGCCCAGCGCGGCGTGCGCTGCCACTACCTGGCCAACATCGACGGCAGCGAGTTCCACGAGCTGTCGGCCAACCTGCGCGCCGAAACCACCCTGTTCATCGTCTCGTCGAAGTCGTTCAACACCCTCGAGACGCTGAAAAACGCCATGGCCGCGCGTACCTGGTACCTGGCCCAAGGCGGCTCGGAAGCCGAGCTGTACCGCCACTTCATTGCCGTATCCAGCAACAAGGCCGCTGCTGTAGCGTTCGGTATCCGCGAAGAAAACATCTTCCCGATGTGGGACTGGGTGGGCGGGCGCTACTCGCTGTGGTCGGCCATCGGCCTGCCGATCGCCCTGGCCATCGGCACTGCCAACTTCAAGGAACTGCTGTCCGGCGCCTACACCATGGACCAGCACTTCCAGACCGCACCGTTCGACAAGAACATGCCGGTGCTACTGGCCCTGCTGGGCGTGTGGTATGGCAACTTCTGGGATGCGAACAGCCACGCGATCCTGCCGTACGACCACTACCTGCGCAACATCACCAAGCACTTGCAGCAGCTGGACATGGAATCCAACGGCAAGAGCGTATTGCAAGACGGTACCCCGGTGAAGACCGACACCGGGCCGGTAATCTGGGGCGGCGTGGGCTGCAACGGCCAGCATGCCTACCACCAGTTGCTGCACCAGGGCACCCAGTTGATTCCGGCCGACTTCATCGTGCCGGTGGTGAGCTTCAACCCGGTGGCCGACCACCATCAGTGGCTGTACGCCAACTGCCTGTCGCAGAGCCAGGCGCTGATGCTGGGCAAAACCCGCGAGGAAGCCGAAGCCGAATTGCGCGCTAAAGGCCTCAACGAAGCGGACATCGAAAAGCTGGCCCCGCACAAGGTAATCCCGGGTAACCGCCCGAGCAACACGTTGGTGGTCGAGCGCATCAGCCCGCGCCGCCTGGGCGCGTTGGTGGCGATGTACGAGCACAAGGTGTTCGTACAGAGCGTTGTCTGGGGTATCAACGCCTTCGACCAGTGGGGCGTCGAGCTGGGCAAGGAACTGGGCAAGGGCGTTTACCAGCGCTTGGTCGGCAGCCTGGAAGACAGCGCCGAAGACGGCTCCACCCAAGGCCTGATCAACTACTTCCGCGGCCGTCACCGCGGTTGATCCGAAGCTTGTGCCGGCCTCTTCGCGGGTAAACCCGCTGCTACGAGGCAACGCATTACCTCG
>NZ_JAUHUI010000058.1:0-30581 GCF_030418155.1 Pseudomonas sp. 2,4-D
GTCGGGGTGAGGGGATTCGAACTCCTGACATCCTGCTCCCAAAGCAGGCGCGCTACCGGACTGCGCTACACCCCGAGATTGGCTCCGCGACCTGGACTCGAACCAGGGACCCAATGATTAACAGTCATTTGCTCTACCGACTGAGCTATCGCGGAACTGAACTTCGGTACAACTCCGAAGACTGTGTTCGCTTCGGACTCTTTAGCTTCTTCGCTTTCGCGTTGTCGCTGCTGAGGCCGGCTATTCTACATTCTTCGTTTTGCTTGTCAACCACTTTTTTTCATTCAACTTACTGATTTGTAAGTTGTTTTGCGATCGCCGATGTTGCTGGTGATTCGCTTAGTGCCTGACAACGCGGCGTATATTAGGGGCACTCTAAATTTGATGCAAGCAAAAATTTCAAAAATTTCAGTCGGTTACCCCGGATTGGCGCAAAGGCCCGAAATAGCTGGGCTGTGCCGGCATTGGCAACAGGCAAAAAAAGCCCCGCAAACGCGGGGCTCATGGTGCAACACAATCAGCCAAAGACGATTTCGTCGCCTTCCACCTTGGCGGTGATCGCCGAACCCGGCAAGAACTTGCCTGCCAGAATCAGCTGCGCCAGCGGGTTCTCGATCCAGCGCTGGATCGCACGCTTCAGCGGCCGCGCACCGTACACCGGGTCGTAACCCACGGCAATCAGCTTGTCCAACGCCTCTGGGCTCAGGCTCAGCGACAGTTCGCGCTCCAGCAGGCGGCTGCGCAGGCGGCCCAGCTGGATTTCGGTAATACCGGCAATCTGCTCGCGGCCCAAAGGCTCGAACACCACCACTTCGTCGATGCGGTTGATGAACTCCGGACGGAAGTGCGCCCCCACCGCATCCATCACTGCCGCACGCTGTGCCTCGCGGTCACCCACCAGTTCCTGAATCTGCGCGGAACCCAGGTTGGAGGTCATCACGATTACGGTGTTGCGGAAGTCCACGGTGCGCCCATGGCTGTCGGTCAGGCGGCCGTCTTCCAGCACCTGCAACAGCACGTTGAACACATCCGGGTGGGCTTTTTCCACCTCATCCAGCAGCACCACCGAGTAAGGCTTGCGGCGCACGGCCTCGGTCAGGTAACCGCCCTCTTCATACCCTACATAGCCTGGTGGTGCACCGATCAGGCGCGCTACGGAATGCTTCTCCATGAATTCGGACATGTCGATGCGCACCATCGCCTCTTCGGTGTCGAACAGGAACTCGGCCAGCGCCTTGCACAGTTCGGTCTTGCCCACACCGGTCGGGCCGAGGAACAGGAACGAACCACTTGGCCGGTTCGGGTCGGACAGCCCGGCACGTGAGCGGCGTACGGCGTTGGCTACGGCGGTTACCGCCTCGCTCTGGCCAATCACGCGCTGGTGCAGCAGCTCTTCCATCTTCAGCAGCTTCTCACGCTCGCCTTCGAGCATCTTGGCCACAGGAATGCCGGTCCACTTCGACACCACTTCGGCAATTTCTTCCTCGGTGACCTTGTTGCGCAGCAACTGGTTGTCGGTCTTGCCGTGCTGGTCGACCATCTGCAGGCTGCGCTCCAGGTCCGGGATCACCCCGTACTGCAGTTCGGCCATGCGGTTCAGGTCGCCTTTGCGACGGGCGGCTTCCAGCTCCTGGCGAGACTGCTCGATCTTTTGCTGGATCTGCGCCGAGCCCTGCACTTCAGCTTTCTCCGAAGCCCAGATTTCTTCCAGGTCGGAATACTCACGCTCCAGCCGCTCGATTTCCTCGGTCAGCTTCTCCAGGCGCTTTTTCGCCGCTTCGTCTTCTTCTTTCTTCAGCGCCTGCGACTCCACCTTCAGCTGGATCAGGCGGCGATCAAGGCGGTCGAGCACTTCCGGCTTGGAGTCAATCTCCATGCGGATGCGGCTGGCCGCTTCGTCGATCAGGTCAATGGCCTTGTCCGGCAGCTGGCGGTCAGTAATGTAGCGGTGGCTGAGCTTGGCCGCAGCGATGATTGCACCGTCGGTGATGGCCACCTTGTGGTGCACTTCATAGCGCTCTTTCAGGCCACGCAGGATGGCGATGGTGTCTTCCTCGCTCGGCTCCTCGACCAGCACCTTCTGGAAGCGGCGCTCCAGGGCGGCGTCCTTTTCGATGAACTGGCGGTACTCGTTCAGCGTGGTGGCACCTACGCAATGCAGCTCGCCGCGGGCCAGGGCCGGCTTGAGCATGTTGCCGGCGTCCATGGCGCCCTCGCCTTTGCCGGCGCCAACCATGGTGTGCAGTTCGTCGATGAACAGGATGATCTGGCCTTCCTGCTTGGACAGTTCGTTCAGCAGGCTTTTCAAGCGCTCTTCGAACTCACCGCGGTACTTGGCACCGGCAATCAGCGCGCCCATGTCCAGCGCCAGCAGGCGCTTGCCTTTGAGGCCGTCGGGCACTTCACCGTTGATGATGCGCTGGGCCAGGCCTTCGGCAATGGCGGTTTTACCCACGCCAGGCTCACCGATCAGCACCGGGTTGTTCTTGGTACGGCGTTGCAGCACCTGCACGGTACGGCGGATTTCATCGTCACGGCCAATGACCGGGTCCAGCTTGCCCTCTTCGGCACGCTTGGTCAGGTCGACGGTGTATTTGTCCAGCGCCTGGCGCGATTCCTCGGCGTTGGCGTCATTCACTGCCGCGCCGCCACGCAGGTTGTTGATGGCATTTTCCAGCGCTTTCTTGCTCACGCCCTGGCTCAGCAGCAGCTTGCCGAGCTTGCTGTTTTCGTCCATGGCGGCCAACAGCACCAGCTCGCTGGAAATGAACTGGTCGCCCTTCTGCTGTGCCAGGCGGTCTGCCTGGTTAAGCAGGCGTGCCAAGTCCTGCGACATGTTCACGTCGCCGGTAGGGTTCTGTATTTTCGGCAGTTGGTCGAGCTCTTTCACCAGCCCCTGGCGCAGGCCATTGATGTCAAAGCCTACCTGCATCAGCAGCGGTTTGATGGAACCACCCTGCTGTTCGAGCAGCGCCTGTAACAGGTGCACGGGCTCGATGGCAGGGTGGTCCATGCCAACGGCCAAAGACTGGGCATCGGATATTGCAAGTTGCAGCTTGCTGGTTAAACGGTCTATTCGCATGGTGTACCTTCCTTTAAAGGGCAGGTCGGAGCGATGGACAGCGCCTGTTTATAAAGAAACCTGCCTGAGATGACTTTATAGATAAGGCTGATTCTGGAAGATTCAAGCGTAGCGGGGTTGACCAAAGTCAACCTGTTGGATTAATGGGGGCCATTCGCGGGCATGCCCGCCCCCACAGTTACACCACCGGTTTCAACGTTTGCGGAATCTCTGTGGGAGCGGGCGTGCCCGCGAAGAGGCCGGTACAGGCTAGCGCGGGTCCAGCCAGACCAACGATGCAAAACGCCCACCCTGCGGGGTACGGCGATAGGAGAAGAACCGCGCATCACTGACCGTGCACAAGCCACCGCCATAAACAGCAGTCACGCCACGGGCAGCCAGGCGAATACGCGCCAGCTCATAGATATCCGCCAACAGCTTGCCTGGCCGTTCGCCGTCGACGAATGCCCGAGCTGCTTGCGGGTGCACGGCGGTAAAGGCATCACGCACTTCCAGCCCCACTTCGAACGCTTGCGGGCCGATGGCAGGCCCCAACCACACCAGCACCTCTTCTGGCGGCAGCGCCAGCCGGTCCAGCGTGGCTTCCAGCACGCCACCCGCCAGCCCACGCCAGCCAGCATGCGCCGCCGCCACGCGGGTGCCGGCACGGTCGCAGAACAACGCAGGCAGGCAATCGGCGGTCATCACGGTGCAGGCAATGCCAGGCTGGCGGGTCCAGCTGGCATCGGCCTCGGCCACCACGGCCGGGTCGGCATCCGCCACCACCCGCCCATGCACCTGCTTGAGCCAGGCCGGTTGGATGGCGAACTGTTCACTCAGGCGGCGGCGGTTCTCGGCGACCGCGGCAGGGTCATCCCCAACATGGTCGCCGAGGTTGAAGGTTTCATAGGGCGGCAGGCTGACGCCACCCTGACGGGTGGTGACACAGGCGCGGACCGAAGCCGGGGCCGGCCAGTCGGGGAACAGCAACGCCTGCGTCAGCTCACTCATCCGATGAAGCTCTCGCGGTCCTGGTTCAGCAGCGACAGCAACCAGACGAAGTCATCCGGCAGTGGCGATTCCCACTTCATGACTTCACCGGTAATCGGGTGGGCCAAGGCGAGGAAACGCGCATGCAGCGCCTGGCGCGGGAAGGTCTTGACCGCCTCGACCATGGTCGGGCTGGCAGCGGGCGGAATGCGGAAGCGCCCGCCGTACGTCTGGTCGCCAACCAGTGGGAAACCCACGTGGGCCATGTGCACGCGAATCTGGTGGGTACGGCCGGTTTCCAGCTTGACCCGCACGTGGGTGTGCGAGCGGAAGCGCTTGAGTACGCGGTAGTGGCTGACCGCCGGCTTGCCGCCGTCGGTTACAGCCATGCGCTGGCGCATGCCGCCGTGACGGCCGATGGGCGCGTCGATCTTGCCACCGGCAGTCACCACGCCAATCACGATGCACTCGTAAATGCGGCTGACCTTGCGAGCCTGCATCTGCTCGACCAGCTTGGTCTGCGCCTGCAGGGTCTTGGCCACCACCATCAGGCCGGTGGTGTCCTTGTCCAGGCGGTGCACGATACCGGCGCGCGGCACGTTGACGATGTCTGGCACATGGTGCAGCAGCGCGTTGAGCAGGGTGCCGCTGGCATGCCCGGCCGCCGGGTGCACAACCAGCCCGGCAGGCTTGTTGATCACCAGGATGTGGTCGTCTTCGTAGACGATATCCAGTTCGATATCTTCTGCGATCCACTCGCCCTGGGCCTCTTGTTCGGCCTCCAGGGCAAGCAGAGAGCCACCATGAACAAGGTCTCGAGGGCGCACGACTGCACCATCGACCGTCAGGCGGCCCTCTTTGATCCACGAAGTTAGCCGCGAACGCGAGTACTCGGCGAACAATTGGGCGGCGACCTGGTCGAGGCGTTGGCCGCCCAGTTCGGACGGTACCTCTGCGCTAAGTTGAATGATCTCGGACATGCTCGATTCGGCGGGCGCACAGCCTTTGGTTTCGGCTGCGAGCTTGTGGTTAAATACGGCTTCTTTTGTCCCGGGGTTGGCCGGGGCGCTCATCATAACAGGACGGCACCGCCCAAGACAGCGGCCGTCAAAGGGACGCAAGCCGCCATGCGAGTGAAACACCTGCTGCTGATCGCCATCCTCGGGCTTACCGCGGCCTGTTCCTCTAATAAAGAGGTCATTGACGAGAACCTCAGCGAGGCCGAACTGTACCAGCAGGCCCAGGCTGATCTGGACAACTCCAGCTACACCAGCGCCGTGAACAAGCTCAAGGCCCTGGAGTCGCGCTACCCGTTCGGCCGCTATGCCGATCAGGCGCAGCTCGAGCTGATCTACGCCAACTACAAGAATTCCGAGCCCGAGGCCGCCAAGTCGGCCGCCGAGCGCTTTATCCGCCTGCACCCGCAGCACCCGAACGTCGATTACGCCTACTACCTCAAGGGCCTGACCTCGTTCGACCAGGACCGTGGCCTGCTGGCGCGTTTCCTGCCGCTGGACATGACCAAACGTGACCCGGGCGCCGCCCGCGACTCGTACAACGAGTTCGCCCAGCTGACCAGCCGCTTCCCCAACAGCCGCTACGCGCCAGACGCCAAGCAGCGCATGATCTACCTGCGCAACCTGCTGGCTTCGTACGAAATCCACGTGGCCGACTACTACCTGAGCCGCCAGGCTTATGTAGCAGCTGCCAACCGTGGCCGCTACGTGGTCGAAAACTTCCAGGAAACCCCGTCCGTCGGTGACGGCCTGGCCGTGATGGTCGAGTCGTACCAGAAGCTGCACCTGGACGAACTGGCCGCCACGAGCCTGGAAACCCTCAAGCTCAACTACCCGGACCACCCGAGCCTGGTCGATGGCGAGTTCCAGCCCAAGCAGACCGAGTCTGACGGCCGCGGCTGGCTGTCCAAGGCCACCTTGGGCCTGATCGAAACCGATACCCCGCTACCGCCAGGCGAAACCCGCGCCAACCAGGACGTGGTCAAGCAGTTCCAGGACGCGCGCGACGAGATGCCGCGAGAGCTGCTGCCTAAAGACGAGAACGGCGACCCGATCGTGCCGGAAGGCCCGAAAGAAGCCGAGAAAGACCGTTCCTGGTTCAGCTACATGACCTTTGGTCTGTTCGACTGACCTTCAGTGGTGAATGAAAGGGAGGCCTTGGGCCTCCCTTTTTTATTGGCCGCGTCCTAGACTGTCGGCTTCTTCAATCGACAAGCTGGACATCATGGTTCGCCTACTTTTCTGGATCGCCCTGATCGCCGCCGCGTTCTGGCTGTGGCGCAAGTACAAAGTCAGCCAGCAGTCGCACCCCGAGGCGAAGCTGGATGCGCCGCTGAAGATGGTGCGCTGTGCCCATTGTGGCGTGCACCTGCCCAACGACCGTGCGCTGCAGCAGGGCAATGAGTGGTATTGCAGCCAGGCCCACCTGCAGCAGGGCCCTGGCCACCAAGGCTGAACACGATGTCTGTTCAATCCTGAAACCAATTCGAAATCTGTGGGAGCGGGCTTGCCCGCGAAGCAGGCACCACGGTGTATGGCACCGGCTTCGCCGGTGTTCGCGGGCACGCCCGCTCCCACAGTTTTTATCTGCAATTTCGTGTTCCACATATCCCTCCCCGACCCTTTCACACCATTTACGACCCCTTCCCCCCGCCAGCATTGACCCGTCCGGCCAAAATTCGCTAAATCCTATTTATCCGCATAAATATGAAAAATAGCGAAATGCTCAAACCCAAACGCAAGCGCCAGAAGCTGTCCGATGTGATCGTCGAATCAGTCAAGCGCTCGATCGTCACCGAAGCGCTGCACCCCGGCGACCGCCTGCCCACCGAGCGTGAGCTGATGGAGCATTTCGAATGTTCCAAGGGCACCGCCCGCGAAGCGCTCAAGGCACTGGAGGTAGAGGGCCTGGTCAGCACCCGCACCGGCCCGACCGGGGGTGCCTACCTGAACGAAGTGGGCACCGAGCCAGCCAGCCGCGCACTGCGCAACTACCTGCACTTTCAGCACCTGGACGGTGAACAGGTGTACCAGCTGCGCAAAGTCATTGAGGTAGAACTGGCGGTGTCGGTGATGGGCAAGCTGAGCGAAGCCGATTACGCCGCGCTGCAGGCCAACATCGACTTCTGCAGCGCGCCGGAAGACAGCGAGGAAGGCCAGCGTGAGCAGCGCTTGGCGGAACTTGAATTCCACACCTTGCTGGCCAACCGCTGCCCCAACCCGTTGCTGCGTTTCATGGCGGTGTTCCTCAACGACCTGCTGCGCGACCTGGTGGTGCTGAAAAAGGCCTACCTGCCCAAGCGCCAGCAGTTCGCCGCCGCCAACATCGGCTACCACAAGCAACTGCTGACCGCCTTGCGCGCCAGCGACGAACCCGCCGTACGCCGGCTGATGCACGAACACATGTGCGACGCCGAGCACCACATGACCGCGCTGGAAGGCGAGGTTGCCCGCAACTTCCTGCTGGAGTTCGATCACCACCACTGATGCGCCTGTAAAGAGGCCTGCACACAGGCCCGGCCGTACCCGCTTTGTCATTGCCACTCCTGCCTAATAACCACAAACAAGGAGTTACTCATGCAAAGACGTACCCTGCTCAAGGCAGGCCTTGCCCTGGGTGCCTTAGGTAGCCTCCCCTTGGGGGCACACCGGGCATTCGCCGACCAACCGCTGACCTTCTATGGGCTCAAGTCCATGTCGGGCGCCTTCGCCAGCTACGGCAAGTACGCCGACATGGGCTCGCGCCTGGCCATCGCCGAGCACCCGCAGTTGCTCGGCCACCCGCTCAAGTACAAAGTCATCGACACCGAAGGCAACGCCGGCAAGGCGGTGCGCAAGGTGCAGGAAGCCATCGGCCAGGATGGCGCACGCTTCTTCCAGGGGTGCACCCTGTCGTCTTCGGCACTGGCGGTGTCCAAGGAGATCCACAAAGCCGGCGGCGTGTTCATGACGCCTGTGGGCGCCGATGAAATCACCGGCAAGGACTGCAATGCCTCAACCTTCCGCTGGTCGGTGCCCACCTATGGTGCCATCCGCGAAACCCTGGTGCCGATGAGCCGCCAGCTGCCCCAGGCCAAGCGCTGGTACACCATCACCCCGCAATACGTATTCGGCGATGCCCTGCTGGACAACGCCCGCAAAGTGTTCGCCGAGCTCGGCGTGGAACACATCGGCAACAGCTACCACTCGCTGCAGGAGCAGGAATTTTCCGGCTACCTGACCAACGCCATCGCCGCCAAGCCCGACGTGCTGGTGCTGCTCAACTTCGGTAGCCAGGCCTCCAACGCCCTGCGCCAGGCGGTCAACTTCGGCATCAAGGACCGCATGAAAGTGCTGATGGTGTGGTCTGCCGGCCTCGACCAGTTCCAGGAGCTGGGCAGCGACGTGCTCGAGGGCGTGTACCTGGGCGCGCAGTACTGGCACCAGGTCGATACCCCGCTGAACAAACAGTTGGTCGCCGCCACCCGCAAGGCCTATGGCATCAACCCCAACTACCCGCTGGCCGCCGACTACATCGGCACCAAGGTGATGCTCGAGGCCATCGTCAAGGCCGGCAGCCTGGACGGGGCCGCCGTGTCTGCGGCATTGCAGGGCATGCGTTTCCAGGGCCCGACCGGCGAAGAACTGATCCGCCCGGGTGACCACCAGGTGCTCAAGGACTACTACCTGCTGCGCGGCAAGCCCCAGGGGCAGATGCGCGACGAGGACGACCTGGCCGAAGTCATCAGTTCGGGCCGCTCGTTCGTCGAGGTCGATCACACCGGTTGCGCCCTGGCCTGAAGCTGCGGCGTTAGTCACAAACACTTGTACAGGCAGCCGCCCGGCGCGCTGTCGAGGGCACGCTCATGCTCGATTTGTACCTGTTCCAACTGCTCAACGGCCTGGGCCTGGGGATGATCTACTTCCTCATCGCCGTAGGCCTGACGATCATTTTCGGCCTGCTCAACTTCGTCAACTTCGCCCACGGCGCGTTTTTCTTGCTGGGCGCCTACCTGTGCTACACCGCCGTGGCCGTCACCGGCAACTTCTGGCTGGCGCTACTGATTGCGCCACTGGTGGTGGCCGCACTGGCCTGGGCGGTCGAGCGCCTGTTGATCAAACGCATCTACCACCTGCCGCACACCTTCCAGATCCTCGTCACCCTCGGCATCGCGCTGATCATCCAGGAAGCGTCGGTGCTGATCTGGGGCCCGGTGGGCAAGAACATTGCCGTGCCACCCGAACTGCGCGGGGTGCTGATACTCGGCGACTTCATCTACCCCTACTACCGCTTGTTCCTGATCGGCTTCGCAGCGCTGATCGGTATTGGCCTGTGGCTGCTGCTGGAACGCACCCGTTTCGGCGCACTGGTGCGGGCCGGTAGCGAAAGCACCGAAACCGTGTCGCTGTTGGGCACCAACATTTTCCGCCTGTTCTCCCTGACATTCGCCCTGGGCGTGGGCCTGGCAGGTGTGGCGGGTGTGCTGTTTGCGCCGCTACGGGGCGCCCAGCCCTTCGTCGGCCCGGAAATCCTCGGCATTGCCTTCGTGGTGGTGGTGATTGGCGGCATGGGGTCGTTCGGCGGGGCGCTGGTTGGCGGCCTGCTGGTGGGTGTGGTGCAAAGCATGATGACCAGTCTCTGGCCGCAAGGTGCCAGCCTGATGATCTATGGCGCTATGGCAGCAGTGATTCTGGTCCGTCCCTACGGCCTGTTCGGGAGAGCCTGAGATGAGCGAGAAAAACCCATTGCCAGTCGCCAAGGGCCGCGCCCCGGCGCTGCTGTCGCTGGTAGTTGCCAGCCTGGTGGCGCTGCCGCTGTTGCTGCCCTCGGCCACCCTGGCTACCGAGATCCTGATCTTTGCCATGGCCGCACTGGCCTGCAACCTGCTGCTCGGCTACACCGGACTGCTGTCGTTCGGCCAGGGCATCTTCTTTGGCGTGGGCGCCTATGGCGCAGCGTTGCTGATGATCCACCTGCAGTGGGGCATGTTCGCCGCACTGCTTGGCGCAGCTGTGTTCGGCGCCCTTCTCGCGCTGCTGGTGGGCGCACTGGCGATCCGTCGCACGGGCATCTACTTCGTCATGCTGACCCTGGCCTTCAGCCAGATGGCCTACTTCCTGGCCTATACCCTCAGCGACTGGACCGGCGGTGACAACGGCCTACTCGATGTGCCACGGCCGAATATCGAAATCGCCGGCCATGTGCTGGTCGACCTGGCCGATCCGCGGCACTTCTATGTGTTCGTCGCGGTGCTGTTCCTGTTGATCTTCGCCGCAGCCCTGCGGGTGATCCGTTCGCCGTTCGGTAGCACCCTGCTGGCTATCCGTGAGAACGAGACCCGCGCCGCTGCCATCGGCTACGACACCCGCCATTTCAAGATTCTGGTGTTCATGCTGTCGGGCGCCATCACCGGCATCGCCGGGGCGCTGTACGCCATGCTGCTGCACTTTGCGCCGCTGTCGAACATCGACCTGATGATGAGCGAGAACATCCTGATCATGACCATCGTCGGTGGCACCGGCTCACTGTTCGGCTCGCTGCTGGGGGCCGGCGCCATCGTGCTGCTGGGTGACGTGCTGTCGGAGCTTTGGCCACGCTGGCTGATGCTGCTGGGGGTGATCCTGATTCTGGTGGTGGTGTTCATGCGTGGCGGCCTGTGGGGCGGCCTGACCGAACTGGGCAAGCGCCTGCTGGCCACCCGCAATGCCGATGACAAACCCCAGGCCAAGACCAAGGAGACCCTGTGATGAGCGACTACCTCCTGGAAACCCGCCAGCTGGAGCTGGCTTACGGGCCGTTCAAGGCGGTCGCGGGCGTTGACCTCAAGGTGCGAGCCGGCACCATCCACACCATTATCGGCCCCAACGGCGCCGGCAAGACCAGCCTGTTCCACTGCCTGACCGGCGAACGTCAGGCCACTGCCGGCAAGATCCTGTTCAATGGCCAGGACATCATTCGCAAGCCGTCCCACGGGCGGGTGGCACTTGGCATGGCGCGTTCGTTTCAGCTCACCAGCCTGTTCCAGAACCTTTCCGTGCGCGAGAACCTGCGCCTGGCCGCCCAGGGCCGTGATGGCCTGGGCGCGCTGAACTTCTGGCGCAGTGTCGAGCACAAGCGCAGCCACTGGAACACCGCCGACCAGGTGCTGGAGCGCCTGAAACTGAGCGCCCGTGCCGACACCCTGGCGGGCGAGCTGTCGCACGGCCAGCAAAGAGTGCTGGAAGTGGGCATGTCGATCTGCGCCAAGCCCACCCTGCTGATGCTCGACGAACCCACTTCGGGCATGGGCATCGACGACATCCCGGTGATGACCGACCTGATCAGCGATCTTGGCCGCGACCATACCGTGCTACTGATTGAACACAACATGAGCATTGTCATGTCGATCAGCCAGCGCATCACGGTGATGAGTCACGGCCAGATCCTGGTCGAGGGTACCCCTGAACAGGTGCGCAACGACGAGCGCGTACGCACCGCCTACCTTGGAGAGGCCGCCTGATGCTCAACGTCGATTCGATCCATTCCTACTACGACAAGAGCCATGTGCTCGAAGGTGTCTCGCTCAAGGTTGAGGCTGGCGAACTGGTAACGCTGCTGGGGCGCAACGGTGCAGGCAAGACCACCACCTTGCGCAGCATCCTTGGCATCGTCCGCCCACGACAGGGGCAGATCAGCTTCAACGGCCAGCAATTGGTCGGACGCGAAATTTTCGATATCGCCCGGCTCGGCATTGCTCTGGTGCCGGAACACCGCGGCATTTTCCGCCAGCTCAGCGTGGAGGAGAACCTGAAGATTGCCGTGCGCAAGGCCAGCCGCTGGCAGCTGGAGGACGTGTACAGCATGTTCCCGCGCCTGAAGGAGCGTCGCCGCAACGGTGGCTTTGCCCTGTCCGGTGGTGAGCAACAGATGCTCGCTATCGCCCGCGCCCTGCTCAACGGCCCCAAGCTGCTGATCCTCGACGAGCCCACCGAGGGCCTGGCCCCGGTGATTGTCGATGAACTGGTGAAGATCCTGCGACGGATCAAGGACGAAGGGCTGTCGATCCTGCTGGTAGAGCAGAACCTGATGGTCTGCGATGCCCTTGCTGATCGCCACTATGTGCTGGAGCAGGGCCGCGTCGCTTACCAGGGCAGTGCGGCGCAGTTCCGCGAGGACCCGAGCATCAAGAACCGTTACCTGGCCCTTAGCGCCTGACCCGACAGTGCTTACCTGTACCGGCCCTTTCGCGGGCAAACCCGCGCCTACAAAGGTGTCACCACCCCCAGCCCTGCGAGGCCTTTGTAGGAGCGGGTTCACCCGCGAATAGGCCGGTACAAGCCACCCAGTAATTTCAGGAGAGATGAACCATGAACACCCGCATCGATCCCTCGCAGCACCTGCTCGGCCAAGGCCCGTTGGTCAGCCGCGAGCGCCTGTGGCAATCATTGATGGACCTGGCCCAACTCGGCGCCACCGCCAAGGGCGGCGTATGCCGCCTGGCCCTGACCGACCTCGACCGCCAGGCGCGCGACCTGTTCGTACACTGGTGCGAAGAGGCCGGCTGCACGGTCAGCGTAGACGCCATCGGCAATATCTTCGCCCGCCGCCCCGGGCGCAACCCTGCCCTGCCGCCCATCATGACCGGCAGCCACATCGACACCCAACCCACCGGCGGCAAGTTCGATGGCTGCTACGGCGTCATGGCCGGCCTCGAAGTGATGCGCACGCTCAACGACCTGCACCTGACCACCGAAGCCCCGCTGGAAGTGGTGGTATGGACCAACGAAGAAGGTTCGCGCTTCCCGCCCTGCATGATGGGCTCGGGCGTGTTTGCCGGTAAGTTCGGCCTGCAGGAAACCCTGGACAAGGTCGATGACCAAGGTCTGTCGGTCGGCGCTGAATTGCAGCGCATCGGCTACGCCGGCCCGCGCGTGCCTACCGGGCATGCCGTGGGCGCCTACTTCGAAGCACATATCGAGCAAGGCCCGGTGCTGGAAGACCAACGCACCACCATCGGCGTGGTCCAGGGCTGCCTGGGGCAAAAATGGTTCGACCTGACCCTTACCGGCGTCGAGGCGCATGCAGGCCCCACACCCATGCACCTGCGCAAGGACGCATTGGTCGGCGCAGCCGAGGTGGTGGCTGCGGTCAACCGCGTCGCTCACGCGCACCAGCCACATGCCTGCGGCACGGTCGGCTGCCTGACCCTGCATCCAGGTTCGCGCAACGTTATCCCCGGCCAGGTGCACATGACCATCGACCTGCGCCACCTCGACCCTGGACACCTCGACGCCATGGTCAGCGAAGTGCGCGCAGCCATCGAAACCAGCACGGTGAAACATGGCCTGAGCTATCAGTTGACCCCGACAGCCGACTTCCCGCCGCTGTACTTCGCCGAGCAGTGCGTGGATGCCGTGCGCCAAGGGGCGCGTGCGCTGGGCCTGAGCCACATGGATATCGTCAGCGGCGCCGGTCACGATGCAATCTTCCTCGCCGAGCTGGGCCCGGCCGGGATGATCTTCGTGCCATGCGAAGGTGGCATTAGCCACAACGAAATCGAAAATGCCGCGCCCCAGGACCTGGCCGATGGTTGCGACGTCCTGTTGCGCGCCATGTTCCAGGCCGCCAACCCGGGAGCCCGTTGAAATGACCCAGAAAACCGCGATTGGCGAACTCACCGCCGTCGAACTGCTCGAACTGTACCAGCGCCGCCAGTTGTCACCCGTCGAGGTGGTCGACGATGTGCTGGCGCGCATCGACCTGCATAACCCGGCGGTCAACGCCTACTGCCATGTCGACGGCGAAGGTGCCCGCGCCGCCGCCCGTGCCAGCGAACAGCGCTGGCAACGTGGCCAACCCTGTGGCCGACTGGATGGTGTACCCGCCTCGATCAAGGACCTGACCCTGACCCGCGGCATGCCTACCCGCAAGGGCTCGCGTACTACCTCGGGCGCCGGCCCATGGGAGGTCGATGCGCCCTTCAGCGCCTTCATGCGTGAAGCCGGTGCAGTGCTGGTAGGCAAGACCACCACGCCGGAGTTCGGCTGGAAAGGCGTGACCGACAACCCGCTTTACGGCATTACTCGCAACCCTTGGGATACCAGGCTGACTGCCGGTGGTTCGTCTGGTGGTGCTGCGGCAGCCGCCGCGCTGAACCTGGGGGTGCTGCATCAGGGCAGCGATGCCGGTGGTTCGATTCGCATCCCCTGCGCCTTTACCGGCACCTTCGGCATCAAACCGACCTTCGGCTATGTACCGCAATGGCCGGCCAGCGCCATGACCGTGCTGTCGCACCTGGGGCCGATGACGCGTACCGTGGACGACTCGGTGCTGATGCTCGACTGCGTAGCGCGCCCCGATGCCCGCGACGGTTTGGCCGGCGCACCCCGGCAGGCGCCTTGGCTCAGCCAGCAGCAAGATCTGAGCGGGCTACGCATCGCCTACAGCGCCAACTTCGGTTACGTGCAGGTCGCCCCACAGATCCAGGCACTGGTGGCGCAAGCGGTGCAGCGCCTGGCGCGGCTGGGTGCGCAGGTAGAGGAAGTGGACCCGGGCTTCAGCGACCCGCTGGAAACCTTCAATACCCTGTGGTTTGCCGGTGCGGCGCGGTTGGCCAGTGCCTTGAGCGATGAGCAGAGAGCGTTGCTTGACCCGGGGCTGCGCTGGATCGCCGAACAAGGCGCACAGATCAGCCTTGGCGAATACACTCAGGCGCTTGAGGCCCGGGCAGAATTGATTGCGAAGATGAATGCCTTTCATCAGCGATATGACGTGCTGATATCGCCGATGCTGCCGTTGGTGGCGTTCGAAGCCGGACACAACGTGCCGCCTGGGTCGGGGATGGCGCAATGGATGGAGTGGACGCCGTTCAGTTACCCCTTCAACCTGACCCAACAGCCGGCAGCCTCGGTGCCCTGCGGGTTTACCCGCGAGGGGTTGCCGGTGGGCCTGCAGGTGGTGGCCGGGCGCTTTGCCGATGAGCAAGTGCTGCGGGTGTGCAAGGTGTATGAGCAGCATTATCCGAGCCGGCACTTGCAAGTACCGATTACTGGCTGAAATCTGTATTGGCTTCTGCGGCCCTTTCGCGGGTGAACCCGCTCCTACACGCACCGATTACTGGCTGAAATCTGTGTTGGTTTCTGCGGCCCTTTCGCGGGTGAGCCCGCTCGTGTAGGAGCGGGTTTACCCGCGAAGAGGCCCTCAGCCCAAACGCCCTTCTGGCGCATACGGCGCCGGGTCGATAATCGGCTCGGCCCCTGTCAGCAAATCGGTAAACAGCTGGCACGAAGCCGGCGCCAGCACCAGCCCATTGCGATAATGCCCGCAGTTCAGCCACAACCCTTCATGCCCCGGCACAGGCCCAATGTAAGGGATGCCTTCTGGCGACCCCGGCCGCAGTCCCGCCCAGTGCGCCACCACTGTGGCGCCTTCAAGCTCTGGCAACAACTCCACCGCCGATGCCTTCAGGCTTTCCAGCGCATCCCCGGTCGGGGTCTTGTCATACCCGGCGTGTTCCAGCGTGCTCCCCACCAGAATGTGCCCGTCACGTCGCGGGATTGCATAGCGCCCCTTGGCCAGCACCATGCTCGGCAAGAAGTCTTCAGCGCACTTGAACAGGATCATCTGGCCCTTCACGGGCTCCACCGGCAGTTCAAGGCCAAGGGTGCGCAACAGGTCGCCACTCCAGGCGCCTGCGCTGAGCACAACCTCATCCGCCGCCAATACGCCATCAGCCGTCTGGACACCGGTCACGCGCCCCTTTTCCTGCACGAAGCCGCTGATCTGGCAGTGTTCGCGCAAGGTCACGTTCGGCAGCGCCAGCAACGCCGCCTTAAGCGACTTGACCAAGCGTGGGTTGCGCACATTGGCCACGCCAGCCATGTAGATGGCGTGCTTGAAGCCCGGGCCCAGCACCGGCACCGCATCGTAGGCCGCCGAAATATCCACGGCACTGAGCGGCCGCTGCTCACGCACAGCCCAGGCCAATGCTTCGGCCTCGTCGTCCAGGTCGAGCCAGTACAGCCCGGTGGTGTGAACTTCGGGGTCGACGCCGGTGCTGGCGAACAGACGCTCGCCCAGCTGTGGATAAAAGTCCTGCGACCAGTGCGCCAGAGCGGTCACGGCGGGGCTGTAACGCCACGGGTACAACGGCGAGACAATGCCACCGCCAGCCCAGGACGACTCTCGGCCAACCTCGCCCTGATCGCACACCACCACCTGGCCGACCTTGGCTGCCAGGTTGAATGCCGTCAGCAGGCCGATCACCCCGCCGCCAACCACCACTACTTGCTTGCTCATCTGTCGATCCAACACCTGAAGTAAAACCGCGATGCACCGGGCATCATTGAACCTTCAACTTCCCCAACAGTGCGTGCTGTGCTCAACGGCGCCCGGATTGTGCTGCACGCCAGCCTGGTCGAGCTGGAAATCGCCACAGCCATCCTGCGCCATCAGCCCATGCGGTAGCCGCCGGGCGCGCAGCGTGAAGGTGTCACTGTCGCGCTGGGCCTGCAGGCTGTAGTAGCGGGTACCTTCGGGCAAGACCAGGTCGCCCTCGGCGTATTGGCCAGTGCGCACGCGGTGGCGCTCCAGGCGCAGGGCGGCATCATGCAGCAGGCCAACCACTTCGCTGCGCGCGGCTCGCCGAAGCTGGTCGCTGTAACTGGGGTAGGCAATGGCTGCCAGAATGCCGGTCACGGCCAGCACAATCAACAACTCGATCAGGCTCAAGCCTTGCTGCATGTCAGTCTCCTCGCAATCTTTGCCGCCAGGTGATGCGTTGGGTTTGATTGCCGGCCACGGCGTAGACCGCTTCCAGCACATGCCGTGAGCGGCTTTGCTTGCTGACGGCGGTAATCCGGAACAGGCTAACCGGCTGCCCTTCGGGCATGTGCGCGGCACGTGTGCTGACACCCAGGTTCTGCAGCTGGAAAAAGCCGGTCTGGGTTCCTTGCCACTGCCCAACCAGATCGTGCGGCCTGGGCGGTGGCAGGCACGCGTTACAAACGTCAGGGGGCGCCCGTTCAAGTTCGCGTACCCCAGCCAGCAAAGTGGCCTCAGCCTCTTCCAGCGCCATCAGGCCATCGCTCAGGTAGCCGGTCATCCGCGATTCCACCAGCGCGTCGCGCAGGGCAGATGTGGCAAGCAGGCCCAGCAGGACGCTCAGGACCAAGGCCAGTAGAAGAACCACGCCACGCTGGTGAGTCATGAAGCGGGGACCGGGTTGCGGATTGCGACGCTCAACTCATGGTGCTGCTGAACCTTGAGCGTGGGTTCGTAAAGCGTCAGGCTGATATCCACCCGCTCTCCCCCCACCATCTGCACACGCTCCACACGCATCGCCTGCACATTATCAACCAACGGTTGAAATTTGCTGTTTCCGCGTTTGAACCTCAGCTTATCGTCCTGGAGCTGGTAGACATACCTGCTGACCGGGTACACCAGTGGGTCCCCAGCCTTGCGCGCTTCATCGACAGACACTTCGGTCAGGCAATTGGTGTGCAGAAACCAGTCAGGTCGGCCAGCTTGCCCAGGCAACTCCGCCACGATCAGGCTGAGGGTGGACGCTTCGATCACCAGGGGGCGAGCGAAGACCTGCTGTAATGCCGGGTCATCGAAATCGGAAGGTTTCAGGCGCAAACAGCCAAACATGCCGGCCATGCGAATATCCTGGGCCATGCGCAGCAACGCCTGCCGCGCCTCATCCTGCATGCGCAGCGCAGTACTTTGCAGGCGCCAGGCCTGGTGAGCCGATGCAAAGAGCTGACTGGCGGCCGCCAACAGCATCAACCCGATAGTCAGCGCCAACATCAGCTCAACCAAACCAAAACCACGTTGGCCGTGCCTCATCGACGCCCCCGTTCATGCTCGCTGTGCGCCGCCATTGCCGCCTGCCCATTGCGACGCGCGCTGTCCACAGCCTGCAAGGCCTGCAGTTGCAGCCCCGCTGCGGCGAACATACCCACGGCCACGACCACAACCGCCAACAGCACTTCCAGAAGCGTCATGCCCCCTTGCCTTTCGTGCATCCCTGCACCTCCTGCGACTTTTCCCGTCATTGCTTTCAACTTGGGCGACTGGACCTCTTGTCCAACCGCCAGGAAGCTATAGCCAAGCACGTCCAGGGAGGAATGCACGGTGAAGCAACGCGGCGTAACACTGATACAAATGTTGTCGGCCTTGGCCGTGGCGGTCTTGCTGACCCAACTGGGCATGCCGGCCTACGCCCGAATGAGCGATGACCTGCACCGGGCGGCGGCTGCCCGTGATCTGGCGCAGGCGCTGCGCAGTGCACGCAGCCATGCGCTGTTGCAGGGTCAGCCGGTGCTGGTGCTGGCGCTGGACGGTAATTGGGGGAATGGGTGGCGGGTAGTGCTGGAGCATAACCGGCAGGTGCTGCGCGAACAGCGCCTTCCAAAGCCGCTGAAAATAACCAGCAATCGCGGTGAGCAGTTCAAATTCAGTGCGCTGGGCATGCCAATGACGTTGGGTAACAGCTGGTTGGGCGCAACACTGGAAATGTGCGAACGCGCCGCTGCTCGCAGCCGATATCAGGTGGTGCTGGCATCAAGCGGCAGAGTCAGGGTGCTTACGGAGGACCTGAGCAATGACCGCTGCTAGCGCGGTCATTGCAGGAACAGTCTTGAGTCGCGCAAGGGCTGCAAAGCAGCCCCTGCATTGGCGGCGGTGCTGCCCGTCAGATCAGCGAGCGAACCCGCAGTTCTTTGGGCATTGAAAAGGTGATGTTCTCTTCGCGCCCGTCCAGCTCTTCAGCGCCAGTAGCGCCCCAGGCCTTGAGCTGTTCGATCACGCCACGCACCAGCACTTCGGGTGCCGAAGCACCGGCGGTGATGCCGATCCGCGCGGTCTGGTCAAACCAGCCGCGTTGCATGTCCTCGGCACCGTCGATCAGGTAGGCCGGGGTGCCCATGCGCTCAGCCAGCTCGCGCAAACGGTTGGAGTTGGAACTGTTCGGGCTGCCCACCACCAGCACCACGTCGCTCTCGCCGGCCAGTTGCTTGACGGCGTCCTGGCGGTTCTGGGTGGCGTAGCAGATGTCGTCCTTGCGCGGGCCACCGATGTTCGGGAACCGCGCACGCAGCGCATCGATGACGCGGCTGGTGTCGTCCATCGACAGTGTTGTCTGGGTGACGAAAGCCAGGTGGTTCGGGTCGCGCACCTGCAGGTTGGCAACATCTTCCTCGTCTTCGACAAGGTAGATGGCGCCGCCGTTGCTGGCATCGTACTGGCCCATGGTGCCTTCGACTTCCGGGTGCCCTTCGTGGCCGATGAGAATGCACTCACGGCCATCGCGGCTGTACTTGGCCACTTCGATGTGAACCTTGGTCACCAGCGGGCAGGTGGCATCGAACACTTTCAGGCCACGGCCAGCAGCTTCCTGGCGCACAGCCTGGGAAACACCGTGGGCACTGAAGATGACGATGACATCGTCCGGCACTTGGTCCAGCTCTTCGACAAAGATGGCGCCGCGGTTACGCAAGTCTTCCACCACGAACTTGTTGTGCACCACTTCGTGACGCACATAGATCGGCGGGCCGAAGACTTCCAGCGCGCGGTTGACGATCTCGATCGCCCGGTCGACCCCGGCGCAGAAGCCGCGCGGGTTGGCGAGTTTGATTTGCATGCTCGGCTCCAGGCTTACAGGGCCTTCACCTCGAGGATCTCCACCTCGAAGGTCAGGGTCTTGCCAGCCAGTGGGTGATTGAAGTCGATGGTGACCTGATCGTCATCGAACGCTTTGACCACACCCGGCAGCTCGGTGTTGGCGGCGTCGTTGAAGATGATCAGCAGCCCTTCGGACAACTCCATGCCTTCGAAGTTGGACCTCGGCATGACCTGCACGTTCTGCGGGTTAGGCTGGCCGAAGGCGTTCTCCGGGGCAACCACCACGGTGCGCTTGTCACCGGCCTTGAAGCCGAACAGGGCGTTTTCAAAGCCCGGCAGCAGGTTGCCATCACCCACTTTGAAGGTGGCCGGGGCTTTATCGAACGTGCTGTCGACGGTGTCGCCGTTTTCCAGGTGCAGCGCGAAGTGCAGGGTGACTTCGGTGTTCTGGCCGATACGGGTGTCAGTCATGGACCGGATCCTCGGACTTCTTGCTCTTGAACATATCCAGCGCCAGCATCACCGCACCAACGGTGATGGCGCTGTCGGCCACGTTGAAGGCCGGGAAGTAATGACGGTTCTGCCAGTGCACCAGGATGAAGTCGACCACATGGCCCAGCACGATGCGGTCGTACAGGTTGCCAATCGCCCCACCCAGCACCAGCGCCAGCGCCACGGCCAGCCAGGTCTCGTTGCGCCCCAGGCGCTTGAGCCAGACGACCAGTACCGCGCTGACCACCACGGCGATCAGGGCGAACAACCAGCGCTGCCAACCCGCACCGTCAGCCAGGAAGCTGAACGCGGCACCGGTGTTGTAGGCCAGGGTCCAGCTGAAGTAGTCAGGAATGACCACGATCTGCTGGTACATGGTCAGAGCGTTGTTGAAGTACAGCTTGGTGGCCTGGTCGACGACCAGGACCAGCAAGCTCAGCCACAGCCATGCAAGGCGCCCGAAGCGCCCCGCTGCAGGGTTAGGCATAGTGGCGCACCTCACCAGAGCCGGTCAGGTTGTCGACGCAACGGCCGCAGATTTCCGGGTGCTCCGGATGGCTGCCGACGTCGGCGCGGAAGTGCCAGCAACGGCCGCACTTGGTGTGGCCGGACTTGACCACTTGCAGCTTGAGGCCTTCGACTTCGGTGGCTACGGCTTCGGCCGGCGCCTGCGCGAACGGCACCACGCTGGCGGCCGAGGTGATCAGCACGAAGCGCAGCTCGTCGCCCAGCTTGCCCAGGTCGGCACTCAGGCCTTCGTCGGCGTACAGGGTCACTTCGGCTTGCAGGTTGCCGCCGATGACCTTGGCGGTGCGCTGGTTTTCCAGCTCCTTGTTGACCGATGCCTTCACTGCCATCACGCGGTCCCAGTAGGCGCGGTCCAACTCGGTGCCTTCCGGCAGCTCGCTCAGGCCTTGGTACCAGCCGTTGAGCATTACCGACTCGTTGCGCTCGCCCGGCAGGTACTGCCAGATTTCGTCGGCGGTGAATGCCAGGATCGGCGCGATCCAGCGCACCAGCGCCTCGCTGATGTGGTACAGCGCAGTCTGGCAGGAACGGCGGGCGACACTGTTGGCGCCGGTGGTGTACTGGCGGTCCTTGATGATGTCGAGGTAGAAGCCACCCAGCTCCTGTACGCAGAAGTTGTGCACCTTGGAGTAGACGTTCCAGAAACGGTACTCGCTGTAGTGCTCTTCCAGTTCGCGTTGCAGCAGCAGGGTACGGTCCACGGCCCAGCGGTCCAGCGCCAGCATGTCTTCCGGGGCCAGCAGGTCGCGGGCCGGGTCGAAGCCGGACAGGTTGGACAGCAGGAAGCGGGCGGTATTGCGGATACGCCGGTAGGCGTCGGCACTGCGCTGCAGGATCTGCTCGGAAACGGCCATTTCACCGGAATAGTCGGTGGCCGAAACCCACAGGCGCAGGATATCGGCACCCAGGGTGTTGTTGACCTTCTCCGGCTCGATGGTGTTGCCCAGCGACTTGGACATCTTGCGGCCGTTCTCGTCCACGGTGAACCCGTGGGTCAACAGTTCGCGGTATGGCGCATGGTTATCGATGGCGCAACCGGTCAGCAAGGACGAGTGGAACCAGCCGCGGTGCTGGTCGGAACCTTCCAGGTACAGATCGGCGCGCGGGCCGGTGGCATGGCCAATGTCGTGCGAGCCACGCAACACGTGCCAGTGGGTGGTGCCCGAGTCGAACCACACGTCGAGGGTGTCGGCGATCTTGTCGTACTGGTCGGCTTCAGCGCCCAGCAGTTCAGCAGCGTCCAGCTTGAACCAGGCCTCGATGCCTTGCTGCTCGACACGCTTGGCCACTTCTTCCATCAGTTCGACAGTGCGCGGATGCAGCTCGCCGGTCTGCTTGTGCAGGAAGAACGGAATCGGCACACCCCAGTTGCGCTGACGCGAGATGCACCAGTCCGGGCGGTTGGCGATCATCGCGTGCAGGCGCGCCTGGCCCCAGGCCGGGACGAACTTGGTGTCTTCGATGGCTTTCAGTGCACGCTCACGCAGCGGCTCGCCGGTGCTCGGCTGCTTGTCCATGCCCACGAACCACTGCGCGGTGGCACGGTAGATCAGCGGGGTCTTGTGGCGCCAGCAGTGCATATAGCTGTGGCTGATGGTTTCGGTGTGCATCAGCGCACCGACTTCGCTCAGCTTCTCGACGATGGCCGGGTTGGCCTTCCAGATGAACTGGCCGCCGAAGAATGGCAGCGACTCGACATACACGCCGTTGCTCTGCACCGGGGTAAGGATGTCGTCGTTGACCATGCCGTAGCGTTTGCAGGTGACGAAGTCGTCTTCACCGTAGGCTGGCGAGGAATGCACCACGCCGGTACCGGCACCCAGTTCGACGTAGTCGGCCAGGTAGATTGGCGACAGGCGATCGTAGAAAGGATGGCGGAAGTTGATCAGCTCCAGCGCCGAACCTTGGGCGGTGGCAACGACCGAACCTTCCAGGTTGTAGCGCTTCAGGCACGACTCGACCAGCTCTTCAGCCAGCACCAGCAGGCGTTCGCCGGTGTCGACCAGGGCGTACTTGAATTCCGGGTGGATATTCAGGGCCTGGTTGGCCGGGATGGTCCACGGGGTGGTGGTCCAGATCACGATGGCGGCCGGCTTGGCCAGCGATGCCAGGCCGAAGGCGGCGGCCAGCTTGGCTTCATCGGCAACCGGGAAGGCCACGTCGATGGTCTGCGACTTCTTGTCGGCGTACTCGACTTCTGCTTCAGCCAGCGCCGAACCGCAATCAAAGCACCAGTTCACCGGCTTCAGGCCCTTGAACACGAAGCCTTGCTTGACCATCTCGGCCAAAGCGCGGATTTCACCGGCCTCGTTGGCGAAGTTCATGGTCTTGTATGGATTGTCCCAGTCACCCAGTACGCCCAGGCGGATGAACTCGGTCTTCTGCCCTTCGATCTGCTCGGCAGCGTACTCGCGGCACAGCTCGCGGGTACGGTCGGCAGAAAGGTGCTTGCCGTGGGTAACCTCGACCTTGTGCTCGATCGGCAGGCCGTGGCAGTCCCAGCCTGGCACGTACGGCGCATCGAAGCCGGCCAGGGTCTTGGAACGGACGATCATGTCCTTGAGGATCTTGTTCAGCGCATGACCGATGTGAATCTTGCCGTTGGCATAGGGCGGGCCGTCGTGCAGGACGAACTTGGGACGATCCTTGCCAATTTCGCGCAGCTTCTGGTACAGGCCAATGCTGTCCCAGCGCTGCAGGATCTGCGGTTCGCGCTGAGGCAGGCCGGCCTTCATGGGGAAGGCGGTGTCCGGAAGGTTAAGCGTGGCTTTGTAGTCGGTCATTTCAGGCTCTTCGTTAGCGGTTGAGCGTGCCAATGTGCACGTGCGGCGGCGATATCCGCATCGATCGCCGACTTCAGCGCCTCCAGGGAGGCGAATCGCTGCTCTTCACGCAGCTTGTGGTGGAACTCCACCGTCAGGCGCCGGCCGTAAAGATCGCCGGCAAAGTCCAGAAGATGAATCTCCAGGTGCGGGCGCCCATCACCGGCAACGGTGGGGCGCACGCCGATATTGCCGACACCCGGCCAAGCTTTGCCGTCGATCACGATGCTGCCCAGGTATACCCCGGACAGCGGCACGCGGCGGCGCTTGAGCTGGATGTTGGCGGTTGGTGTGCCGAGCTGGCGGGCCAGCTTCTGGCCGTGCAGCACGCGGCCTGTAATGCGGTACGGGCGGCCCAGCAGGTGTTCGGCCAGTTCGAAGTCGCCCTCGGACAAGGCCTTGCGCACTTCTGTGCTGCTGACCCGCAGGCCATCCTGGATGACCGTGTTGGCGGCCTCGACGGTAAAGCCGTACGCGTTGCCGGCCTCGACCAGGAAAGCGAAGTCGCCAGCGCGATCGCAGCCGAAGCGGAAGTCATCGCCCACTTCGAGATGACGCACGCCCAGGCCGTCGACCAGGATGGCCTTGACGAAGGCATCGGCACTGAGCTTGCTCAGACGATGGTTGAACGCCAGGCACAGCACCCGGTCGATACCTTCGGTCGCCAGCAGCTCGATCTTGTCGCGCAGCCGGGCCAGGCGCGCTGGCGCGGTATCGGGTGCGAAGTACTCGCGTGGTTGCGGTTCGAAGATCACCACGCAGGTCGGCAGGCCCAAGGCCTGACCGCGCTCGCGCAGACGCGCCAGGATTGCCTGGTGGCCGCGGTGAACCCCGTCGAAGTTGCCAATGGTGGCGACACAGCCCCGGTGCTCGGGGCGCAGGTTGTGAAGACCTCGAACCAGCTGCATAACGCGCTTCTTGCTCATAAAGTGGCCGATTATAACCACACCCGGGCGCTGGTGACAGGCAGCAGCGCCCAAGGGCGGCGTGGAATGCGAAAAACCGACGCCTGACCCGCCAAAAGCCTCAGTGCAAGGCCTTGCGAGCGAAATGCCGGGGCCGGAAGCCACACAGGTACAGGCAGCCAAAATACGTCACGACGCCCGCCAGGATCAGCGCCCCAAGCCGCAGGAAGCGCTCAAGCATGATGCCCTGTTCCCAGGCCGGCATATAGTGCATGCCCGCCAGTAGTACTGCCGACATCAGCGCCACCGCCAACACAAGCTTGAGCAGGAACACTGCCCAGCCAGGCTGAGGCTCGAACAGCTGCTGACTGCGCAGCTTCCAGAACAGCAAACCGGCATTCAGGCAGGCACCGAGGCTGATCGCCAATGCCAGGCCGGCATGTGCAAGCGGGCCGACCAGGGCAAGGTTGAACAGCTGGGTGCAGACCAAGGTGAAGACTGCGATCTTCACCGGCGTGCGAATATTCTGCTGCGCATAGAAGCCAGGTGCCAGCACCTTGATCAGAATGATCGCCAGCAAGCCCACGGAATAGGCGATCAACGCCCGCTGGGTCATGGCCGCATCAAACGCGCTGAACTTGCCATATTGAAACAGCGCAACGGTCAGCGGCTCGGCAAGAATGGCCAAAGCCAGGGTGCAGGGCAGCACCAGCAGGAAGCACAGGCGCAGGCCCCAGTCGAGAATCCGTGAGTACTCCTCGCGGTCCTTGTTGGCGTAGGTCTTGGCCAGGGTCGGCAGCAGGATGGTGCCCAGAGCAACGCCCAACACACCGGAAGGCAGCTCCATGAGGCGGTCGGCGTAGTACATCCACGACACCGAGCCGGCCACCAGGAAGGAGGCGAAGATGGTGTTGATGATCAGCGAGATCTGGCTCACCGACACCCCCAGGATCGCCGGCAGCATCTGCTTCAGTACCCGCCACACACCCACGTCCTTGAGGTTCAGTCGCGGCAGCACGAGCATGCCGATCTTCTTCAGCGCTGGCAGCTGGTACAGCAACTGCGCCAGGCCACCCGCCAGCACGCCCCAGGCCAACGCCATGATTGGGGGGTTGAAGTACGGCGTCAGCAACACGGCGAAGGCGATCATCGCCACGTTCAGCAAGGTAGGCGTGAAGGCCGGCACCGAAAAGCGGTTCCAGGTATTGAGGATCGCTCCGGCCAGGGAAGACAGCGAGATCAGGAATATATAAGGAAACGTCACCCGCAACAGGTCGGTGGTCAGCTCGTATTTTTCGGTGCTGTCGACAAAACCCGGGGCCGTCGCCCACACCACCCACGGTGCAGCGAGGATGCCGATAGCGGTCACCAGGGCCAGCACCAGGGTCAGAAGGCCGCTGACATAGGCAATGAAGGTGCGCGTCGCCTCCTCGCCTTGCTGGGTCTTGTACTCGGCCAGAATCGGCACGAAGGCTTGGGAGAATGCGCCTTCGGCGAAGATGCGCCGCAACAGGTTGGGCAGTTTGAACGCGATGAAGAAGGCATCGGTAGCGACACCAGCACCAAAGATGCGGGCCAGGATGGTGTCGCGAACAAAGCCCAGCACCCGCGAAATCATGGTGATCGAGCTTACTGCAGCCAGGGATTTGAGCAGGTTCATCGAAAAGATTCACGCCAATGACAGAGGACGCTGCCAGACAGCGTCCGAATGTGCGATACTCCCGCGCCTTCGCAGGGGAGCCAAAAATTCCCGAGTGTACAGGTCGCGCAGCAGAAAGGAATCTTTCCCGCTTGTTGGCGCACCGCTCGGCGGAACCTTGCAGGTGGCCTTGACATCCGCTCGACTGATCGGCATGATTCGCGGCCTATTTTGTTTGCTATTTACCTAAAGTCTTTCGAGGAGCTCGACGGTGGCCAACACACCTTCCGCCAAGAAACGTGCAAAACAGGCTGAGAAGCGTCGCAGCCACAACGCCAGCCTGCGTTCCATGGTCCGCACCTACATCAAGAATGTAGTTAAAGCCATCGACGCAAAAGACGCCGAAAAAGCGCAAGCCGCTTACGTTCTGGCTGTACCTGTAATCGACCGTATGGCCGACAAGGGTATCATCCACAAGAACAAGGCTGCTCGTCACAAAGGCCGTCTGAATGGCCACATCAAGGCGCTGAAAGAAGCTGCAGCTGCCTAAGCGACGCGCTAGTCGAAAAACCGACCCTAGGGTCGGTTTTTTGTTGCCTGCGATTTATGCTTGCGGGCACAGCCCATGTGGGACTCGATCTCTGTGTGTCGCGAAAGGGCTGCGGAGCAGCCCCGGCAATCTCAGCTTCTGCGCTGAAACCGAGGGGCCGCTACGCGCCCCTTTCGCGACGCAAGGCCGCTCCCACAAAAAAGCAGGGCCGCGCTTGGCGGCCCTACTTTTACATCACTTGGCGATCTGAATCTTCGGTGCCCACTGCAGCCATTCATCCTCGGCCTTTTCGAACAAGGCAAAGGTCTGCTGCGGCCGTGCCGGGTTACCCATCTGCTCGCCATCTGGCGTTGCGAAGGCGATACCGCCATCGATCAGGGTTTCCACCGACTCGGTACGCACTGTAGCGCCCTTGAACAGACCCCAGTCGAAACCGAAACCACTGCTGTTCCAGAAGCGGCTACCGCTGCGCACCAAGGCGGCATAGCGCGGCTCGATGAGGATATGAATCAGCACGCGGTCAGCGCTCTGGCCCAGCTCGAAGCCTGTCACCTTGCCCACCGCAACCTCACGATAGGTAACCGGCACACCCGGCTTGATCGAGCCGCGGCGTGGCGCACTGAGCGTCAATGGCAGGCCGACCTCTGGCCCTGCTACCTCCGGTGCCTCGGCCAGGGCGATGAAATCGCGCTGTGGCCCACGGTTCTTGGCTGCTGGCTGCACTTCCAGGTACTGCCCACCTATCAAGGTGTCCAGGTTTTCAGTGCGCACCAGGCCCAGGGCCGGCTTGACCACCCAGAACTGCGTACCGGCACGGGCAATACGATCCGCCGCTTCGGTAATGCGCGCCCGTAGCAGCACCGCCTGCAGGTCATCGGTGAGGTCGACGCTCTCGATGCTGCCCACATCCAGGCCGCGGAAGCGGATGGCCGTGCCCGGTTTCAGGCCATCGGCACGCTCTACACGGATGGTGATCAACGTACCCGCACGGTTCACCGCTTCCTGGCTGTCATGCAGGCGGAAGCGTGGAATGTGCCGTTTCAGCGGTACATCGGGCCGTGGTGTATCGAACGCAATACCGCCGGCCATCAGTGTTTGCAGCGACTCACTCTTGATCTTGATGCCCGACAGGCCGCCGGTCAGGGTGATCCCACTGACGTTCCAGAAGCGCGACGAACCATTGACCAGCTTCTCGTACTCCTTCTCGATATGCACACCGATCAGGATGCGGTTGCTGTTACGGGCGAACTGATAGCTCTGCACGCTACCCACCTTCACCTGGCGGTACGTCACCGGGCTGCCGATTTCCAGCGAACCCAAGGTGTCGGCGAACAACACCATGTGCAGGCCCGGCGCTTTGAGGTCGAGCGGCGGCGCCTTGGCACGCGCCTCGAACTCACGCTCTGGCCGTGCGCCCTTCTCACCAGGACGAATGGCGATGTAGTTACCTTTGACCAAGGCTTCCAGGCCAGTGATTCCCGCCAGGGAAATCGACGGTTTGACTACCCAGAACTGTGTCCCGTCTACCAGGTAGTCCTCGGTCAGTGGGTCGAGTGTCAGCTCGGCCGAAGCGCTGGCCAGGTTGTCCTCCATCTTCAGGGCTTTCAGCGAGCCCACCTGGATACCCTTGTACATGACCGGCGTGCGACCCGCCTGCAGGCCTTCATAATCGCTCAGCTTCACTTTTACCCGGATACCCGCCTGGGCGGCATCGAAGTCCTCGTACAAGCGGAACGGCAGGCTCGGATCGGTGGGAGGGCTGTCCTTGCGGTACTCCGGCGTGGCGAAGGCGATACCACCCGCCACAATGCTCGACAACGACTCACTGCGCACCTTCACACCCGAAAGCGAAGCATCGATGCTGACACCGCTGGCGTTCCAGAAACGCGTGTGCTTGCGCACCAGGCTGGCGTAGGCCGGCTCGATGAAGACTTTCACCTCTACGGTGCTCTGGTCCTCGGACAGGCGGTAGCTTTTCACCCGGCCAACCTGAATCTGCTTGTAGAACACCGGGCTGTCACGATTGAGCGAGCCCAGCCTGTCGGCCTTGAGGGTCAGGTGCAGGCCTGGTTCAGAATCCGAGAGCGGTGGCGCCACCTTCAATGCCACAAAGCGTTTGGTACGTTCCCCCTCTCCCGGGCTAACGGCGATGTAGTTACCCGACACCAGTGTTTCAAGGCCAGATATACCGGCCAGGCTGACACTCGGCTTCACCAGCCAGAAACGCGTGCCTTTGGTTAGATGGGGCTCGGCAGCCTTGTTCATCTCGATGGTAGCGATCACCCCCTGCGTGTCGCCCTTGGCGTCGAGCACCAGGCTTTTCACCTTGCCAACCGGCATGCCTTTGTAGATGACCTCGGTCTTGTTGGCGACGATACCCTCTCCCGACTCGAAGCGGACTTCAATTTCCACACCAGCGTCGCGGTAGGCCTGCCACGCGAGCCAGCCACCGATCATCAGCGCAATCAAAGGCAGGATCCAGATGGCCGACCAGTTCGAGGCTGGGCGGGTTTTAGCCGTTGGCAGGTCACTCATGGTCGTCATCCGACTCCGTGTTATCCCAAATCAGTCGGGGATCGAAAGTTAAAGCGGCAAGCATTGTCAGGATCACCACAGTTGCGAAGGCGACAGCGCCCAGGTTGGCTTCGACACTGGCTATTCGGCCAAAATTCACCACTGCCACCAGGATGGCAATGACGAAGATATCCAGCATGGACCAGCGCCCAATGAATTCGATGAAGCGGTACATCAATATCCGCTGCCGGGCCGAAAGCGGCTGCCGCCGCTGAACGGAGTACAACAGCAAGCCGATACCCACCAGCTTGAACGTGGGGACCAGGATACTGGCAATGAACACCACAGCCGCAATGGGCACCATGCCGTGCTTGAGCAGGGTGATGACACCGGACATGATGGTGTCCGGGCTACCCTGACCGAGGGTACTCACGGTCATGATCGGCAGTATGTTGGCCGGGATGTAGAGGATCGACGCCGCAATCAGCAACGCCCAGGTGCGCACGATACTGTTCGGCCGGCGTGCATGCACGATAGCGCCGCAACGTGTGCAGGTTTGCGAAGTGCTGTCTGGCTCTTGCCTGTTCAGCTCGTGACACTCATTGCAGACAACAATGCCTGCGTCAATCGCCCGCATGCAGGTCCTCCCCCGATAGCGCACTCCAGATCTGGTGGGGCGACATCACCACTTCGAGCCACACCTGAATCAATAACAGACTGATGAAACAGAACAGCCCAAGGCCCACGGTCAGTTCGGCCAGGTCCACCAGTTTGACGATGGCCACCAGCACCCCCATGAAATAGACCTCGAGCATGCCCCAGTCACGCAGGTGGTGATAGATGCGGTAGAAGACCAGGCCGTAGTCACGCCCGAAGTTCAAGCGGATGCTCAACAGCACGGCCAGCTGACAGAGCAGCTTCGCCAGCGGAATGACCATGCTACAGAGCAGTACCACTACGGCAACACCGCGCATTCCCGAGTTGTACAGGCCTAGCACGCCACTCCAGACCGTATCGTCCGAAGTCTGGCCAAGCAGGTGCAACTGCATGATCGGCAGGAAATTGGCCGGCACGAACAGCAAAAGGGCCGTCAGCACCAAGGCCAGGCTGCGATTGACCACATTGTGCCGGTGGGCATAGAGCTCGTAGCCGCAGCGCGGGCATTGGGCTTTCTCATCATGCTGCAGCACGGGCTTGCGCAGCAGCAGGTCGCATTCATGGCAGGCGACAAGCTCGTCCAACGGCAGCTGGGCCAGGGTTTCAGGTTCGACAGAATTGGACATAGAGCGCTTCTGTATAGGTGCGTGGGGGCTATTCTAGTGTTCTGACTCGAATTATGGGAGGCGACGTTGTCCTGAAGGGTGTGCGGGGGGCGCCCCTGCCTGGCGTTGCACCCTTCCCTTGTAGGAGCGGGTTTACCCGCGAACACCGGCAACGCCGGTGCCATCTCCGCTCCCACAGGGATTCAAGCAAGCCCAGG